>JAGWWH010000002.1 GCA_018970485.1 Pseudomonadota bacterium | reverse complement strand
CCAGGTGACGCAGATTCGTGGTTCGTGCTTCGTTATTAGTGCTTCGAAGTAGGCGGAGATTTCTTCGCTCGCAGTGAGGACGCCGGCGTCATATTCGGTGAGGCCGAGATCGCGGATGTAGCGGGCTTTGCGAGCTTGTGGAAGTTCAGGTAAAGTTTTTTTGATCGCATCGACATATTCTTGTGAGAGCACGAGTGGCGGGAGGTCAGGGTCTGGGAAGTAGCGATAATCCATCGCATCTTCTTTGCTTCTCATCGTTCTGGTTTCGCCAGTTATCGCGTCGAAAAGACGAGTTTCTTGATCGATTTTTCCGCCATTTTCTAAAATTTCGACTTGGCGTGCAGCTTCGAATTCAATGGCGCGAGAGATGTTGCGCATTGAGTTTAGATTTTTGATTTCGCAGCGTGTGCCTAAAGTTTTAATGCCAACTTTGCGTACAGAAACGTTAGCGTCGCAGCGCAAATTTCCTTTTTCCATATCGCCGTCAGAAGTGCCGAGAGTTCGCACAATCGCGCGAATTGTTTTTACATATTCAGAAGCTTCGAAAGGCGAGTTCATGTCTGGCTTGGAAACGATTTCCATCAGCGCTACGCCAGAGCGGTTTAGATCAATCAGCGACATGGTTGGATGTTGATCGTGAATTGATTTTCCGGCATCTTGTTCAAGGTGAATTCTTTCCACGCGAATCACTTTTTTGCTGCCATCTTCGAGCGTAATTTCCACTTCGCCTTCGCCAACAATCGGATCTAAAAATTGCGAGATTTGGTAACCTTGCGGCAAGTCAGGATAGAAATAATTTTTGCGATCAAAAATCGATTTGAGATTGATTTGTGCATTGATTCCCAAACCAGTTTTTACCGCCTGTTTTACACATTCCTCATTAATCGTTGGAAGCATGCCCGGCATAGCTGCATCGACCAAAGAAACATGTGAATTTTGCGCCGCACCAAACTCAGTTGCTGCCCGTGAAAAAAGTTTTGAATGCGACGCAACCTGCGCGTGAATTTCGCAACCAACTACGAGTTCGTAAACGTTGTTTTTGCCTTGGATTGTGTAGGTCATTTTAGTTTTTTTGCTTTTTTATTCGGTAAGAAATTTTCTTTCGAAACGATCGATCTGCCAAGTTTTTTCTCAAGTTCCTTTCTGGCGTTGCCAGCGATTTTGCCGCCGATTTTTGAGTCTTCTTTTAGTTTTTTTACGCCGCGGGAATTTTCGTTGCGGTGGATTTCTGTGGTCGAACGTTCGCCGAGCATTGTAAAAATTAGCTCAAAATCATCCATGTGATCGCGTAGATTTTGACGCTTTAAACCCTTGTGATCTTTGTACTGCGAAGGCGTTAAGCCAAACGTCGCTTTGGAAATTTCAGCAGTAAGAATTTCGTAATCTTTATTTTCATCAGCGCCACGTTTTTGCCATTCGTCAGTTAATTCCTCGCGAATCGCGATTCCGCGCATTCTTTTTTCGATCCAATCTTCGGAGTAGCCTTTGAGTTTATAGAGCATTCGCGTGCGCTTGGTAGCGAGTTCGGGATTTTCGATTTCTTGGACGCGCTCAAATCCAACTTTTGCTAACCAGCGTTTGAATGGCTCGGCTTTTGGCGATGGGATTGATTGGATGATTCGGAAAATGCCTTCGGTGTTGGCACAATCTGTTTCGCGCATTTTTCCATCTGGTGCTTCCAATTTCAACTGTCGACAAATTGTCGACAGTTGAAATTTTTCTTCCGCTTCAACTCTAGTTTTTATTTTGAACCAATAATCACGGGGATTGGCGCTATCAGTTAATGCGGCAACAACATCGATTACAGAAAAATACCATTCATTTTCATGAAGAATTTTTCTGATATTTTTACCTCTGAACAAAGCTAGTTGGGTATCGAGTTTTTGTGTTTTCATGGGTTTGTGGGTTGTGGTTGGTTGGGGTTTTTAGTTTTAGAAAACTGTTTTCAACTTTGAAATTGCTCTCCTCACTTCATCTTCAGTGCGAATTAAAGAGAGTCGTACGAATCCTTCGCCGCTCTTGCCAAACGAGCTTCCGGGCGACATTGCAACCCCACATTCTGCGATCATTTTTTTGCAGAAATCGAAGGAAGAGAGGTGAGAAAATTGCTGAGGAAATGCTGTCCAGACGAACATGCTGGCTTTAGGTTTTTCAATGTTCCAGCCAAGTTCTTTCGCGAAAATATCGACCAAAAATTCGCCGCGTTTTTGGTAAAGTTGGCGCAGGTTTTTTAGATATTCGTCGCTTTTTTCAGTGAGTGCTTCGGCGGCGACTATTTGTAATGGATTGAATGATCCGTAGTCGAGATAGGATTTAATTTTGTAGAGTGCGCCGACTAAATTTTTATTGCCGCAGGCAAAGCCGACGCGGCATCCCGGCATCGAATAACTTTTTGAAATGGAAGAAAATTCGATCGCCACATCTTTCGCGCCTTTCACTTCGAGGATCGAATGCGGTTTGTCTTTTTCGTTAAAATAAAGTTCAGCGTAGGCGACGTCGGAGATGATGTAAATTTGATGTTTTTTGCAGAAAGAAACGAGTTCTTCGTAAAAATCTAAACCGACGATTTCTGTGGTTGGATTACAAGGATAAGAGACGAGGACGGCTTGCGGTTTGTGGCTTGTCGATTCTACATGTTTTTTAAACTGTGCTAAAAAATCACCTGATTGAATTGCTTCGATGTGATGCAGATTTGTTTTCGCGATCACAAAACCAAAAGTGTGAATTGGATAAGAAGGTGAGGGGATGCAGATGTAATTTTTTTCGTCAGAAATCGCGGTGGCGAGAGAGGCAATACCTTCTTTCGCACCAATAGTGACAAGGGCTTCTGACTTGTAATCAAGCTCAACCCCAAATCGTCTTTGGTAATAATCGCAGATGGATTTTTTTAAAATATCGATGCCGCCAGTTACAGAATAACCAAAAAGTTTTGGGTCGCGCGACAGCTCAGATAAACGATCCATCACATGTTGTGGTGGAGCAGAATCTGGATTGCCCATGCCAAAATCAATAACTTCTAAACCGCGCGCACTCGCTTCCTGCTTGAGGTGGTGGATTGCGGCGAAGATGTAAGGAGGTAACTTTTCAGTAAGGTAGAATTGGTTTTGCATTTACTATTTTATGATTGTCACCCTTCGACAGGCTCGGGGTGAAGGTCATGCTGAGCTTGTCGAAGCATGACTTTTTAGTTGTTTAAAATTTTTTTGAACTCCTGCAGCTCCACGCCCTTTTGAACAAAGGCTTCGCCGATTTTTTTCAACAAAATAAAAGTAAGATTTTTGTTCTCGTTTTTTTTGTCTTTAGCGAGGTGAGAGATGAGATTTTCTTCGTTCCAATCTTTGCGGATTTTTTTTGGATCGGTTGTGAAGCCGCATTTTTCTAAGTGCGAACAGATTTGATCAGAAATTTCTTTTTTAATGAATCCAAGATTGCACGACATTTTTGCCGCCATCGCCATGCCCATCGCTACAGCTTCGCCGTGCAGAATTTCATCGGAATATTTGGTTTCGGTTTCAAAGACGTGACCGAAAGTGTGACCAAAATTCAGCAACATTCTTTCCCCCGATTCAAGCTCGTCGCGACCAACAATTTCAGCCTTCAACTCGCAAGAACGAGTAATAATTTTCTCTAAAAAATCGACATCGTGAGAAAATAATTTTGCGTGATTTTCATCTAAAAAATCGAAGAAATTCCGATCACGAATTAAGCCATATTTTACCACTTCAGCGTAGCCAGATCTGAGTTCGCGCTTAGGCAAAGTTTTCAAAAATTCCAAATTACAAAGAACTAATTTTGGTTGATAAAAACTTCCGATTAAATTTTTTCCAGCTTTTGAATTGATTGCTGTTTTGCCGCCGACCGAGCTATCTACTGCGGCGAGAAGGGTTGTGGGAATTTGAATGAAATCAATTCCGCGCAATAAAATTGAAGCAATGAAGCCGGATAAATCACCGACAACTCCACCACCAAAAGCGATAATTAGAGATTTGCGATCAACGCCTTTCGCTAAAATTTCTTCGCAGATTTTTTCTAGAAATGAAAAAGATTTTGTTTTTTCGCCAGCTGGAATTTCGATTACTTCTGATTTTGGCAATGAGCTTTGCAGCTTTGCTAGATGTAGCTTGGCAATATTTTCATCGGTAATGATAAAAATTTTACTGTAGCTTTTTTGCGTCAAAAATTCTGCTAAATGCTTGGTTGAATTTCTTTCAATGATGATGTCGTAACTTCTTTCTTTGAGCTCAACTTGGATTTTGTTCATTTTTTAATTCTCTGATTTTGTTGATTATTTTTGTGGTTAAAATTTCGCGGCTTTGGATGGCGGTCTCAAATTTCAAATCAGCTTGCGAATAGATCGGATTTCTTTGCTTGGCCAAGTCTTCCAAAACCAATCTTTTATTTTTTTGATTAAGAAGTGGGCGATTATTTCTTTTGCCAACGCGACGCAAAATCTCATTAATCGGTGCGTGTAGCCAAATTGTGATCGCTTTTTGGGATAAAATTTTGCGCGTCTTCTCGCTTACGAAACCGCCACCGCCGATAGATAGAACTATTTCTTCATCGCGTAGCGCAATTTCTTCGATCACATTTTCTTCAACTTCGCGAAAATATTTTTCACCATTTTGGGCGAAAATTTCTGGAATTGTTTTGCGTTCGCGATCTTCAATCTCGCGGTCGGAGTCGATGAAATAGTAGCCAAGTTTTTTTGATAATTTGCTGCCGATGGTGGTTTTTCCAACTCCCATCAATCCAACTATCGCAATTATTTTTTTCACAGATTCCTTGAAAAAGAGTTTGAGCGGCCTAGATCGCCAGTCCTTCCTAAACAACAACAATCGAGAGGTCTCAATGGATTTCAACAGCAAAACTTCTTTTGCTTCAGCGGCAGCGCGTACTTTAACCTACGATGCTTCAATGCGCGCTTACATGGTTAAAGTTTACAACTTTATGGCCATGGCTCTAGGCATTTCTGGGGTTACGGCCTTTTTGGTTTCAAGTTCTCCAGCTCTAATGCAGCTGTTTTTTGGAACGCCTTTGGCTTGGGTAATAATGCTAGCTCCTCTTGGTTTTGTGATTTTCTTGAGCGCTAAAATAGCAAAAATTTCAGCAGCACAGGCACAAACTTATCTCTGGATTTACGCCACTTTGATGGGCTTATCTCTGTCTACCATTTTTGTGGTTTACACCGGAACTAGCGTTGCTCGCATCTTCTTCATCTCCGCTTCAGTTTTCGGCGCGATGAGTTTCTACGGATACACAACTAAAAAAGATTTAACCGGCATGGGATCGTTTTTAATGATGGGCTTAATCGGCTTAATCATTGCTTCCTTGGTGAATATCTTTTTGAAAAGCTCAGCGATGCAATTTGCTCTTTCAGTAATTGGAGTTTTCCTTTTTATCGGATTAACCGCTTACGACACCCAACGCATCAAACAAACCTACTACCAATTCGCTGGAAATAGCGAAATGGTTGGTAAGGCTGCAGTCATGGGCGCGTTGAATCTTTACATGGATTTCATCAATCTCTTCATCATGTTGCTGCAACTTTTTGGAGACAGAAAATAGAATTTATTAGGGTCAAAAATTTAAAGCGAAAAATAGGACTGATCGCAAGTTCAGTCCTATTTTTTTGCCCGCAGTTTGGAGGGGTTGATTTACTAGAATCCTTTCCTAGGTTGCGCCCCCTTCAAATTTTTCATATTCCCTGGTAGCTCAGTGGTAGAGCAAGTGACTGTTAATCACTTGGTCGGAGGTTCGAATCCTTCCCAGGGAGCCACTCAGTACGAGTGCTCAAATTTACCATCATGTCGAATGGTTTGCGCAAGGTATATTCTAGCTTCGCGCCTCTCAAATTTAAGTTCGAAAATACAAAAGCGATCAATTCGCGTTTTTCACTAGTTTTCGAACTTTCAAAAATCTCACTCGCTTTATTCGCTAATCCAAACGCTGTCATCACTGTGTTCTTAAAGTTCCCGTCAGCATTTTGATGAAGTTCGGTTTCTGACTTCACTTTAGACATCTCGCTTTCCAAAGATTTTCTCTTGTTGATGTAAGTCTCTTCGGGAATTGATTTTGCTAGATAAAGATCAAGCAACCTATCCATTTTGCCCTGAATTAAATCATGCTCTTTTCTGAAAGATTCGATCCGATGTTTGTGAAACTCCTTTTCTGCTTCGTGTGATTTTTGAAGGTAGGTAGTAATTTCATCCAACATTTTCTGCGGCACTGCGATTGATTTAAAGACGGCAGAAACCTGCTTTAAAATATCTTGCTCAGGCACATAAATTTTCTTGCTGGTATCATTAGGATTACGGGTGATGAGGTAAGTATTTTTATTCTTCTTGGCTTCTTTGCGATCAGAAGAAACCACCCTTCCGGTCACTGCGCATCTAATTAGATTCCTAAAAACAAATTCCTTATTTGAAGAAATAATAGCCTGAGCACGGTTGTTAGCTTCTGATCTTGAATGAACGATTCTTTGGCATTCAAGGTATAAGGCTTTCGAGATCAGGGTTTCATATTTATGCGGGTAAAAGCTCTTATATTTTTCAACATAGATTTCACCAGCGTAAAACGGATTTTTTAGGATATTTGAAATCACATTTTTCTTAATCGGCTCGCCTTCACGACCTTTGAAAAAAGTGTTGGTTAGGTGGTGTTGTTTTGCGAATTTTTCAAGGTCGCCTAACGAATAAGCACCTGTAGCATAAAGCTCAAATATCTGCTTGATTAAGTGTGCCCTTGATTGATCAACAACAATAATTGACTTATCCGCTGCATCTCTGGAGTTCAAATAACCAAGAGGAGCTTTACCAATGCATTCACCGTTATTGAGCTTATAAATAATGCTGCGCTTCACATTGTCCGAAATGGCGTTGGTGTAAGCATTCGCCATCACCACCGACATTTGGTAAAAAGAAATCTGCTGGCTGTTTGCGCTGCTATCAAGCTTACCAATATCAAGAAAATGCAAAACTAACTTGTTGTCTTTGCGAAGCCTATCAAGAACTGGCAACTCAGTAAAGCTGCGCTGCAATCTATCCACCTTATCACAAACCAACGCAATCTGGTCTTTCTGTGCTTTTACAAAATCAATCATCTTGTAAAACTCCGGCCTCTCACCACGCGTTGAACTTTCAACTACCTCAAATTCCTTTATTATTTCAAGGTTATGCCGATCACAATATTCTCTTAACTTGGCAATTTGAGCATCAATTGAATGTCCGTCTGCTTCTTGTTCCTGTGTTGATACTCTGGCGAAGATTACTGCTTTCATGATTAAGGAAAAAATACTAAAATGAGACTGATCGCAAATCCAATGGCTATAAGAATCAAACCCAAATTACCAAAGAATTTATATTTCTTAATTTTTGCTTTTTCTTCCTCATCCTCTTGCTCAAGGGCTAGAAAATTCTTTCCGCCAGTATCGGTCCGCTTTGGAACTCCAAAGAAGAATATTAAAACAGTCCCAATAAAGCCAAATGTTGGCGATAGAATTTTAAGAATAAAAATAGCGCTCATCATAAATGGTAAAAAGTTAGTTAGAAAAAATTCACTCTAACTCAAAACTCTTCAAAATTCCAGCTCTCTCATGCTCTGGTCGAGTGCCATAACTGGCGATTATAACCCCTACGTCCTTTTGCCCCATATTCTGCGCTAAAACAGAAACCAGAAGTGGAGAATTTGGACTTTTCATCATCTTACGCGTTATCGCATGGCGGAAAGTATGCGGCTTTCTGTAAGGCAAACCATTGTCATTAAAAGCTTTCTTGAAAATATCTCTGATGCTGGTTTGTGATTTGATGAACTGCTTTTCAAGCACAAGAGACTGCAAACCATCACTGTTAAAAGTTGGTATGATCTTTGGAAATAGCGGGCACTTCTCGGTAAAATCTTTTGCCTTCAAATATTCGACCCAAGTCAAAACATTATCGTAAATATCTTGCAGATGGCCGATGAAATACGAGGTGATGTTGCTGGCAAATTTGGTATTCACGAGATTTGGATTTTGAACAAAAGCCCAAGCATCTTCATCTCTAAAATATTTGATGGTTCCGACTCTTGAAGATTGAAGCGCGCTGATTCTTGGAGTGGTTAAAAAAGCCAAGCTAATCATCGCTTTATTTCGCATCTCTAGTTCGTTAGTGCTAGGCATTTTGCGGATTGTCGAAATGATTTCTTCAACCGTATGACTCTCTTGAAAGTTGGTTGCTCTTGCTCTGTTCCGGTCGTTTCTACTCAAGGTAAAATATTGCGCGTCATCATGAGTAATGACTTTTTCATAACCCCTCTGCTTCGATAGCCATTCAAAGAAATCTTTAACATGAGTGACATAATGCTGCAGATAAGATTTAGAAATACTTTCACCAGTGCGCTGGTTTTTCTTGTTGGAAAGTGACTCTTTAAAATTGATTGCCTGCTTCACTTCAAACTTTTTGAAGTCTTTGAAGTTGGTTGAAATTTCAAACTCATAAATTGCGTTAGCATAGTTGTTTACGGTTTTCAAATCTCGGCCTTTTGCATTCTCCAACATTTCGAGAAATTTGGCTTTGATTAGTTCATTTTTTGGATTGTGTTTTGTGTCGGTCATAAGAAGAAAAAAGGTTAAAGGTTAAAAAAGATTGAGTTGTTCACCAATGTTAGTCTTGGAGGCGGGAGCGGGTGAATTTTCTTGCTGGTCTTGGTTCGGCTCACTTGAGGCTAATTTATTCTCATCATTTAAGTGAGTCTTGGAGGCGGCATCGGATTTATTACATAGCCAATTACCAAAATTATCTGCCAGAGGAAGTTGCGACAAGATGTCGCTTGGAAGTAACTTGATTGGTTGTTTTGAGTAAGGATTCAGCAAAAGATTGTATTCCGTAAAACTCTTGGATTTGTGCAAGCAATCACCTTCAAGACCAAGCTCTTTCATCGTCTTAACTGTCAGCCTGCAAATATCATCATCGATGATGTTTTGAGTCATGTCGCTAACTATGTCCGCACCAACACCTTCTTCGAGTAAAGGTAAGAGCAAAAAGATGTCAGGATTGCCGTTTGCTGCCTCGATTATTTCTTGCGCGCTGTTGAGAATTTGATCGTTTAACTCATCTCCTGCGCCGCTGCCACGAGTCGAGTTGAAGCCATAGCCAATGCAGGTAAAGTTGTATTCGGGAAAGTGAACGCGTCTTTTAGCTTCGCGCCAAAGCTTGTCCTCTTTTGATTTTGAGCTTTGCAAAATGAGCAACAAATCAGCGAAGAATTTGCGGAAGGTTTCAATCGAGTTTTGAATTATTGGATTTGAGCTGCGCTTGAGAAGAACAGGATCAACAAAAAGTTTGGTGTCGAAATTGAGGATTGGGTTGAAGATGCCGAGTTCTTTGAGTCGCTCTTTGTCTATCTTGAAGTGGTCTGAAAATAAAACTGGTTTGGTTTTCTTTTTTACATCCTTCACAAACTAAACTCAGCCTCGCAAAGAAATTGCCTGCTCAATAATGGCATCAATCTTTTGTCGCTCTGACTCGATCTGTTTTTTGATCAATTCTTGTGCGTCTAGCTCTAGCTTGATTTCATCGACGATTTTTTGTTGGTGTGATGGTGAGAGGTTTGGAATTAGAAAGTTTCCAATTTCGTTTGCATAAAGCTCTATTTGGTTTGTAGCTCCAGTAAAATCTCTTTCTATCTGAAAATAACCCAAAACGCATCTGAAAAAATAAACCAGAAACAGGCGATTATATTTTTTCTCATCAATTCTTAATATCGAAAGATGACCATCAGCAACTAAATCTTCATCAGTCTCAACTAGGTCAATTTTTCCAAGCGAAACCTTGCCTGTAGATGCAATCAAAATATCGCCACTCTTAACTTGGGATCTTGTGGATGATTTATGAAATAACCCATCAACAAATTCATCTTGAGAAATTTCGATGTAACCATTTTTAAGATGTCCAGTTTTTACAACTGGAATTGAGCCATTCTCATCATATTTTGGACTCGCTCCGCGATGGATTGTTTCTGATAAAACATTTACTACCTTAACCGTCTCAATTCCATCCAAAATCTCCATCAGCTTCTTGGTTGGTGGGTTGTGGTATCTAGTTGAAAACCTAAAAATTTCACTTCTTGCCAATCCAGCAAAGTCAGTTTCAAAAACTCGCAAGGTTCTATTGTCTGCAATTTGCGTTCCAGCCGTCATTCCTTTGCCAAACTCGTTGTAGAGATTTTCATCAAACCCAAACTCTCTGGCAAAAACTTTATTGATAACTTCTTGTGGCTTTTTGATTTGGCTTCTCAAGTCTTTGATCTTGCACTCAATTGGCTCGATTTGTGCAACGATTTGATTCGGATTTGTTGGTAAAGGTATTTGTATTTTTAGAAATTCATAAGGATTCACCCTTTTATGGGAAGGCGTTTTTCCTGATTCTAACGCTTCGTAAGCCTTCAAAGATTTTGGATGAAGCAAAATGTATTTAAGGTATATTGCAAATTTTTGATCTCTTATTTTGTAAGGAATAAATTCCGTAGAACCTAACACATCTTTGTCTTTGAATGTGTTAAGAAAAATGTAGCCCTTGGGCATGCCGAGCTTTGAAATTATTATATCAGCACCCGATAGACAATTTTTATCAGAACCAATTTCATCAACAATTTCAACGTTTTCTAATTCACCATATCTTTGTTGTTGGTCAGAAATATTAACCAAATAAAAACCATCTTCTAGTTCTCCTTTTGTATACTTTTTTATTGGCAGTTCCTCAAGAAAGTTAGAAAGTTTTAACTGTTTCAAATCTGTTTCAAAAACCTTCCAATCTTTTACTTGAGTAAAAGATGTATATTTTTGGTCTAGGCGACAATGCTTGCTAGTTGCCAATGCGCTTGAGTCGACTTCAAAAAATTCAAATGCCATCCTACTTCAACCTCTTATTTTTTGTGGTTTGGGGTAGGAAATTCTCTCCGCTCACAACCTTCTGATTAGTTTTTTCTTCCAAAGCCAATCTTGCATCTTTGGCGATTTTGCCACCTTTTTGTGCCGGAGTTTTGTTTTGCTCTAAACCCTTGGCCTGCATATTTTCAGCAATTTGACGGGTGGAAACTTCGGCAAGAGCGGTGAAAATCAGTTCAACCTCGCTCATGTGATCACGCAGATTTTGGCTTTTGAGATTTTTAAGTTTTTTGTGGTCGGCAACGCTTAAGCCGCTCCATTCTTGGTGGATGATGTTGGTTAAAATGCCAAATTCCTCTCCTGGCTTTACGCCACTTTCTTTCCAGTAATCAGTTAGCTTATTGCGGGTTTCTTGACCCATCATTCTTTGCTGAATCCATTTTTCACTTCTGCCGTGCTTTTGCCAATTTTCTCTGGCGCGGTTTAGGGATTGTTCGGGGTCGGCAATTTCTTGAATGCGCTCATTTCCAACTTTTGCTAACCACATTTTTATTGGCTCAGCTTTTGGGCTTGGAACTGATTGAATTAAGCGAAAAATTGTTTCGAGATCAGCAACATCGGTAAGCCTCATTTTGCCATCTTCAGCAACCATTTTCAACTGGTCACAATTTGTGACCACTTCACTTCCTTCTTTCTTTAAGCGGCTTTTTAGGGTCGTCCAATAGCTCTTTGCCTTCTTGTAATCGTTTTGCTCGGTTAACGCTGCAACAATGTCGATAACTGAAAAAAACCATTTCTGAGTTTTTTCATCGAAAGATTTACGAATTTTGAATTTTTCAAAAATTGCGAGGCTTTGTTGTTGGGTCATGGGCTAGCTCCAATTGATTCTTCTGAGGTGGTCAAGTGCGGTTTCTAAAATTCCGTCATCAACCAAAATTTTCTCTTTGCCATCCTCTAGCTCGAAACGGTAAAGCTCATTTAGCATTGGTTTTTCACCGCGCTTGGTTCGTTTGTAGCCAACATTTTCAACTTCTGCCATGAAGATTTTGTAATTTAGCTCCTTGGCAACTTCACCGAAAACCCACCAAACATTTACAAAGCCAAAGCTGTCAGTGGTGTCGTTGTCGTATTTGCAAAGATCAGTTAGCTCTTCTTGGTATTTTTCAACCAAGTCTTTTAGGGAGAGCTTTTTGTCATCTTTCTCGATGTAATCTTTCAAAAGCTTATGAAGGTTTGCCTTGCGCTTTTCTTCATCTTCCAAAGCTATTGCCCATTGTTTGTTGATTGGTTTTTCTTTGATGAAATGCTCAATTTCCTTCTCGCATCTGGTTTTTAACAAACTCCACTCATTGCTGTGTTTTGACCAAAGATCATTCCATTTTTTGATTTCTGTCGCCGTTTTCTTCTGTGCAAAAAGTAGGCTGGTTTTGGTTGAGGTGAATGGCTCAAAAGTAACTTGTGGCAAAGAAATAACCGCCTTGACCTTGAAATACTTGTAGATGAACAGGCGGATGTATTTGTTTTCAGTGGTATCAAAAACGCTTTCTGGCAAAACCACGCCCATTCTTCCGCCTTCTTTTAAAAGCTGATAATATCTTTCGATGAAAAGGTTTTCAGAGTTCTTTTTATCGCCAAAAATGAAGCTTTTTGCAGTGAGTTTTTTGGTGTCGTTGTCGAGATCAACGCTGAAAGGCGGATTGGTTAGAATGCAGTCAAATTTGCGGTTAACTTTGATGCTTATGTCTTGCTCTTCTTTGCTTTTGTAAAACTGATCTGTAGCTGACTCGTTAAGTGCGTTTGGAGCTGATTTTTCGTAGAAGTTAAATGGCAGTAAGCCATCTTTTACAAAGATGTTTGAAGAGCCATCACCATGTAAAATCATATTCACTTTTGTTGCCGTGCCCAAATTGAAATTGTGCTCAACGCCGTAAATGAAAGTTTCTGCCCATTTATTTTCACGATGATCTGGCTCAAACCAGTTGAATAGCTTTTCGTTAATGTCTCTGGTGTCTTCTATTTCGCTTCTAAATCTGCGTTTGACGTTTTCGGTGATGAATTTCATGTATTCGATCAAAAACGTTCCGCTTCCTGCAGAAGGGTCAATCATGTAAGGAAGTAGATTATTCTGGTTAATCGTTTCGATTGCCAATTTATCTAGCTGCAAGCCCCACAATAAGAATTTTACGATGTTGATGTGGGTGAAAAACTGACCTTTGGTTTGCTTAAAACCTTCTCTGATGATTCCTTCAAAGAAATCGCCAAGAATGTCTTTGCCAGAAAGGCTATTTTTTCCATCAACGAAAGAGAAACTTTCAAGCTCTGAAACCGTGTATTTCAGCTTGGCAAGAGAGAATTTGTTCTCATCAACAACAAAGCTTTTTTCCAATTTTTTCTCATCAACGATGTTAAGCCTTTGCTTTAAAGCCCTTCTGTAGAGCTTATTTATTCTCTCAAAAAGCTCATCGTTAGTTTCAAAAGCTTCATCATCTTTCTTTGCATAGGCAAAGGTTTGGAAGTCATATTTTTCACCTTTTTTCTTCTCACTCTCGTCTTGGATTTTAGCCAAAATGATATTTACCAAAGAAGAGAAAACGTCGTTATCATCCGTGCCTCCACCACCCCACAAAACATTGTGCAAGTTTTTACGCTTTGAATCGAGCTTTTGGTGATCAAAACTTTTTTCTAAATCTTTCTTGCCGCCTTTGATGTAAGGCTCTTTTTGTGCTTTTTCATATCTCGCAGGAAGTTGATCAACAAAGTCTCGCGCCTTTTCCCAAGAGGAAAATGATGGGTATTTTTTGTAATCGATCAGTAGGCATTTATCCTTTATTTTGCCATCAACCAACTCGATTGAATAAAGAACTAAATATCTAACTTCAGAGCCTTGACCAACTTCTTGACTGGCAAGATTAAAGAGCTGCTTTTCAATAACTTCGTCTTTGTCTTTTTCATAGTCTTGTGGACTTTTTAACTCAATGTAAAGAAAGGCGTTTTTGTCTTTATCTCGCACAACCACATCAATTCTTGGCTTGTTCACTTTTGGTCTGCCAATATCATATTCTTTTTCGATCTCGATATTTTCGGCTTTGTAGCCAAGCTCAGTGGTTAGTTTATGTAAAAGATAAGCCCTTACCAACTCTTCTTCGCCTGATATTTTCTTGATCTCTCTGTGTTGTTTGATTTCTGAGGAGTATGAGATCGTTTCTTTGGCTGCATCAAAGCCTTTGATTACATTGCTATCCTTAACACTTTCAAAAACTGATTTTAGCAGCTGTTTCTCTTCCATTTTCTTAATCGGTTAATTTTTATGAGTTACTTTGAGAAAGGTAGTTTATTCAAAATTATTTTTCAGGTAAAATCTCATCCGTTAAAAAAGGAAAGATTCCTTTGCATCGTGCTTTTGATTTCTACGTAAAAAGTTCTAAACTCATCAAGAGTGGGGAGCCACATCTTTTTCAGTCTTACAGCCACAAGGCTCCAGACGGTTTTTCAATTTAGACGCAGAGAATTCAAACTGACCTCCCTTTCTTCCTTACACACTGCTTTCTAACCAATAAAATCAATGCTTCTGGAATGTTTATACCACTTGGCTTTGGAGATCTAAGTTCAAGTGACTTGAAGGTGAAATTGATGCTCAAAAAAATCACAAAGTAGAGAATTTCTCGATCTTATTTTTGAAGATGGGTGTTCTAAACCGTTGATTATGTAGGCTTTCTCACGGTTAAGTAGCGGCGGAGATTTGGAGATGAACTACTTTAAAATCCGGCAATATGAAAAACCTTTGCCAATTTTTTTATCGAACTTTTTCTAACTGCCTGAGCGAAAAAAATTTCGAACTCGGTTTATTTTCAACTGGTATTTAGCCAACCCCCCACTTGGGGAGTAATAAAATCAAGGGTTGGTTAGTTCGAAAAATGAATTGGTAGGCGGTTTGCATTTCGAAACTTAGATTTGGTTTATAACAACCTTCGGTGTTCAAAAAAATCTAAAAATCTCAATCTCATCAATACAGATATCGCATAAATTGCTTTTTCATGATTTTAGCATAAACTACTTTCGATTAATTGAGCCTTACCAACAAAATCATTTTTTATGCCGAACGATTTTTCTAGAATTGATGAACCACAAGAAAATCTTACTCTGAGTGCAGAAGCTAGATCACAAATGTCTGATGCTTTCGCCCAAGCGCATATTGATCATGTTAAATCAGGTTTGCTTGATGAAGAAAAAAAACGAAATTTCTATCTCGTCTTGCAAAGGGCTTATCAGTTGAAGAAAGTGAGTTGAATGCAGCGATAGAAGATAGAGAGAAGCTATCTGCCTTATTTTCAAAACTAAAAGATGAAGATCTGGTTAAATTTAACTGGGATAAAGATAGATTAGCAGTCATTAAACCAACTGATCTTAGCACAACATCAATCCAAGAATATTGTGATATTATTGATTTTCGTGGCGTGATGGTAGTTGATGATGGCAAAGGCAATCAAACAAAAGTCTCAAATTATCGTATAGGAGCCCAAGCTGATCCGGAAGATCGACCATTTGCCACTCACTCAGTTTCCAAGCTAATTGGTGGGGTTACAATGTGTAAAATGATTGCCGATGGAATAATTCCAAAAGAGGCGCTTGATGCAAAATTGGAGTTACCAGAAGGAGTAAGAGAAAAATTACCAGCAGAAGTCAGGACTCATTTAGAAACTCATAATGTAACTTTGCGCGATGTAATGACTCACCATTCAGGTCTTGGTGGCTATCTTGATCCAGAACTTAAAGAAGGACAACCTGGTTATGGAACTCGAGAATTAGGTTACGGAGTTAATGGTTATTCTGGCTACGTCAGACAACAACTTGAAGAAGAAAAAGAAGTTGAAGTACCAAATTCGCCACAAGATTATTTAAAATATTCCGAAACAGAAACTTATGAACCTCATAAGTACAAATACAGCGACCTCGGAATAATGCTGGCATCGCTAAGCGCAGA
The DNA here is from genome assembly GCA_018970485.1 of Pseudomonadota bacterium. Classification (GTDB taxonomy): domain Bacteria; phylum Pseudomonadota; class Alphaproteobacteria; order Rickettsiales; family UBA1997; genus UBA2645. Next base: position 102,890 of record JAGWWH010000002.1, on the reverse strand, counting down.
ACACCACTACAACAAAGAAAGAGATCCAAGTGAACATAAAAGTTTTGAGGAAATCGTTAAGGAAAAATTAACGATTCCCGCTGGGGTTGAAAAGTTTTCTGCACAAAGACCTGAAGATGCAGTTTGTCACTCAGATGATCCAATTGCACCATACATCACTGGAACTGCCGGTTGCGGTTACTGGACAAACCTAGATGGTTTGGTAAAAATTGGTAAGCAAATTGGTAAAATGTGGCAAGAGGATGAAGCATTTAGAGGAGTTGTTCAAGATTGCGGTCAAGAATTTTACGATGCAGGAAAGCAAGTGATTAAACATCCGGGAGGAATTGATAGCTCGAAAACTTTGCTTTCTGTTGATCTTAATAATGGCTCTGTCGTTGTTACGGAAGAAAGAAGATTGGGAAGTGATTTTCCTTTTCCAGGTTGGGGAGTTGTAACCACGGCTAGAAATCTTGGCAAAGAAAAATCAGATCAAAAGCAATCAGAAGAAGAACCGCAAAGTTTTGTCGAGAAATTAGGTCTGCAAAAATCTGATCAAGAAAAATCATTCGTTGAAAGAATGAGAAGCGATGCAACAAAAGGAAAAAGCCAAGGTGGATCTAACGAGTTATAATGTCAGAGAAAAAGTTCGAAAAGGTGCGCCCACTGAGCCAAAAAAAAGGCCGTCAGCGTAAGCTAGACGGCCTTTTTTGTTATGTGGCTCCATTTATTTTATAAATTTCAATATTCCTTTTGCTGCCGCTACTGCTGTGCTGAAGCATCCTTGTAAGAGATATCCACCAGTGGGAGCTTCCCAGTCTAACATTTCGCCAGCCGCAAAAACTCCGGCTTTGGTTTTTAACATGAAATTTTCGTCTAAAGATTCGTGGTTAATTCCTCCTGCTGTGGAAATGGCGCGGGAAATATCAGTGGTTGAAGTCAGTTTGATCGGCAGATTTTTCAGATATCCTGCCAGAGTTTCTGGCGTTGCGGTTGTTAGCTGATTTGAGGTGATTAATTCATACAATAAAACACCAACAATTGGCGGAAATCCTGCTTTGCGCAAATAATTGCTTAGTGATTTTTTGTCGCGCATTGGCAATTTTTTTGTGAGAGCTTCAAGTGACATTTCTGGTCGTAAATCGATATGCAAAATCGCCTGACCATCTTTCTTGATTGATTCACGCAAGTAAGAGGATAGGGCATAAACAGCGACTCCTTCAATTCCCTGTTTAGTGATAATCATTTCTCCTTTGTGAGAAAAATTCTTATGTTTAATGGCGACAGATTTTAGTGGAGTTCCGGCAAAATTTGTACTCAGATAATCTGACCATTTGGTGATAAAGCCGCAATTGGCCGGACGAAGTTCTGAAATTTTTACGCCGCATTTTGAAAGTATCGAAGCCCAAGAGCCATTTGAACCGAGATGAGGCCAAGATATTCCGCCAAGTGCGAGTAAAGTGGCATCGCTTTTCACTTTGATTATTTTTTCATCTTCATTGCTAAAGATTAAATCATCACCTTCAAAACCCTGCCAAGAATGACGCGTGTGATAATTGACACCAAGGCCATCCAATCTCTTAAGCCACGCCCGCAGTAATGGCGATGCTTTCATGCTACGTGGAAAAACTCGGCCACTGCTGCCGACAAAGGTTTCTTGTCCTAATCCTTCACACCATTTTCGTAATTCCCCGGCATCGTAGTTTTTGATGTATGGCGCAAGCCAGTTCGAACTTTCAAAATAGCGAGTGGTGAATTTTTCTAGAGGCTCGCTGTGTGTAAGGTTTAATCCGCCTCTTCCGGCCAGCAAAAATTTGCGTCCAAAAGTGGGCATCGCATCGTAGATGGTCACTTGATGTCCAGCGGTGGCGATGATTTCTGCAGCCATTAATCCACTTGGTCCACCACCGATGATTGTAATATTTTTGCCGTTTTTCATCTTGGCGCGATTACTGGAATGATGCTAATTTTTATCGAAATTACCAACCGCCACCACCGCCACCACCTCTTCCACCACCAGAAAATCCACCGCCCCTAACAGAAGCAGATTTTATGGAATTGGCGTATTTTATGGAATTGGCGTAAGAGCTTGAAACTGCAGAGGTTAGACTATTGATGCTCGAATCAAGATCGTGGATACCAATGCCAATGTAAAAGGAATAATCTTTTGCTAGTAATGCGCCGGCGGCGGAAGCGGCAAATTTTTCTACCCATTTATTTTCAATGTGAAGAGCCGCGGCGTAAGGTAAATATTTCTCAAAAGTTTCGAGAGTGATTTCTGGAGAGGCTTGAGAAGTCGACATCTCGAGAAGATTTTTCTCGGCGGTTTCTAAATAAAGTTTAAAGCCTTCGATCTGATCAAGAATTTTTCTGCCCTCAAGAGTTGGCGCTGGAAGTAAAATGAAAAATAGACCGTTTATTGCTACGGTGATAGCGGCAAATAGTGGCGTCCAATCGATGTGAAGGTATAAGCTGTCTTTGGTTGCGCTGCAGTAAATGAAGATGAGAAAAAAGCCAAAAAAGACGTAATTACTATGTTTTGAAAAAAATTTCTCGCCGCATTGATTGGTTAAGGATCTATTAAAGCCATTAAAGAGAGACCTTAGTGTCTCAGGGTTTGAGTCAGAATTAATACTCGTGTGTGAAGAGAGAAATTTCGCAATTTCACTTTCTTCTTCTGCTAATAATTCTCTCTGCTCGCTTACGACTTCTTCAATAGCAAAAGAACCACTCGAAAGAAATCCCGATTTCTTAACGGTAAGTTTGGCGCATTTTTTAAATACTAGGTTGAGTACGGCTGATACAAAAAATCGGGGTATTTTTTTATTATCATTTCGTCCGTAAATATAACCGACTTTTGCCGGCGAAAGTCCTGCTGGTGGTGTAAATAAAGGAATTATCGTACCTTTCTTCGGATCTCTTCCCACCTTGTTCCAAGACCATAAATAATAGATCAACAAGATCAGAAAGAAGATTATCTCGCCGAGATGATTCCTAATAAAAACAAAATTTTTTGCTTTGATTAAGCCTTTATCAAAAGCCGCCATCACAGTTAAGCCTTGCCCCGGCGCTAATTCTTTTGTGGTGGTAATCACCAATGTGTTGCCATCAAACTTTGTTTTGTAATCGCTACCAGCTTCATTAAGTGATCCGGTGTAAGCTTCTTGCTCTTTAGGTTTGGCGCCTTTCGGCAAATCTATTCTTGCAGTGACTTGTTCAATTTTAAAATCCCAACCATTGCCAGTAACATTCCACAGTAATTTATCCTGATCCTGCTCTAAGAAAATTTGGTCGGAGGTTTGGTAGCTTATCTCATATTCGTAAATTCCGCTGGACAAAAACACATTTTTTTCACCGAGATAAATAACCAAAAAACCATTCTTCATCAAGGTGTGATATGGCTCGGATATGCCATTCTTTTTAATCGATAAGACTTTGTAACGAAAATTCTGATTATTGGCGCCGCTGGTAATCAGGTAACGAAATATGCCGCGTTTAATTTTATTTCCTGTGGCGACAACTTTGATTTTTTCAGTTACCGTAATCGTTGAATTTTCATTGACGGTGATGTCGCTTTCGAAATTTAAGATTTTTTCTTCTAGGGTCTGAGAGTGCGCCAAATCAGCATTGGCAAGAAAAATAGCAGCGAGAGCAAAGAGAAAAATTTTCATCATTTTAGAATTTTACCTGAACCACTTCTTTTTCTGCGCTATTACTGATTTCAAAAAATGGCTCAGTTTTAAAACCAAATTTATTAGCGATAATGTTGGTCGGGAAAGATTGAACGCTGGTATTAAAATCACGAGCCGAGCCATTGTAGTAGCGGCGCGCCATTTGGATGTTATCTTCGATTTCAAACAAATTTTTCTGCAATTGCGCAAAGTTTTGATTCGCTTTTAGATCAGGATAATTCTCTGCCACCGCAATTAATCTTCCTAAAGCACCAGACAAAATCGACTCAACTTGTGCGCGATTTTCTACCGAAGAAGACTGAGCTTTCTGACAATCTGTTCGTGACGCGGTAACTTCGTTTAACACCTTATCTTCATGCTTGGCGTAAGCTTTCACGGTCTCGACTAAATTCGGGACCAGATCAAATCTTCTCTTCAACTGCACATCAATTCCGCTCCATCCTTCTTTTAATTTTTGACGATTACTGACTAATCCATTGTAGGCCATTACTGCCCAAATAACGGTTACAGCGATGATTGCGAGAAGTGCTAGAACTACTGTCATTTTTAAAGAAAAATTGTTTGGAAAAATTGCGATTCAGAAAAATGGAGCGGCAAAATAACTCAATCAAAATTTTCCTTACCGCGGCTTCAAAACTTGCTTAAAGCGACGCTAGATTAATCACAAAACGATAGCGCACATCGCTTTTCAAAATGCGTTCGAAAGCTTCGTTCACCTGATTCGGGGCGATAAGCTCGATTTCAGGAGCGATGCCGTGTTTGGCGCAGAAATCTAGCATTTCTTGTGTTTCTTTGATTGAGCCGATTACCGAGCCAGCGTAATTGCGACGCATTAAAATTAGTGGGAATGGACTAATCGACAAAGGCTTATCTGGCGCGCCAAGTGCAACAAGGGTTGCGTCGAGTTTTAGCAAATTAAAATAATCCATCATGTTGATGTCGGCGGAAGAAACGGTGTTGATGATGAGGTCAAAATATCCGGCATATTTTTTGAGATTTTCGGCATCTTTCGTCACCACAAAATTATGCGCTCCCATTTTTAAAGCATCTTCGCGCTTTTTATCAGAGCCGCTTAGAACGGTAATTTCTGCACCCAAAGCAGCGCCAATTTTTACGCCCATATGGCCGAGTCCGCCCATTCCGAGAATTCCAACTTTTTTTCCAGGACCCGCTTTCCAGTGCATCAAGGGCGAATAAAGAGTAATGCCTGCGCATAGAAGTGGCGCGGCTTTGTCGAGTGGAATAGAGTTTGGAATTTGTAAAACGTAATTTTCATCAACCACAATTACGTCCGAATATCCGCCTTGAGTTTGAGCTGAGCCATCGCGTTCAAGCGAGTTGTAAGTCATGGTGTGGCCTTCAAGGCAATAGTTATCCAAATCTTGTTTGCAGCTTGAGCAGGTGCGACATGAATCAACAAAGCAGCCAACGCCAACGTGATCGCCAATTTTATATTTACTAACTTTCGCTCCAACTTCGCGAACGATGCCGGCAATTTCATGGCCCGGAACCATTGGATAGCTTGAATGTCCCCATTCGTTTCTCGCCTGATGAATGTCGGAGTGACAGATTCCGCAATATTTTATATCGATGACAACATCGTGTTCTTTGGGATTTCTTCTTTCGAATGAAAATGGCGCAAGTGCTGATTTTGCTGATGCGGCCGCGATTCCTTTTGCTTTGATCATGTTTTCTCCTGTTAATTTTTGGTAAAAATTTTTCACATCTGGGCTAAAATTAATTAGCTAACAGAGCCTAATCTCCAAATACGTAAGTTACCCCAAGGCGCGCTACGCCTAGCTGAGACTGACTTTGTCCATTTTGATAATGAGCGTCAAACCTTTGAATATCGTAGGCGGCTTTAACACTGAAGTTGGTAAGTGGAATATCGAATAAAATTCCGACGCCATAAAGTGGCGCAGTTCTGCGATTAGAAACATCGGTTCCATATTTCACGTTGGCAACGCCGTAAGTTAAGAAAGGAGTGAGCCAAGGCAGAATAGTAAAACCAAGATTGGCTTTAGCGCCGTAGCGATCATTTATTTCAACATTCGGACCAGTGCCGGCGTTGCTTTGACTAAAGCCGCGAGAGGAAGAATTTAAGCGTTCGTAAAAAACTTCAGCGGAAGCAAATAAAAATAATGGATCAAGGCGAAAGCCAAGATTTGCACCGTAGCCCTCATTATTGCCGTTGGATTTAGCGTCATTTTGCGGACCACTTAACAGCGAAGAATTGTCAGCTTTATTTCTGGCTTGCGAGTGCAGGGCATCAATTCCAATAAATGGCCCAGAAGCTGCTTGCGCTTGTGACGAAAGAAGAATTAGAGCGCAGAAAATAGACGTAAGTTTTTTCATATTTTTGTTAAGTTTAGTTGATTGGGGTATTTGACACGCGAGGTCTTGAAGCGTGAAGGATTTTAATCGTCCAAAATCCATTCCTGAGCTTCTCCGATTCGATTATGTTTAAAGATTTTTACTTCTGGATGAACTCTTCCTTTGGCAATTTTAGCGAGAATTTTTGGAAAAAATCCTCCCATTGACAGCGCTGCTTTGCGGAATTTGTGATGATTCTCAAGTGCAAAATCGACGTATTCTCTGCGGTTTCTTGCACCCGACCAGTAAGGAAATTTTTTTGAGTGAATAATAATTCCCCGAAGTTCACCACGCTTGGCAAGATAAGGTTCAATAAGTGTTAAAATATTATTGAAATCATCAGCCGTAAAAGAGTTTTTTACATCAAGTAAAAGCACTCCGTAATGATCGTCGAACTGACAAAATAATTTATTTTTGGTGGTTACCTCTTGGAAGGTGAGCTCAAATTCTTCCTTTATCATTTTTACCTCTTTGAATGAATTGATGTCTTGTCTAGGCTACGGCGTTATTTAATCGCGACATAATTCTCAGAAAATTTGAAAACCAAACCACAAAATATCTCGATTTTTGTTGATGTGCAAAACATCTACTACACCACGAAGCAGCAGCATCAAAGGCATTTCGATTACAACGCATTTTGGAAAAAAGTTACCACAAACCGCAATGTCGTAAAAGCCTTTGCTTACGCGATTGGCAGGTCAGATGAAAAACAAAAACAGTTTCAAAATATTTTGCGCGGGATCGGTTTTGAAGTGAAGTTAAAGCCTTTTATTCAGCGTGGAGATGGCTCAGCAAAAGGTGATTGGGACGTTGGAATCACGATTGATGTAATGGAATACGCCAAAGAATCTGACATTGTTATTTTGCTTTCTGGTGACGGTGACTTCGATTTGTTGGTGCAAAAAATCAGAAAGGATTGGGGTGTTGAAGTCGAGGTTTACGGCGTCAAAGAATTAACTGCTGATTCACTAATTGCAGCTTCGTCAAAATTTGTGGCAATCGATCAAGATTTGTTGCTGTAAATCGCTCCACCACTAGAAAGAAATTCGAGATTTGCGGGGTTAATTTTAACTCTGTTTTAGCTGCAAATTTACATCTGCCTTGCGGGCTTGATAATATTGGTTCAATGAGTGTTTTATCTGAATTTTGACCGTACGGACAAAATCTTATTTTTTGCACTTTTTAAAAATCTCTTCCTCGATCTTTTTTGATCTCAGATTACGTCAGAAAATAAGAGGAAATATTGCAAAATTTTCGATTAAAAATCGGCGTTATTTGACGGTCTTTAACCCTTCAAAGTCTTCGCCAAATATTTTCCAGTTACCGATTTTTTATTTTTGGCGATTTCTTCTGGAGTGCCTTCAGCAACAATGTAACCACCTTTCTCGCCGCCACACGGGCCGATGTCGATGATGTGATCCGCAGTTTTTAAAACGTCGAGATTGTGCTCAATTACAAGAATTGAATTTCCAGCGTCGACGAGTTTGTGCAGAACCGTTAAGAGTTTGCTAATATCTTCAAAATGCAGGCCAGTTGTGGGCTCGTCGAGGATGTACAAAGTATCTCCTGTCGCTTTTTTACTCAGCTCTTTCGCCAGTTTAATCCGCTGCGCTTCGCCGCCAGAAAGCGTGGTCGCGCTTTGTCCAATGCGGATGTAATTGAGACCGACGTCACAAAGTGCTTTAAACTTTTCGTGGATGTGAGGCATTCCAGTGAAGAATTCGGCGGCATCTTCGGCAGTCATTTCAAGCACGTCAGAAATCGATTTGTCTTTGTATTTAATTTCCAAAGTTTCGCGGTTGTAACGCTTGCCGTGGCAGGTTTCGCAACGCACGTAAACGTCGGGAAGGAAATGCATTTCGATCTTGATTAAACCGTCACCCTGACAGGTTTCGCAACGTCCACCTTTGACGTTGAAAGAAAATCTGCCGACTTTGTAGCCGCGTGATTTTGATTCAGGCAAATCGGTGTAAAATTCGCGAATGAAAGTAAAGGCGCCGACGTAAGTACAAGGATTGGAGCGAGGCGTGCGGCCAATTGGCGACTGATCAATTTCAATAATTTTGTCGATGAAATGGTGGCCAGAAATTCCGGTGTAAGGGCCGGGAACAACTTTTGCTTTGTTCAAAATTTTGTCCAAAGCGGGGTAGAGCGTTTTGATGATTAAGCTCGATTTTCCGCCACCAGAAATTCCAGAAATTGCGGTGAAAATTCTTAGAGGAAGATTAAGGGTTACGTCCTTGAGGTTGTTGAGTGTAGCGCCTCTCAAATTGATCATTCTTTTTGGATCAATTTTACGACGTTTTGTTGGAATTTCGATTTTCTTTTTGCCGCTCAAATATTGACCAGTAACGCTTTTTGGATCGTTAATTACGAAGTCAGGAAGTCCGGCAGAAATAATTTCACCACCGTGAATTCCAGCGCCAGGACCGACGTCGATCAAGTATTCTGCTTCACGCATCATTTCTTCGTCATGCTCAACAACGATTACAGAATTTCCTAAATCGCGGAGATTTTTTAGAGTGGCGATTAGTTTGTCGTTATCGGATTGATGCAGGCCAATAGAGGGTTCGTCGAGTACGTAAATTACGCCAGACAAGCCAGATCCAATTTGCGAGGCGAGGCGAATTCTTTGCGCTTCACCGCCGGATAAAGTTCCGGCTTCGCGATTTACCGTCAAATATTCGAGACCGACATTGCGCAAGAAACCTAAGCGACGCGTGATTTCTTTGAGTAATCTTTCGGCGATTTGGTTTTGAGTTGAAGTAAGTTTTTTAGGCAATTCTTCGAACCAATCGACAGCGCGTTCGATTGAAAGTCTGCTCAATTCTCCAACGTGAATTCCGTCAATTTTAACAGCGAGAGCTTGTTCGTTTAAACGGTAGCCGTGGCATTTGTCGCAGGTGCGAGATGCTTGGAATTTGGTTAATTCTTCTTGGAGGGATTCGCTTTCGCTTTCCAAATATCTTTTTTTCAAGCTGTTAACCACGCCTTCAAAAGACTTTTTGACTTTGATTGCCTTGAGTCCGTCTTCGATTTTGATTTCAACTTCGTCTTCTCCCGTTCCGTAGAAAATCTTTTCCTTAATTTCTGCTGGAAGGGTTTTGAAAGGAACGTCGAGACTGAATTTGTAATGCAGAGACATTGCCGCTAAAACCTGTTGGTAGAAGCGCTCTTGCACGCCTTGCCAAACATTAATTGCACCTTGGCGGAGAGTTAAGTTTTCGTCTTCAACAACAAGATCAGAGCTAAAATACATTTCAGTTCCAAGGCCGTTACAATGTTTACAAGCACCGAATGGAGAGTTGAAAGAGAAGAGGCGAGGCTCGATTTCAGGAATTGTGAAGCCAGAAACTGGGCAAGAAAATTTTTCGCTGAAAATGATGTAATCACCAACTTTGTGTTTGGTTTTTGCATTTTCAGGCAGGCTAACAATTTCAACGTAGAGCAAACCTTCTGAGGCTTTTAATGCGGTCTCGACCGAGTCAGCAAGCCTGTTGCCGAGATCGTCAGACATTACAACGCGATCAACAATAACTTCGATGTCGTGCTTTTTATTCTTGTCGAGTTGTGGAAGGATTTCGTTTAAATCGTGAACTTTTCCATCAATCTTAATACGTTGAAAGCCCTGTTTACGAGCTCCCATCATTTCTTTTCTAAACTCGCCTTTTTGACCGCGCACGATTGGCGCAAGGATGTAAATGCGAGTTTTTTTCGGTAGATCCAAAATTTTATCAACCATCACCGAAGCGGACTGGCTCTCGATTGGCTTGCCTGTTTCTGGAGAAAATGGCGTGCCAATTCTAGCGAATAAAAGACGAAAGTGATCGTAAATTTCGGTAACCGTTCCAACGGTAGAGCGCGGATTGCGTGAGGTTGTTTTTTGATCAATCGCGATTGAAGGAGAAAGGCCGGTGATTGATTCAACATCTGGCTTGTCTTGCATGTCGAGAAACTGACGTGCGTAAGCAGAAAGGCTTTCAATAAAGCGGCGCTGACCTTCGGCGTAAATTGTGTCGAAAACTAATGAAGATTTTCCTGATCCAGAGAGACCGGTAACTACAACGAGTTGGTTCTTGGGAATTTCGATGCTGACATTTTTAAGATTATGTTCTTTCGCGCCGGTGACTTTGATGAATTGTTCTTCCATGGAAAATGTGTTTTTGAGGTTGTCGTGCCGAGCTTGTCGAAGCATGACTGGCCACCCTTCGACAAGCTCGGGGTGACAAAATAAAACCCGTCGTAAAATTTCTTTTACGACGGGCACCTAATTGCTGAATTAGGCTGCGCAAGAAGCTATCACTTGGATAAACTCCTTATCTGTTCTTCGAACGTTTAAGTCAAAGTAGAAACTACTGACAACGTAACGAAAACAATCAGTGGAATGAATACCATGACGTTCTCCGATGTTTAGTAGTTAATGAGACAAGGAACCTACCACGAATCTAAACTTAAAAAAGTTTAGGTAAGTGAAAACCCACAAGACACGTGATTAGGCCTATTACAAAGCTTTAATCACCTCATCCCGCACCTTTTTTATTTCTAAATCAGTTAACGGGATAAGACCTTTCTGCAAAAGATAGCCATCCTTGCCGATGGTATTTTTGCTTACGATTTCTTGGACGAATTCTTTCATTCCAGGAACGAGATTCAGATGTTCTTTTTTAAAATAGATGAAGAGAGGACGAGAAACTGGATAAGCTCCCGAGACAATAGATTCAAAGTTGGGAGTCACTCCGTCAATTTCTGCTGATTTTATTATTTGATGATTTTCTTCAAGAAAAGAGAAGCCGAAAATTCCCAGCGCATCAGAGTCGTGCATTAATTTTTGGACGATCAAATTATCATTTTCTCCAGCTTCAATGAAGTGTCCGTCGCTGCGCATTACGCCACATTTTTTCTTAGAAATTTTAGTTAATTTTTTGCACGGCTCTTCCATTACTAATTCGATAAAAGCATCGCGAGTGCCTGAGGTTGTAGGTGGGCCGTAAATAGTAATGTTTGTGTTGGGAAGTTTTGAATTGATCTCGCTCCACTTTTGGTAAGGGTTAGAAATGAGTTCTCCGTTGATTTTGTTGGGAACTTTTTGCGCAAGTGCCAAGAAAATTTGATCTTTAGTTAAGCTGAATTTTTTACCGCTATTTAGGTTGGCGAGCACGATTCCGTCGTAGCCGATTTTAATCTCTACGACCTCTTTTATTCCGTGTTCGGCACATCTGGCGACTTCGCTTTTTTCGATGCGGCGTGAGGCATTTGAGAAGTCTGGATAATCGTAACCAATTCCCGAGCAAAATAACTTAAATCCTCCGCCAGTGCCGGTTGATTCGATGATTGGAGTTTTGAATTCAGTGTCGCGACCAAAGGTTTCGGCGATTACTGCGGTGAATGGATAGACGGTAGATGATCCAACAACCTGAAGATGAGTTCTTTGCTTCGACTCAAAAAAAGCGAAAGAATCTACGGATAAAATTGTAATGAAAAAAGTAAGGAGAATGGATCGCAACATAACCGTAATAAATTAACTACAGCCAAACGGCTACATCACAAAGACAAGTGCGGCGCAAGCTTAGGATTTTCTTCCAAAAGTCAAGTCGGGACCAAGCGCTTGTGATCGCGAGTTGCATTCAAAGAAGCTGAAAAATAGCTTAAATTTTTCTCAAAATTTTAATTCAAAATAATGCCAAAAAACCACGCAAAAACATTGCTGTTTCTTGTCGCATTTTTTTTGTCATTTGATGTTTTTGCTGCCGATAAAGCCTTGATAATTAAAGGAAATGAAAGGGTTGATGATGATACCATCCTTTCTTTTTTAGACGTTGCTGGTCTTAAAAAAAATTCTCCAATCGCTCTGCAAGATTCAGTAAAAAGACTTTACGAGTCTGATCTTTTTCTTGAGTCAAAAATCTATCTACAAGGCGACGAGATTATCGTCGAATTACAAGAAAATCCGCTGATCTCGGATGTAAAATTTGTTGGAAATAAAAAGATCGAAGATGAGGCGCTGCAGAGTGAAATTGCCTCGAAGAAACGCACAGTATTTACGAAAGCTAAACTGCAAAATGATCTAAAACGCATCAATGAAATTTACCTAAAAAGCGGACGTTTTTTGACCAAGATCGAGCCAAAAATTATTCAAAAAGATCAGAATCGTGTTGAGTTAATATTTGAAGTTTTTGAAGGACCGAAAGCAAAAATTGGAAAAATTTATTTCATCGGAAACCAAGCCTACTCTGATCGCGAGCTAATTGATGAAATTTCAACCAAAGAGTCAAAATGGTGGAAATTCCTTTCTTCTGCCGACTCTTACGATTCCGATCGCATCGAATTTGATCGTGAAAAATTACGTCGTTTTTATGGCTCGAATGGTTACGCAGATTTTACGACAATCTCTTCAATTGCTCAAATCACGCCACAAAAAGATGAATTTTTTGTAACATTTTTGCTCGAAGAAGGAATTCAATATCACGTCGGCGAGGTCAATATTATCAACCATGTAGAGAAGTTTGATTCATCAATTCTCAACAAAGAAATTCTTCTTAAAAAAGGCAAAATTTACGACTCAGAATTAGTCGAAAAAACCGTCGATAAAATGGTCGAACTAATGTCTGAAAAATCTTACGCCTTTGCTCACATTGAGCCAGTTCTTACTCGCGACAAAGAAGCAAAAATAATGAATGTTGATTTCGTTATTCAAGAAACGCCGCGGATTTACATCGAGCAAATTACCATCTCGGGCAATACGCGAACAATGGATCAGGTCATTCGCCGCGAGCTACGTTTCCGCGAGGGCGATGCCTACAACGTAACAAAAATTAATCGCTCAAAACAGCGTCTCGAAAATTTAGGATTTTTTGAAAAAGTTGAGTTCAAAACCAAAAGAATTGGCGACACCGACAAAGTCGATTTGGAAATTGAAGTGAAAGAAAAAAAGACAGGGGAACTTACCCTCGGCGTAGGATATTCAACGGTCGATAGAATTTCTGCCAATGTCGGAATCAAAGAGCGCAACTTGTTTGGTACTGGTCAAGAACTTGGTTTTAACGTGCAGAAATCCTTCGCTCGCCTGACTTCGGAAATAAATTACACCAAACCGTATTTCATGAATTTGCCGATCGATGTCGGTTTTGATATTTTTAAATATGAGATGAATAAGCGTAATTCCTTGATCTATGACCAAACTTCGAACGGAATTACTTTGCGGGGCGATTACATGATTACCGAATTTTTAAACCATCAGTTGCGCTACTCTTACTCTGAGCAAACCGTCAGCAATATTTACGAAGGTGCTTCGTTAAGTTTAAAAATGCTTGAAGGAAGCTACACTAGCTCGGGTGTTGGTCAGAGCCTTTCTTATGACAAAAGAGATAATCGCCTCAATCCAAAAGAAGGTTACTATGCCTCGATCTCTCAAGACTATAGCGGCTTAGGCGGAAACATTAAAACCATTAAACACGAAGGTTCAGCCGGCTATTATTTACCAACGATAAACAAGGATTTTATTTTGAAATTTGTTGGACGAGGCGGTGTGATTGAAGGGGTTGGCGGTCAAGCAGTGCGTAGCAATTACGGCTTTTTTCTCGGAGGAAATAATTTCCGCGGTTTTCAATATGCGGGCTTAGGTCCGCGCGTCCAAGATTCTTCAGGCAACGCTTCTGGTGGAGGCGTTTTGGGCGGTAAAATTTATTATGTTGGAACCGCAGAATTTTTATTCCCACTTGGTCTACCGCGTGAATTGGGAGTTAACGGGATTCTATTTTCTGATAACGGAACGGTAAAAGGTGTTGATCAACAATCGCGCGCAGGTGCTAATATTTCTGACTCAGGTTCAATACGTTCTTCTTACGGATTTAGTCTTGCTTGGTCTTCGCCACTCGGTCCAATTCGACTCGATTTTTCCAAAATCGCAAAAAAAGAACAATACGATCAAACTCAATCTTTCCGATTTAGCTTCGGAACTAACTTTTAATCGTGCTTCGTGCTTTGTGCTTCCTGTATCGAAGCACTATGCACGAAGCACTATGCACGATTTAATATGATCCGCCTCTTTCAGTTACCAAACTATACTCAACTCAAAGTTTCTTCTCTGCGTGAGATTGAAAATTTTGACGAAATCAGATCAAAAGTTTCTTGGATTGATCTTCAAGATCCAACGCCAGCGCAGATTCGTGAGGTTGAAGAATTTTACAAAATAAGTTTTCCAACTCGTCAGCAACAAGAAGAAATCGAAATATCTTCACGCTATTTGGAAAATGCCGGAATCATCAAAATCAACTCAACTTTCGTTAATATTGTTCCTCACACCGGAAAGTTGGATGAGCAGGAAATGTCTTTCATCATTACGGACAGAACGATTTTCACCTTACGTTACTTCGATAGTCGGGTGATTTCGGACGTAGTGACAAAGATTAAACAATCTCCGCTAGTTTTCGTTAATCCGTCAAAAATATTCGTTTCGATTCTTGAAGCGCGCACTGATTTCGATGCAGATTTAATGGAATCGGTTTCGAAATATGTCGCCGATATTGGTCGTAAAGTTACCTACGACAAAAATCTCGACGAGAAAATGTTGCTTAAAATTAATGAGTGTCAGGAGCTAACAATGTCGCTGCGCGAAGCCTTGTTTGACAAGCAGCGCGTACTTTCTTCTTTGCTTAGAAATGAGGATTTAATGGTCGAAAGCTACAATCGTTTGCGCATCGTAATCAAAGACATTAACTCACTGATTGAGCACGCGAATTTCAACTTCACTCGTCTTGAATATCTTCAAAATTCCTTCCTTGGCTTGCTGAATATTGAGCAAAATAAAGTGATTAAAACCTTCACTGTTGTTTCCCTAATTTTTATGCCACCAACATTGATCGCAAGCATCTACGGCATGAACTTCCAATTAATGCCAGAGCTTGCTTGGGGAATTGGTTATCCGATTGCACTAGCGCTGATGTTGGTTTCATCGGTAATTCCGTTGGTAATTTTTAAACGCAAAAAGTGGCTGTAAATAATGATCAGAGCAATTTTACCTAATCTAATACTTCATTTAATCGCGATTCTTTTGGTGATACTGAATGTCTCTGACGTTGAGATTGCTGGCTTTGCCGATGTTGTGCCACTTTTTGATTTGATGGCAATTTTCTATTTTACTGTTTTTAGAAATATTTTTGCGATTTGGTTCGTCTTCGTTTTAGGCATTTGGAACGACGCCTTAAGCGACAACATGTTGGGCGCCACATCCCTTTGTTACATTCTTCTGATCAAACTTTTTTTAATTCTTAGTAACAAAATGTTGATTCGTGAAAACTTCAAACAGATTTGGGAACAATTCGCTATTTTTTGTTTTCTCTTTCTCTTGATGAAATGGATGATTCTTTCAGTTCTTAACGGCTCTTACTACAGCATCGTTACTCCTTTTGTGCAGTTTATTCTTTCTTCGGTTTTTTACGTTTTGATGCATAAGTTTTTCGATTTTCTTAGTGCAAAATTTTTGGAAAAATAATGCTTCGCGATATTCGAAAAAATAAAGTTTTTAACCGTCGCGCGCTGGTTCTTGGTGCTACGCAATCTGGCCTCGCAAGTCTCCTAGTTTTGCGTTTAGGTTATTTGCAGATGTGGAAACATGGGGAATATTCAATTCAGTCTGACAGCAATCGCATTAAGCCAATAATTAACCCAGCATCGCGAGGCGTGGTTTATGATCGCTACGGCTTTCCGCTGACAAAAAATGACAGCAATTTTCGTCTATTTTTATATCTCGACAGAAGAAGAAATTTTAATGACCTGATCGATAAACTGGCTTTGATTCTTGATTCAAGCCCAGAGGAGAAAGAAATATTTTTAACCAAAATAAAAAATTCTCGTCGCAAATCCATCGTTTCATTAATTGATAATTTGGGCTGGGATGACTTGGCGCGCATCGAAACTAATTCACATTTATTACCGGGACTCTCGATCGAAAGTGGCATTATTCGAAGCTATCCTTATCCAGCTGAAACCGCGCATTTTCTGGGTTACGTCTCACTTCCTTCCGAAAAAGAAATCGATGAAAATGAGCAATCTCTCTTCATGCATCCAGATTTTCGCATGGGAAAATTTGGTCTCGAAAAAACTTTTGATGAAGCGCTACGCGGAAAGTATGGAGTGAGATATGTTGAAGTTGATGTGCATGAAGTTCCGTTGCGCACATTATCAACTAGATCAATGGTGGAAGGCTCGCGCTTGAATTTAACAATCGATTTTAAGCTACAGAAATTTGTCACTGAGCGCATAAAAAATGATGTAGCCTCTGTTGTGGTGATGGACGTAAAAACTGGCGAGATTTTGAGTTACGCTTCTTCTCCTACTTTCGATCCAAATAACTTTGTTGAAGGTGTCTCAAAAGAATATTGGCAGCAGCTAAACGAAGATCCGCGTAAACCTCTGAGTAATAAGCCAATTTCTGCTCTTTATCCACCGGGATCTATCTTCAAATTAATGGTCGCATTGGCCGCTTTAGAAAATGGCTTTAATCCAGCAACCAGAGTTCATTGCAACGGAGCCTATCAATTCGGCAAAAGAGCTTTCCATTGTTGGAAAGAAGGTGGGCACGGCACGCTAGATCTGGTTGGTGGAATCATGAATTCTTGTAACGTTTATTTCTTCACCGTCGCCAACCAAATTGGTTACGAAAAATTTACCGAAATGGCGCGACGTTTTGGTTATGGCGAGAAAATTGATATTAGTTTACACGGCGCCAAAGCTGGGCTCGTACCATCTGACGAATGGAAAAGAAAAACCTTCAAACAACCTTGGGTTGGTGGAGATACATTAAATACAGCGATTGGACAAGGCATGGTTCTTGCCACTCCGCTTCATATGGCTCTAGTTACCGCGCGTATTGCTAATGGCGGCATTCCGATCAAGCCTTACTTGGTGCGTAACCACAATATTTACAAACAATATGACGAACTTAGCTCGGCGCCAATAGTCAAAGATTCACATCTCAAGCTGATTCAGGAAGGAATGTATCGCGTAATGAACGAGCCGGGAGGCACCGCTTACGGCAAAAGAATCTCCATTAAAGGCTTTGAAATGGCAGGAAAAACCGGAACTTCGCAAGTGATTTCAAAGCGAGAAGACGAGATGAGTAAATCTGAAGCCGAGGCTCACGCTAACCACGCAATCTTCGTGGGATTCGCCCCAGCCCATAATCCAAAATATGCAATTTCAGTTGTGGTTGAGCATGGTGGTGGAGGATCTGCCGCCGCCGCTCCGATTGCTAAAGATGTAATGATGGAAGTGCAGGGTCTAAATGAATAATTCTTCTAATCTGTTTGAGCGAAGAAGGGTTTTGAAATTGTTAGTTAATTAGTCACAACCGCCATCAACGCTTTTGCCTTACTGTAAATTTCTTCTAACTCTTTTTGCGGATCTGAATCAAAAGTAATCGCGCCGCCAGTTTGGAATTCGAATTTCTTTCCACTTAAAATTAGAGTACGAATCACCACCGAAAAATTTGCTGATTTCTGATCAATAAAACCGATCGCACCGCTGTAAATTCCACGATTAATTTTTTCATTTTTTGCGGCGATTTCCATCGCTTTAATTTTTGGCGCTCCCGTCATCGAGCCAGCAGGAAAGCAGACTTCTAAGGCATCAAGAGTTGATGCGTTATCCCTTAACTCGCCATGAATTTCTGACGACATGTGGTGAATGGTTTTGTAGGTTGTGATATTGAAAAGTTTTTTTACGAAGACGCTTCCCGCCTTGCAGATTCTGGCTAAATCGTTTCTTACCAAATCAACAATCATCAAATTTTCTGCGCGCTCTTTGAGAGAATTTTTTAAATCTAATTTGTTTTTATGATCTAATTTAGAACTAGAGCCACGAGGCGCCGTGCCTTTTATTGGTCGTGAAATAATTTTGCGATTTTTGATCTGAAAAAATAATTCTGGGCTGGAAGAAATAATAAAATCTTCACCGAGTTTTAAAAATGATGAATAGTTTGCAGGGCTGATTTTTGTAAGCTTGAGAAAGGTTTGAAAAGCTGATCGCTGATTTTGTTTTTGCTTAAATTCCCCAAAAAATTTTCGAGTTAAGTTGGTTTGATAAAGATCGCCGCGCGCGATGAGTTTTTTTATTTTGGATATAGTTTTGAGATAAGAGGGGTCAGTGAAGTTGGAATGAACTGCACAATAATTTTTGGACAAGTCTTTTGTTTTCTGAATCTGGGCTTGTTTTTGAGTCCATTTTATTACTTTTTCTAAAAGTTTTTTATCCCGAAAGATCGCGACTAATTTCTTCTTTTTGTGATCAAACTCAAAAACCAAATCGAAATTTACTAAGTAAATTCTTGGCAAGTTGATAAAGGATTTTTTGGTTTTAGGAAATTTTTCAAAATCATGCGCAACCTCGTAGGATAAGTATCCAAACCATCTATCTTTACTATCTTTTAGAATTTTTTTAGCGGCAGAAAAATCTTCGCAGATGATTTTTTTACGCGGAAAAAGAGATAAGTAGGAATTTTTTTCATCAAGCCCTGAATAAAGAAATATCCAGTCATCATCTTGGTAATTATCGGAAATTTTTTGTGCTACATCCAAGGGTTTTAGCCAAGCAAGATCTTCTCGTATCAAGAGACTTTAACCCCCCACTTTCTTCCTAAGTAACTCTCAATAGATCTTCTTTCTTCGGTTGTTAAGGCGCGTCCGTAGACTATCAATTCACCAATGTAGGCTTTGGTGAAGAGTTGACTAGTGCCTAAGTAGTATCCGATAGCAAATCGACCATTGATCACATTTTTAATATCAGCTGCTGTAGCAGCGGAATACTGAGCTCCATTTAAGAAGATGGTACTCTTTCCAGATAGACTAGTCCCACTAATCACCATGTTGCGATCTAAGGTTATGTTAGATGTTCCAGTGTTAACTTGGTTGCTATCCATTCTCAATTTTGTATAGTTGTTAATCTCTAATCCCAACATTCTACCTCCACCATCATCAACAAACTGTAAAATTACTGCTGTGCCTTGGTTTTGAGGTAGTAAGTTTCCAACTAAAAAAATAGTGAAATCACCATTATTGGTAAAAAATGTGGTTGAAAGGTTTTTGATGGAGTTGTACATCCGGCTGTTTGAGCCATTAAAATAGATTGATGGCAATCCATTAATGGAATTCTCTTTGTAGGTTGGTCTGAAACCCGAATTTGATTGTGTGAAGTTATTTTTTGACGAAGATTGAGGATTGATGTCATACCAGTCGGTGATTGTTTTGCCATCAGAGTCTTCTCCATCTTTAAAACTACCTTCCGAAGTCGCATCAATTTGCAGGATTAAGTCTTTAATTCCGGCAACTGGAGAGCTTGAGGTAATTCTTCTGGCGGTATTAAGCCGCATTTTTTTTATCAAAGAAGAAGCCTGAGTTATTCCGAAAATAAGTGCACTAACAACCAAAATAGCTATTGAGATTTCAATCAGAGAAAAAGCGGAACGTTTTTTCATTTTTCTAACAGGTGTAGAATCGTATTTATTTTGGAGCTCTTTGATTCATTCCACTATTTTGAGGTGCGTTTTGATTGTAGTAATAATCAATCATATTTTGCGGATTGTTGCCAGTCGCTGCTACTGGATTAAAGCCGTTATTTGCTCTAGTACTGCCGTTATTTGGGATGTTTACGAAATATTCTTTTTCTTTGAACTCACTACATTTTCCAGAATAGAAGGAGTAAGCGGGGATTATGAACATTGAAAACATCGCGTCAGCAAGGCACTTACCATTTTTAGCTGTATACCAAGTTTCGAGTTGGACTTGAGCCGAACCGTATCCTTCCTTGTTCAAAACGGCAGTTTGATTTTTTGCTTCGATTTGAAGTGTTGCTGGGGTTCTTCCGTGGCTTCTTCCTTCAATAAAAATATCTGCTCCAGGAGGATTGGAATTGATCGAAACTTCAGCCTTGTTGTCATTGAACATCGCGGCACAAGAAGAAGTTAAAATAAGGGACGCTAAAAGAGCGATTTGGCGAGAAAATTTCATTATTTTTGATTTTATTTTTTCCAACGGTCGTGAACCCAAAACCATTGAGAGGGATATTCTGTGATCCATTGCTCGAGCTTGTGATTGATTGCTCTGCTGAGGTCAAGAATCGCCAAATTAACGTCCGGGGTCTGTGGAATTGCAAGTGGTTTTTCTAGCTCGGCGCGGAATTTTATTTCTTTACCGATGCGAATTATCCGCGCTGGAACAATTGGAACTTTGTAGCGTAAAGCGATGCGGGCGATCGAAGTTGTGGTGATTGCATCAGCGTGAAAAAATTTGATCGGCTCGCCCTCACTAACTTTTTGATCAGCTAAAATAACCACAGTTCCGCCAGCTTTTATTAGTTCGATAATGCGACGATTTCCGTGAGAATTTTTTTCGATCATTTCAACTTTTCGAATGCTCGCAGTCATTTTTTCGACGTAGGGATTATTGAGTGGACGATAGACGGTTCCTGCCTGCAAGCCTTGTTGCAAAAAGAATTTTTGACCCACTTCCCAATTGCCGATGTGAGCAGAAATGATGATTCCGCCTCCTGATTTTTTAAACTCAGCAATGTTGTCCAAAGTCTCTTGCGAAACTTCGATTGTTTCCTTGTCTTTTTTGTTGATTGCAATTCCGGCAACGTGAGGAAATTCGCCAACGATGCGACCAAGATTGTCCCACATGTCATCGAGAATATTTTCTTTCTCTTTCGCGCTTAATTCTGGCATGGCGTTGCTGAGATTTTTGTAAGCAAGTTTGTGTACAGAAATTTTTTTGCCGACGAATTGAGCGATTCTCGCTGCTAGGTTGGAGGCTGTTTTCATTCTCAAAGAACCAAAAAACCAAATGCCAAACTTGACGATAATTGCTTCGAGTAGGTAACGAATTTTTTTCATTAAATTTTTAAAAGTTTTTTTAGCTCTGATTTGAGAATTTCGGTATTTTCGAAAACTAAATTTATGTCCAAATAGGAAATTTTTTCTTGGAAGGATTTTGGAAATTTTACCCAATCTTTTTTGGTGGTGATTAGTTTGGCATTTTTTTCTTCAGCGCTTCGTAACAGAAGTTCGAGATCTGAAGATTTATATTGGTAATGATCAGCGAAGCCGATGCTCTCAATCACCTCCAATCCTTCATTTTCAAGAAGTGAGAAGAATTTTTTTGGATAGGCCAATCCACAAAAAGCGATCAATTTTTTGCCCAGAAAAATATCGAGATTTTTTGGTGAAATTTTTGCTTTGATGATTTTTTTATTAGCCAATTTTTTCGTAAGTTTTTCATCGGCATCGCCGACCAAAACCACTAAATCAGTTTTTTGCAAACCGCTGGAAAGTGTCTCACGCATTGGTCCGGCAGGAATCATAAAATCATTTCCAAAGCCGATTTTTCCGTCGATTACCAGAATTGTGAAATCGCGTTTAAGCGAGTTACACTGCATGCCATCATCAAGAATAATCGCTTCAAACTGCTTCATTTTTTCGATCTGCTTGGCGCCAAAAAGACGATCTTTTGCAACGAAGGTTGGAGCAACTTTTATCAGAAGTAGCGACTCATCACCAACTTGTTCAGCCTTGTTATTGTCGTGATTGTGCAGCATTAGAAATTTAGAACCGTCGTTCATGTAGCCACGACTCAAGAAGGCAAATTTTACGCCGATTTCATTGAGAATTTCTCCGACAGCAATCGCAGTTGGAGTTTTGCCAGCGCCGCCGGCAATAATATTTCCGATGCAAATTACTGGTTTGGAAATTTGCTCAGGCTTGGAGAAAAATTTTATCAAATAAAATCCAACAAAGTAGATAAAGCTAATGGGGAGTAAGGCGAATGAGGGCAAATTTTTTTTAGTCCAGAAGTCAGGAGTTTTGAGCATTAGCCAAATTTTAATTTTTGATTTTGAATTTTTGATTTAACTAGCCGCGATGTTCTGAGATCTAAAATCAAAAATCTAAATTCTTGTTAAATGCGGCTGTTAATTCTCCTACTAATTTTTTCTTGCGCTGAGCCAACGGTTAACGTGCTTTCACAACGTGAATCTGATCTTAAAACACGAGGTGGTTACGAATCTTATTTGGCCTTAGAATATCTCGAATTTGCGCGAAAATTATCTGCCGCTAAGGATGAAAAAACTGCCGAATATTTTTCTAGAAAGGGATTAGCGATCACCAAAGGCGAAGAAATAATTCCAGAAAACCCAATTAAGTGGAAAGCAGATTTAGCGCAGATGGAAGAGATGATTTTGATGCAAAAAAGACTCGAAAAAATATTGAGCGATCATCAGTTGAAATTTCATTTGCCGATTCAAACTGCCCACCTGACTTATCTTTACGATTGCTGGATTAGCCGCGAATCGAAAGAAATTTTTCGTTCTGACGAGCTTGCTCAATGTCGAGTTCGTTTCAGTAAATTGCTTGATGAAATTGAGCAATTTAGCGACAGCAGAACCAAAGATAAGCAAGCAAAAGTTGAAATTACTGAGCCGAAATTTGAGCACTTCGACATCTTTTTTGATTTCAATAATTCGAAGTTTAGCGACAAGGCAAACAAGGATCTTTTAGCTTTATTGAGTCATCTTTCCAAACTTTATGGTGACTACAGAATACTGCTTGTAGGCAATGCAGATCGCGTTGGAAATGAGCTCTACAATCAACAACTAGCTTACAAAAGATCAGAAGTTGTGAAGAATTATTTAATCAAGAATGGCGTGACTTCGGACATGATTGAAACTCGCGTCATGGGCGAAGATTTTCCTGATATTTTAACCAAAGATGGATCACAAAAACAAAATAACAGAACCGTGGGAATCTACGTTCTGCAAGGCGCGAAGTCGTTCGATAAATTTCCCTTGCCGCTGATTGAAAATTTTGTTTATCGCGAATCTTTACTAGAAGAGCGCAAGAAGCGCGGGCTTAAATAGATTTTTAATTATCTCAAAAAAGATCATCTCGAATGAATTTCCTTCTTTATTTTAGTAAAAATTTGCTCGGGAAATTTCTTTAATTGAGAAGTTGTCAAAGTTTTTTTGCTTAATTTTCAAACAATGACTCATCCATCTCTTCCGCAAGAAATTCCAAACTTACCGCCAGAAGTTTCAGAAAGAATAGACAGATTAACTGGTCTGCAAATCAGGATTTTGATCAGTAAAATACTTTCTGAATTAGATGAAGTTAGAGATGACGGAGAAGATTTAAATCGACTCGAAAGAGAGCTTAAATACTGGTCTAGTGAGGCTTCGGAGAGTTGCACTGTTGAAAATGTCAGGGCAACGATGCGAATTGCTCATGAATTTTTTGGAAGGCAAGATTCGCTCGGAGAATATTCTGAATTTGCCAATTATATCGCCGGCCTAATGAATGAAAAAACCATGAAGGATTGCGCTGTAATTATGCGCCGTTTTTGTAATTGTTTGAATCAAATCGGATTAAAATCAGAAGAGAAGCGCGAGGTTTTTTTTAAGTCATTTCCCCCGTCTGGAGAATATCTAAAATGCTTAGCTGGAACTGATGAGAGGCTCGAGGAGATGGAGCGAAATCTGGTAGATAAAAATGAATATTTACCTTTTTTAAACGCTCACAATTTCCTTATGTTGAATTGTGTCGAGTCAATAAGAAGCGATTTGGAAGAAGAGTATCATGTTCATATTCAGAAATATCTTGAGCAGAGTTTGGGTCTTCGTGCGAAGTACTTTATTCCTGGCTTCGAATATTTTCAGTCACGAATTCCTTTCTGGAAATTGAGTGTAGTAAATCGCGATTACGCGGCAGATGTTTTTAAGGATTCTTTAAAAAGAGATTTAGCTCAAGAGATTGAAAGTCGTAGGGCTGAGATTGATGAAGTTGTGTCTGGTTTAAATAAAACCTTTGAAGGGGTTTATGATTTAAAAAGCTTCGATCTCGAGACCGATATTTCGGAAGATGAAAAGACCAACAGCAGCGCTTCTCTCTCCACAATCATCAGTACCGCGTTGCAGAAATTCCAAGAAAATGGAACTGGTTTTATTACATGGAATGAAGGTGAAAAAGCCTGCTTAAATTCGAGTTTGTTAGATCGAGCCGCATTCAATATTCCGGCACTAAGATTTCTCGACACATTTTTTGAGAATCAAGAATTTCGTGCTTTAAGCGAAGAGACTTCAACTGCAGAAAAATCAGAAATCATTTCTAGACTAGAAAGCAATACGGATAATTTTTTCACTGAACGTGCAGCTGCAGACCTTATTACGCTTCTAAGAATTGAGGACGATCGTCCAGTAAATTATCGAGAGCTATTTTTTGCGTTAGAGAATTTGTGGATGGCTGGAGAAAATTTGGCGAGCAATTTGCCAATCCAATTTTTTATGACTGTTAGCGCAATATTGGCGGAAAGGCCGAATTATTTTGATGAGATAAAGTCAAAGATTGAGCTAATTTTGCCGCATCAGCTAGAGAAAATAGAAAGTATCGAAGCTAATTACTTAGCCTTGAGTCAAAACCCAGAATTTCTTCGCCTCGGAGACGTTAGTACATTTAAGAAAATGTTTTCTTATAATGCTCCCATCGAGCAAATTCAAGGTCTCGTCGATAGTTTTGCCGATGTGGATAGTTTGAACGAAGCGTTGGAAATGAGTTTGGATTTCAGTAACAAATCCTCAATTAAGGACTACCGAGTTATTTGCGAAATGTTGGTGCAGCGTCCGGATTGCGAGAGTATTTTTCAAAGTATTAGGCAGAAATTTGGAGAAGAAAAAGTCTCTCCGATCTTTATCAGGCATTGCCTCGAAGCTGCGGCGAATAATAATAATGAAGATCTCTGCAAATACTTATTTGACGAGTTTGTGCGGAATGCTGGAGTTGCTGAGTTTGAGAATAGCCAAATATTTCATCACCTTGCTCGTCACAATAATGAAGAATTATTGGAGATCTTTTCTCGTTATTTAGTTGAATTCGATTGCGAGGAATATTTAACGCAAGTTATCAAAAATGAATCACCAGTGTTTGTTGCGGCTAGATTCGGCAACCTTCGCTTTATCGAGAAGATGATTTCTTTGGTTGGTGTGGAAAAGAGTGGAGTATTAAGATCTGCTCCCAATGGAATGTTTTTAACACATATTGCTGCTGAGTACGGAAGGGCCAATGTTTTGGTCTCTTTGGCAAGTCATGGTATTTATGTTTTTGAACGAAGTGTTATTGATGGTGATACCCCCATTCACCTAGCTGCATATGAAGGACATGTTGAGGTTCTAAGAGAGTTAAGAGGCATGTTGGTGAGAGGAGGTGTACGTGAAAGTGATAGATTGAGAATTTTAGATTTAACAAATGATGCAGGTTTTTCCCCGCTTCATTTCGCGGCATCTAGTAGAAAATCTAATGCGATTCGTTTTTTATGTAATTCCGGCGCCGATATGAGATTGATGACTCCTTATGGAGAAGACGCCTTATCTCTTGCTCTTGATCTTCGTGATGTTGCTTCGGTTCGAGAATTAAGAGCTGCCGGAGATGACCTAAATCGTTTTGATGAAGAAGGTAAAACATTAATCTATCGATTGGCAGAGAAGGGTGATCAGGACGGGATTGATACTCTGGTTAAAGCTGGTGCGGACATTAATTGCAGAAATAAATCCAAATATGGTGAAAACGTAATTCATATGGCGGTTAAAAATAATCAGCCGGGATTGATCCCAATTCTTTGCCATTTTGGTGCCGATCCGAATTTGGAAAATATACAACAAGTTAGTCCGCTTGATCTGGCCTTGATTCAAGAGAATACTGATTCAGTCATAGAGCTTGGGCTTGCGGGTGTTGATTTAAATCAAAGACTTTTCTCAGAAGTTTGTAATGAAAATACAAATAACGTAAGAATTTTGGTGAAAGCTGGTGCTAATCCTAATTCTGAAATTCTAGACGCTGGTTCGATGTTGCATGTGATCATTAGGCGATGTATGGAAGAGGGTAGCGGAAGAAATCCATCTATAGTTGCAACTCTTATAGATCTTGGAGCTGACTCATCTATTCGCGACGCCGAGGGAAATGCGGCGGATTATTTAATCGTCAGAGAAGGATTAACGCAGGCAGTGAGAAAAATCCCGACTGAAAGAATAGATCATTTAATGCGCGAGGCGATTGAAAAGGGAGATAAGCAAACTGTAACTAAACTGATTTTTTTCTCAGAGAATAAGACGATCACTCAAGATGTGGTCGGAGATAATTGTTTGGATTATTTAGAACGTGCCACTTCTTGCGGGAGTGTCGAGATCATGGATTTGCTCAAGGCAAAATATCAAATTTTACAAACCACTGAGGTGAGGGCAGAGGAAAAAACTCATGAAGAGGAGACTAAAGTTTCCGAAGCTATTTCGGCTGGATCGGGATTGACTCTATCTTCATCAGCGCAAGTTAGCAGTTTTTCTCCACCAGCGCCACCAAGCAGCGCGCCGATTTCTTCTGACGTAGCAAGACTATCTGGACCCGCCAACGAAAATTTACAAAGCAAAGACTCATGAAACCATCTCATCCACTAACCAGCAAATTAGAACTTTTTTTGAACGCCTCGCATAATGGTAATATAGAAAAAATGAGATCTTTATTGGCGGTCGGAGAGTTTAATATTAACGACAGAAATAAATATGGTCAGACTGCATTAATAGCTGCAGTTCTTCCCAATAGTTCATCTGTAGTTAACCCGGAATTTAAGCCAGATTACGAAAAAAAATCAGAAGCAGAGATTGTTAGTTGGTTGCTTGAGAGAGGGGCTGATCCGCATATTTCAGAGAATAATGGTTACACAGCGATTCATCACGCTGTAAAAGGTGGGCATCTTGATGCAGTGAGAGCTCTTGTCTCATTCGATCCCAGTTTATTAAGCAGCGAAGTTAAAAATTGGCAGCCCTTACATCTTGCTGTGGCTTTTAATCGCTACGAAATCGCAGAATTTTTGATCATGAGCGGAGCGGTTACTCAAGTAAAAGTTAATGTAGAAGGTAGGGAATTTTCCTTGTCAGATTTGATTAGTCGCACTTGTTCGGTTGGAGATAGAGAGCGAATGACAAGTTTGATTAATTCTCAGCAATCCTCGTTTGCTTTGAGAGGAGATGCCGTGAGACCTGCGGCGCGTGAAGGTGGTGATCTCAATCGCGGTATTGCCTAATTATTCCTTCGTGGATGTGTCTTGCGATAATCTTTTGGCAATTGAAATGCGCCTTGCCAAATGCCGATTTTTTGCTCTTTCGCCGATGCTTCTAACTCATCCATTTTTGTATCTGATTCGGTGAAATTATAAATCACCGCCATTCCGTTTTTTACCAACTCTTCGTTGATTGAAACTCCATCGATCGAACATTTTCCCAAGTAGCGATTATATTTATCTTTTTCTGCGTAAAGACATTCGACAAATTTTCCTGCCGCTAATTTGCGTGTGAAAGCAACACTGGTAAGGCCGCAAGCGTATTCTTGATTTTTGGCGTTAAAGCAGTTTTGTTTATATTCCGGCGCATCAATTCCAAAAAGCCGAACTTCATTTCCACCAACTTTTATCGAATCACCATCAATCACAAAAGTTTTTCCGGAGAATTTTTTATCAAAAACGAGATGAGATTTTACGCGAAAATTTTCGCTTTGAGATCTCGCTGATTGCGTAGTGAGAAAAATCACCGCCGAAAAAACGGTAAGAAAAATTGCGGTGGTGAGGTGTTTTAGGTGTTCCATTTAGCTCTCTATTACCAACATGTTAATGACTAACTTGATCATAATTTCTTTATTTTTTGGATCTGATTCAGCAATGAGAAGAGTAAGTGCGGCGAGGCCAATTTCATTAATGATTGGCTGATTATTTTTTCCAAGAAGTCGGTGATTTCGATTCAAAAAATCCACAAACAAAAAAGCCGCGCTGCGTTTATTTCCATCAACAAAAGGATGATTCTTGATCACAAAATAAAGTAGATGCGCCGCCTTTGATTCAATGGTTGGATAAGCAGGTTTGCCAAAAACAGTTTGCTCCAAATTGCCTAGGATTGATGCCAGACCATCACTTCTTTCTTTAGCAAAAAGTGCAGTCGCTTCTTTGCGAGAAATTAAATCTTTTTTCAGATCAGCTAGCGAATTTCGAGCCTCTTTCACGCTAAGTAACTCGCCACCTTTCTTCGCCCTTGGTTCTGCAAGTAAGCCCTCGTCGTAACGCTGAAGTAATAAGAAAGTTTGAGCGTAACGTGCAATCACATCGACCAATCCACGACTAGAATCAAAATTTAGTTCCGGACTTTTTGAAGCCTTGCGAACCAGTTCTAGCGCTGTTTCAAGCTCACGTGAATTTTCTTCAAAACGCTGGCGGTTGATTGTCCAACCTTGCGTTAAATGTTCTTTTAAAACCGAGGTTGCCCAGATTCTGAATTGAGTCGCGATACTGCTTTTTACGCGGTAGCCGACCGAAATGATCGCGTCGAGATTGTAATGCTCCAAGTTTCTTTCGACGTTGCGAGAGCCTTCTTTTTGAACTGTAAAGAATTTCTTTACAGTTGAGTTTTTCTTTAGCTCTCCTTCTGAAAAAATTTTGGATGTATGCTGTCCAATATTTTGTTTTGTGGTTTGAAACAGATCGGCAATCGCATTTTGAGTTAGCCAGATTGTTCCATTTTCAAGCCGAACATCAATTTTGCTTTGTCCGTCTTTGGTTTGATAAATTACGATTTCTGATTGTGGTTTTTTCATGGGTTAAAGGGTTTTGGTTAATGAAAAACTTGGTGAATTTTCACTACTTTGTCACCACCGAAAAAACGGTAAGAAGAATTGCGGTGGTGAGGTGTTTTAGATGTTCCATTTTTTGATTTTAGGTGTGACGAGTCTCCTGGATCCCCGCCTGCGCGGGGATGACTGGATGGAGCGTGTATCTTGCCCTTCCGTCATGCTTCGACAAGCTCAGCATGACTAGTCACCCTGAGCTTGTCGAAGGGTGGCGATTGTTGAGCACTTACTTCCCAAGTCATCCCCGCGCAGGCGGGGATCCAGGAAAAAGAACAAGATTCTCAATGAAAATTTTTGGAAATGACGCGAGAAGTAATGTGCAAATTTTGTACAGCTTGTCAGATAAATAATTCAATCGCCGTCTCTTTTATCTCTGTGTCGACTGCGTCTCAACTCCTCACCAACTCGTGATAATCCTTCATCAAATCCAAAGTCATCTGGCTTGGTTCTGGATATTTGTGTTTATCTTCAATGCTGCCGATACGAGTAATTTCAGCGGCGGAGCCGGTTAGGAAGGCGTCAATCGCGTCGGATAATTCTTCAACTTTGATGTGACGCTCAACAACTTTGATGCCACGTTTTTTGGCGATTTCGATTACCGTTTGGCGGGTGATTCCGTTTAAGAAAGCATCAGCAAGTGGCGTGTGCAGCTCGCCGTTTTTCATTACTAAAAATAAATTCGCGCCCGTCGCTTCGGCGAGGAAGCCGCGATAATCAAGCATCAAGGCGTCGTTGTAGCCTTCATTTTCAGCTTCATGTTTTGAAATTGTGCAAATCATGTAGAGGCCGGCGGCCTTGGCGGCGTGTGGTGCGGTCTCGGGTGAAGGGCGTTTGTATTTGGCGAATTTTAATTTTAATCCGGCTTCGCGAGCTTCTTTGGAATAATAAGGAGGCCACGGCCAGCAAGCGATGGCGACGTGAATTTTATTTCCTTGCGCCGAGATTGCCATTTTTTCCGAACCGCGCCAAGCGAACGCCCGCATGTATCCGTCGATAATATTATTTCTCGCAACTGCTTCATTTTTAGCTTTTTCTAATTCTTCAATCGAGAAGGGTAAGTCAAAGCCAAGAATATTAGCCGAAGCTTTGAGGCGCTTGGTGTGATCAAGGCTTTTAAAGATTTTTTTATTGTAAATTCTCTCGCCTTCAAAAACGCAAGAAGCGTAGTGCAGGCCGTGATTGAGCACGTGAGTTTTAGCTTCTTTCCATTCTACGAATTGACCGTTTTGCCAAATGAAGCCGTCGCGTTGGTCGAAAGGGATGAGATCAGACATTTTGTAAGTACCAGTTGTAAGTTGTTCTAACGCCGTCGACTAAAGAAGTTTTAGCCCTCCAGCCGTAAGAATTAATTTTTGAGACGTCTAAGAGTTTGCGTGGAGCGCCGTCGGGCTTGGTTGCATCGAATTCAATCGTGCCAGTAAAGCCAGTGATTTCTTTTAGAGTTTCCGCCAATTCGCGAATTGTTACATCTTCGCCAGTGCCGATATTTGTAAGCCCCGTGATGTTTTTATTATTCATCGCAAAGACACAAGCTTCAGCTAAATCATCAACGTAAAGTAGCTCGCGCTTAGGAGTGCCGCTGCCCCAGACGCTCATCGTTTTTTGTCCAGAAATTTTTGCTTCGTGAAATTTGCGTAAAAGTGCCGGCAAAACGTGAGAGTTTGTCAGATCAAAATTGTCATTAATGCCGTAAAGATTCGTTGGCATCATTGGCACGAAGTCGCATCCATATTGCGTTCGATAGGCTTCACACATTTTTACGCCGGCGATTTTTGCAATCGCGTAACCGTAATTTGTTGGCTCAAGTGGGCCAGTTAGAAGGTGTTCTTCCTTCATCGGTTGCGGCGCCAATCTTGGGTAGATGCAAGAGCTGCCAAGGAAAATTAAACGCGTTACGCCAGCGAGGTAAGAGTTGTGAATAATGTTGTTTTGAATTTGTAAATTTTCGTAAGTGAAGGCTCCGAGCTGTGATCTATTGGCTTCAATGCCTCCAACTTTTGCCGCAGCGAGGAAAACAAATTCTGGTTTTTCGCGAGCGAAAAATTCGGTTACTTGTGCTTGATCGAGAAGATTAAGTTCAGCGCGAGTTTTAGTGATGATGGCGTTGTAGCCTTGCTTTTGTAGCTCGCGCACAATTGCTGAGCCGACCATTCCGCGATGACCAGCGACGAAAATTTTAGAATTTTTTTGCATTTGTTTAGATTTTTTCTGGATCCGCGCCTGCGCGGGGATGACGTGACGAGTAGGTGCAGCGTCATCCCCGCGCAGGCGGGGATCCAGGAGGGCTATTAAAATTTACGAAACTAACTTTCTGTCAGCATCAACCATCATTTTAACCAATTCTTTGAATTTAACTTTCGGCTCCCAGCCCAATTCTCTCTTAGCTTTAGAGTAGTCGCCGATTAGCAAATCAACTTCTGCCGGGCGGAAATATTTTTCGCTGATTTCAACATATTTTTTCCAATCCAAACCAACGTAACTAAAAGCTTCTTCGAGGAAATCTTTTACCGAATAAGTTTCTCCTGTCGCGATTACGTAGTCGTCAGCTTTGTTCTGCTGAAGCATGAGCCACATGGCTTCGACGTAGTCACCGGCAAAACCCCAATCGCGTTTGGCGTCGAGATTTCCGAGGTAAAGTTTGTCGGCTTTTCCGGCGAGAATTTCAGCGAGACCGTGAGTGATTTTTCTAGTCACGAAAGTTTGGCCGCGACGGGGAGATTCGTGATTAAACAAAATTCCGCTGCAGGCAAAAAGATCGTAAGATTCGCGGTAATTTACGGTGAGCCAGTGACTGTAAAGTTTAGCGCAGGCGTAAGGGCTGCGTGGGTAGAATGGAGTTGTTTCGCGTTGAGGAATTTCTTGAACTTTTCCAAACATTTCGCTGCTCGATGCTTGGTAAAATCTAGTTTTGATGCGGGTGTCTTTGATTGCGTCTAAGATTCTGCAAGTGCCTGTGGCGTCAATATCGGCGGTATATTCCGGTACATCAAAGCTAACCTTAACGTGGCTTTGTGCGCCAAGATTGTAGACTTCGTCTGGAATAACTTTTTCGAGCAAACGTGAGATTGAAGAGGAGTCGGATAAATCGCCGTAATGCAAAAATAATTTCTTCCCGCTGATTTCTGGATCGTTGTAAAGATGGTCGATGCGACCAGTGTTGAAGCTGCTCGAACGCCTGATGATGCCGTGAACTTCGTAGCCTTTGTTAAGTAATAATTCGGTTAAGTAAGAACCGTCTTGGCCGGTGATTCCGGTGATTAATGCTTTTTTCATTTAGAGAGAGTTGAGCGAATTGAGAGAGGAAAAATTTTTTAGAAGTAATTTTTTTGCGCGCCAGAGGACGTGAATTTTTTCTTTCAAATTTTTAGAATATTTGAGTTGGACAAAAACCGTTTCAAGTCTTTGTTTGATTGAGTTCGTGCTTGATTGATTAGTGCCAATATTTTGATTAAAAACTGCAGCGATGTTGATTGGAAAGAAATGATAATTCTTTGTTGAAGCTAGAGCCATGTTGAGCTCGTAGTCCATGCTGTAGAGATTTTTCTCGTTAAATTTGTGCTCCTCGAAAATCTTTTTACGGTAATAAAATGACTCGCCAGAGCCGATGGGACAATGCTTAATAAGGTTTCGTCTCGTGATTGAAATCGTCGCGCTACTTAAAAATGAATTCGAAAATCCGATGCAGTAGCTGTTGAAATAAGCGACGTCAAAATTTGGATTTAGCGCTGCGTAATAAAAAAATTCTTCGAAAAAATTTTTGTGAAAAAAATCGTCGCAACCCAAGAAACCAATGACGTCGCCGGTTACGTGTTTGAGAGCAATATTGCGCGCGTTAGAAATGCCGCTGTCTTTTTCTTGGATCCATTTGATTGTTTGCGGGAACTTTTTTTGGTAAGCGGAAATGATCTCGTGCGTGCCGTCGGTGGAAATTCCGTCAACAATCACGAGCTCTTTATTTTCGTAGCTCTGCGCCAAAAAAGATTCGATTGCACAAGCGAGGTATTTTGCGCCGTTAAAGACGGTGATGATTACTGAGATTTTCATAAATTTTTTTCAAAAGTGATGTCCAAAGAAACTCTAGCTGACTTTATGAATCAACCCGTGGCTGTAGCGGGGGTTAAAAAAATTATTGCTGTTGCTTCGGCGAAAGGTGGGGTCGGAAAATCGACAATTGCCTGCAATCTTGCCGTGAGCGCTGCACGCTCCGGCCTAAATGTGGCGCTGGTTGACGCTGATATTTACGGTCCGTCAATTCCTCATCTAATGAATCTCGAAGGCAAGCCAGAAATGAAGAATGATCTGCTTTTGCCGCTAATTAGTCACGGTGTGAAATGTATTTCGATTGGCTCTTTGATTGATTTGAACGCTGCTGGCGTCTGGCGCGGGCCGATGGTGACGAAAATTCTTTACCAACTAATTCGTAGCGTGAATTGGAAATCGGACGGCAAGGAAGTTGATTTAATGATCATCGACATGCCGCCGGGAACTGGTGACGTTTACTTAAGTATTGCCGAAAAATTTCCGCTGGCTGGAGTGGTGATTGTTTCAACGCCACAAAGCCTTGCAGTGATTGACGTGGTGAGATCGATTGATTGTTTCGCTAAACTTAAAGTTCCGATTCTTGGTCTGATCCAAAACATGTCTTATTTGGAAGTAGCGGGAGAGAAAAAATATTTATTCGGCAAGGACGGAGCGAAGGATTTGGCGGAAAGAATGAGGATAAAATTTTTAGCGGATGTGGCCTTGGTTGAGGGGATTGGTGAGATTGGGTCGATTGATTTGAGCCACGTTCTTCAGGCGCTCTAAGTAATTCTGTCATCCACCTAACTCGTCACGTCATTGCGAGGAGCGAAGCGACGTGGCAATCCATTTCTCCTCGCGACTAGATGGATTGCCACGCTTCGCTCGCAATGACGCGTAAAGTAGTAAGGTACGCTTCAATCTCCGCAATGACGCGTGAACTTAGGGTGTACTCTCTTCACGTCACCCCGAGCTAAGCGCGGCGATCCATTGCTCCTTAGTACTAGTGCTTGTGATTGTGATGATGCTGATAAACCCCAAACAGCGAGAGATATTCTGGGTGCTGATTAACATCCTCCGGAGCCCCGTGGCAGCAGATGTGGTGATTAACACAGAAAACAAAATCCGTCTTTTGCATTACCAAATGAAGATCGTGCGAGATCAGTAAAATCGTGCAGCCATTCGCTTTTCTCACCTCTTCAAGAATTAAATAAAAATCCTGAATTGCGGCGATATCCATGTATTGCGTAGGTTCGTCGAGCACAAGCAAATCGGGCTTTCCGGCCAGTGAGCGGAGGAATAAAATTTTCTGTAATTGTCCGCCAGAAAGATCGTGAATTTGTTTGTCTAAAATTTTTTCGACATTGAGGCGGCGGGCCAATTTTTGATCAATCTCGCCATTCTCAAGCTGCACAAAATCACGCGCAGAAATTGGAATTGTTTTTTCGATTTCAATCTTTTGCGGCATGTAGCCGACCTTCATTTGTTGAAGGCGTAAAACCTTGCCAGATGTGGGCTGAATGATGCCGAGTAAAATGCGCGCGAGCGAAGTTTTTCCGCCGCCATTTGGACCAATTAATGTGGTGATTTTGCCTCTTTTTAGTTGCAGCGAAATTCCTTCAATGATCTGCTTTCCGCCGATTTTCAAACCAATGTTTTTTAGCTCAACCAATGTCATTTTTTTATCTTTGTCGTGCGTTGTGCATCGTGCGTTGTGCGTCGAATAAATTATTATTACGAAGCACCAAGTACCAAGCACCAAGCACGTTTTTTCTAAAATTATTTTTACTATTTACCTTACTTTCTAATAAGGCCTGGAGCCTTGATGTTGTTGCCTCAATTAACCCTGTCCACCAAATTATTTTAGCGATTGCAGGTGACGATCATTTGATCATTAAACCCTCGAAGTCGGAACACGATTACCAATTAAAAAAAAGCGACATTTCTGCGCTGATTAAAGCGGATTTAATTTTCTACGTTGACGATTCGCTCGAAACAAAATTTCCGAAATTAATTAAAAATTTTCAGCTCGAGAAAAAATCTTACCAACTCTCTAAGATCAATGGAATCAAGGTTTTACAGAATAGAAAAAATGAAAAAAAATTAGATCCACATCTGTGGCTTGATCCAGAAAATGGCGTGAAAATTGCTGAATTTGTAACGCAAAAATTTTGCGAAACTGACGAGAAAAATTGTCAGAAATATCAAAATAATTTTAAGAAATTTCGCCAAGAAATTTTCGAAGTTGAGAAGGTGATTAAGTCGGATTTAAAGGGCTTCGACGTTGATTACGCAATCTACCACGACGCTTACCAATATTTCGAAAATTTCTTCGCAATCAAAGCGCAAAAAATAATTTCCAACGACCACAATTCGCAATTAAAGGTGAGCGATTTGCGCGATTTGGAATCGGTAAAATGTTTGGTTGGCGAGCGAATGGACGAAAGAAGCGCTGCACAAAAATTGGCGAAAAATTACCAAATTAAATTTGTGAAGTTGGATGTGATTGGCGGGGATGAGGGCTACGGGTATCTGCTCAGAAAGATCGCTCAAGGTTTTGTGGAATGCGGTAAGTAACGCCGTGTCGTCCCCGTGGAGGGTTTTATTCAGGGTTTTCTCAAGGTTTTGTGGAACGTGGTAGTAACACCGTCATCCCCGCGCAGGCGGGGATCCAGAATGACAAAGACGGTTCGGGAGTAAGTGACTAATCCTCCTAGATTCCCGCCTACGCGGGAATGACGCTTCTATTTTTTACCATTCAAACACCTCACCAAACTTCGGTGCGACAAAATCTTTCTTCTTCAAATGGTAAGAAAGTTTCGCGGTCTCCAAATCTTTTTCCGGATCCAAATATCCCTCGGCGCTGGTCTTAAAAGTATTGAAATGCATCCCAATTGATTTCTTCGCCCCAAGCTCGCGATGCGCTACCACAGCGTCTTCCGGGTTCATGTGGTGATCTTGTAAATACCACCTTGGTTCGTAGGAGCCAATAGGAAGTAGCGCCACGTCTGGCTTGCCGTATTTTTTGCGGATCTCGTCGAAATGTTTTGAGTAGCCAGTGTCGCCAGCAAAGTAGATTTTGATCTTCGAGGTTTTGATTAGGAACGATCCCCAAAGAGTTTTGTTGGTGTCAAACCAAGAGCGCTTCGACCAATTTTTGGCGGGAAGGAAAATGAATTCTAATCCATTCGCTAATTTTATTTCCTGATCCCAATCAATCTCAAAGCAGGACAGGCCTAGTTTCTCGATCTCATTTAAAACGTGACAATTGCCAAGTCCGGTAATGAATTTTGGCGCGAATTTTTTTTGTAATTTTTCAATCGTCGGCAAATCCATGTGGTAGTAGGAGCTGTGGCCGATGAGGACGAAATCGATTTTTGGTAAATCGTCAAAATTAATTGCCGGAGGATTGTGACGTTTTGGGCTGAAAATTGGCAAGGCGACAGGGCCGGCGCGCTCGGACCAGATTGGGTCGGTTAGAATATTAATCGTGCTTTGTGCTTTGTGCTTCTTGCTTGGGAGTTGGATTAAGAAGGTGGAGTGGCCAACAAAGGTGATTCGTGCGTTTTTGATTTTTCCGAGTTCGTTCGGTTTAACGAAAGTAACTTTTTCTTCTGGCTCGTCCCAAGAATCCTTGCCGGTGAAGGCGAAGCGCAGATTTTCACGCAACTTAGTTTTGTCTTCGGAAATGAATTTTTTGCCGTCGAAGTGATTTGATTTTTGACCGGAATAGTAAGCGCCGTAGTGGCAAGAAGTGAGTAAAAAGCAGAAAATTCCTAGCCAAGTTTTTTTCATTTTTTTGCTCTTTTTTGAATAGGGTCTGAAGGCTTAATTTTATTGGTTAGAACGTGGTTTTTTTTGAATTTTCGACTCGAGTCGAAAATTCAGTTTTTTGCGCTGTTTTCTTTGAGAAAAATTTCTCAATCGTCATTCCCGCAAAGGCGGGAATCGAGGAAATCTTGCCGAGTGTGTTGAAACTTTCTTGGATCTCCGCCTTCGCGGAGACGACAACTCTAGTTACGTAATTTTTTCACTACTTGCTCACAAATTTCGTCAGCAGTGATTCCGAAATATTTGTACAAATCTTCAGCTTTTGCCGAGGCGCCGAAAGATTTCATTCCGACAAAAATTCCGTCGAGGCCTAAATATTTTTCCCAACCTTGAGAAATTGCGGCCTCAACGCCGACGCGTAAAATATTTTTCGCGCCTAAAACTTCATTTTTGTAAGCTTCGTCTTGTTGTTCGAAAATTTCGAAGCACGGCATTGAAACCACGCGAGCCTTGATTTGCTGTGCTTGTAACTTTTCTTGCGCTGCCACGGCAATCGAGACTTCTGAGCCAGTGGCAATAATTACGACGTCAGGATTAGCAACGTCTGCGAGCACGTATCCGCCGCGGTTCGCTAAACTTTTTTCCTTCGCTAAAAATGGTAAATCTTGTCTGCTTAAAACT
Source organism: Pseudomonadota bacterium (assembly GCA_018970485.1). Lineage (GTDB taxonomy): Bacteria > Pseudomonadota > Alphaproteobacteria > Rickettsiales > UBA1997 > UBA2645. The sequence goes on along the minus strand of JAGWWH010000002.1, from coordinate 65,678 downwards.
AGTGCTGACGGAGTTTTTTTGGCGGCGAGAGCCATTTCAAAACATTGCCAAGTTTCTTCGGAATCCGCTGGACGCAAAACGTTGAGGTTTGGGATTCCGCGCAACATTGCCAAATGCTCGATTGGCTGGTGCGTTGGGCCGTCTTCACCAAGCCCGATTGAATCGTGAGTGAAGATGTAAAGCACTTGCTGCTGCATTAATGCGGCGAGGCGGATTGCGGGTTTCATGTAATCGGCAAAAACTAAGAATGTTCCGCCGTAGGGAATAAAATTACTGTGCAGCGCAATGCCGTTCATTATTGCTCCCATTGCGTGTTCGCGTACGCCGTAGTGAATGTAGCGGCCGGAAAAATCGTCTTTGGAAATTGATTTAGTGTGTGAGGTTTTGGTGAGGACTGATCCGGTTAAATCGGCAGATCCGCCAACGAGATTTGGAAGTTGGCCAGTTAGAAATTCCAACACTTGTTGGGAAGATTTGCGGGTCGCTTGTTTGGATTTTGGGAAGTCGAATTTCGTTGTTAGTTGTTGGTTATTCGCTGTTTCTTGGGGGGTGGATTTAGTGCGAGATCCAGCTTTTAACCATTCAGCTCTAAGATCTGCAGGGATTACAAAAGCTTCGTGATTCCAGCCTAAAGCCTCTCTCGTCTTTTTAACTTCTTCAGCGCCGAGCGGTGAGCCGTGGCATTTTTCAGTGCCGGCTTTTGCGGGAGAGCCAAAGCCGATTGTAGTTTTGCAATCGATGAGAGTAGGGCGGGTGGCGCTTTGGGCTTTTTTCAAAGCAGTGCTGATTTCGTCGAAATTGTGTCCGTCAATTTGAATCACGTCAAAGCCACAAGCTTCAAAACGCATTTTCATATTTTCAGAAGTGGCGAGAGAAGTTTGGCCGTCGATTGAAATTGAATTATTGTCCCAAAGCACGACCAGCTTGCTCAAATTCAAGTGCCCAGCGAGAGAAATTGCTTCTTGCGAAATGCCTTCCATTAAGCAGCCGTCGCCTACGAGTGCGTAAGTTTTGTGGTCCAAATTCGCCATTCTTTCAGCGATTGCAAAACCAACCGCGGTAGCGATTCCTTGTCCGAGTGGGCCGGTGGTGGTTTCAATTCCAGCGAGATGTCCGTGCTCGGGATGTCCGGCGCATTTGGCGTTGAGTTGGCGGAAATTTTTTAAATCTTCGAGAGTTACGTCTTCGTAACCAGTCAAGTGAAGTAGTGAATAAATCAGCATTGAACCGTGTCCGGCGGAGAGAACGAAACGGTCGCGATTCGGCCATTTTGGATTCTTCGGATCGAATTTCAGAAACTCGGTGAAGAGAACAGTGGCGACGTCGGCCATTCCCATTGGCATTCCGGGATGCCCAGAGTTAGCGCGTTCGACAGCATCAATTGACAAAAAGCGCAGGCAATTTGCGAGGTCCTTTTTAGACATTATTTTTTGATTTTTGATTTGAGATTTGGGATTTAGGTTGGCGAATACTCCAGATCGAAAATCAAAAATCAAAAATCAAAAATGCCTAAAATTATTCAACGTATCCGACAAGACGAGGGTGGATGTTTCCCGCTATTTCGTTTACTGCCAAATCTCGTAACTCTTACCAGTCTTTGTATTGCTCTAACCGCAATTCTTGCTTCAACGCGCGGCAATTTTGTTCAGGCCTCAGCTTTTTTACTTCTTGCTGGTTTTATGGACGGCGTGGATGGGCGTTTGGCGCGTTTTTTTAACTCCTCTTCAGATTTTGGTGCGCAACTAGATTCGCTTGTTGATTTCGTAAATTTTGGCGTTGCGCCGGGTTTTGTGATTTACGCTTGGGTTAATTCTTACGAAGATTTTCGCGGTTTGAGCTGGGCCTTGGTCTTATTTTTCGCGGTTTGCGGCGCGATTCGTTTGGCGCGTTTTAACGTTGATTTAACTCGTGAAGCGCCGAATCCAACTTTAGAAAAATATTTCTTCAAAGGCATTCCAGCCCCAGTCGGCGCAGCAATGGCAATGTTGCCAATGGTTTTATTTTACGAGTTTGGCGTAGGTTTTTATTCCAATCCGATTTTAGTAATTAATTACGTCGGGGCCTTAGCAGTTCTGATGGCAAGCCGCATCCCAACAATTTCAATCAAAAAAATTCCAATCAGAAATGAATACGCCTACCTAACTTTACTCATTTTAGGTTCATTCATTATTGGCCTGATCGTTAAGCCGTGGATCGCACTTGCGGCACTTGGAGTTATTTACGGACTCTCAATTCCAGTGACTATTTTCCTTTACGTAAAAATTGAGCTTTCAGCAAAAAACAAGGGGCGAAATGCAAATCATTAGCGACGAGCTACTTCGTCAAAATCTTAACAAGGTAATTGATCAGGTTGTAAGAGACCGTGAGATTTTACACGTTACTCGTGGTGGACACGAGTCGGTGGTAATTATTTCCGAAGCGGATTTTGAAGCGATTCAAACCACTCTACATCTACTTTCTAATCAGGAAAATGTGAGCCGACTCGATGATTCATTTAAACAGGCTAAGGCTGGAGAGTTTGTTGAAGTGAAGTGGGATGAATAAATATCAGATCAAATATACCAAAAATGCTGCCGAAGACATTTCTTTTTTTAAAGAAAGAGATCAGGTGATTTATCGCAGAATTAAACTGCTCTTAGAAGATATTTTGGGCAACCCATTTACTGGAATGGGGAAGCCAGAAATGTTGCGTTACAGCTTAAACGGTAAATGGTCTAGGCGCATTACCTCTGAACATCGCTTGGTTTACGAGTTAATTGAGGATCAAATAATTATTCATCAATGTCGTTTTCATTACAAAAAATAATCAAATGAAAAAAATTCTAATCCTAAATGGCCCAAATCTAAACCTTCTACACAAGCGTGATCAGGTGATTTACGGGGTTTCTTCCCTCGATCAAATTTCTGCTGATTGTAAAAAATTGGCAAATGAGCTCGGCGTGGAAATCGATTTTCAGCAATCAAATAACGAAGGCGATTTGGTCGAGGCGATTCAAAATGCGATCGATAGTTGCGACGGAATAATCATTAACGCCGCCGCTTACACTCACACTTCTGTAGCAATTCGTGACGCTTTGGAAATGTTTCCTAAACCAAAAATCGAATTGCATATTTCTAACATTTTTAAGCGAGAAGAATTCCGTCAGCACTCTTTCCTAAGTGAAGTGGTTGACGCCGTGATTTCAGGGCTTGGCGTGCAGGGATATTCGATTTCTCTGCTGGCGATTAATAACATGATTTAAGTTTTGTCTCGATCTTTCAGTGTCATTCCCGCGTAGGCGGGAATCCAGGAGGATCATTCACTTACTCAGAGCGCGTTATTCTGGATCCCCGCCTTCGCGGGGATGACAAACCAAAGTAATTATTAAATTTTCCAACCAAATGATTCCTCTAAAAATTTCCGAAATCTCTAAAACCTTTGCGCAGCCTGTGCTCAACAAGGTTAGCTTCGACGTAAATCCGAATGAAATTTTTGGTTTTATTGGCTTGAACGGGCAGGGCAAAACTACGCTAATCAAAATTATTTTAGATCTGCTCGATCAAGATAATGGCGAAGTTGAGATTTTCGGCGTGTCGCGAGTTTTACCGGAAGCGCGTAAGCGTGTTTGCTATTTGCCGGAAAAATTTCACCCGTCGGTTCATCAAAAAGGCGAAGAGTTTTTGAAATTCGTTTTGGATTTTTACGGCAAAAAATATGACGCCGCGAAAGCTCGTCAACTCTGCGAAAATCTCGATTTAAGGTTTGAGGTTTTGAAGCAAAAAATCAGCGGCTACTCAAAAGGAATGACGCAGAAATTAGGGCTTCTCGCCGTGTTTTTGTCAGAAGCTGATTTGGTAATTTTGGACGAGCCCATGTCCGGCCTTGATCCCAAAGCCCGAATTGCCTTGAAGCGCGAATTAATCGCCTACAAAAATTCCGGAAAAACCGTCTTTTTCAGCTCTCACATTTTGTCCGACATGGACGAGATTTGCGACTCAATCGCAATTTTAAACAATACCCAAATCTCTTACTGCGGCAGTCCGCAAGGCTTCAAGAAAAAGCACAATGAAGATAGTTTGGACAAGGCGTTCTTGCGAGAAATCGGAGTAAATTAGATGGAAGTTAAAAAGATAAATTTGATCCAATTTTTCCGTGCTGTTGCCGCGCTCATGGTTCTCGTTGTTCACATCGGCGATTATTTTATTCCGATAGAAACCAAGACTGGTGTGTATGGGGTCGATATATTTTTCGTGATTAGTGGCTTCATCATGGCTCATCTGCATCACGATAAAGTGGAGCCGGTCAGGCGGTTTTTTATCAAGAGATTTATTAGGATTTATCCGATTTACATCGAGTGCTTAATTGTTGGAATACTTGTGCATGGCCTCGCAAATTTTGATATTGCTGGCGATCTTCTTTTTTTGTCACCAGAGCCGGAGCATAGAAGGGAAATGATTCTAGATGTCGCCTGGACATTAAGTTATGAGATTTGGTTTTACCTAATTTTCGCGCTCTCAATGTTGATCTTTGGACGGAAATTTTACTTCGGAATTTTTCTATTTTGTCTTGCTACATTCTTTCGTCAGAGCGACAGCGTTTTTCTTTCCGCTTACAACTACGAATTTTGTTTTGGCGCCTTTCTCTGCTTATTTTTTCGCAACGGAATTGCCGAGCTGGATTTAAAATTAAAAATCCCACCCTCAATGATTTTGCTTGGTGAAGCCTCTTACTCTCTGTATTTACTGCATCAGCCACTTCTAACCAAGTTAGGAAGATTTTTGCATGGATTTACCGACAGTGATCTTTGGGTGATTAATGCCTTTTGGTATCTTGTTTTAATCGCTGCGATCATTGCGATCTCGGTAGCGAATCATCTTTTTGTTGAGAGGCCAACAATCAGTTACTTAAGAAAAGTTTTTAAATGAAAAACTTTTACTCTGGCAAAAAAATATTCCTTACCGGACACACTGGATTCAAAGGCTCTTGGCTTGCGATGTGGTTGACAATGATGGGTGCAAGCGTGGTGGGATTTTCGCTAAAGGCAGATGAAGAAAGTTTATTTAACTCGGCCGAAGTTGCGTCGGGATTGGAAAAATCAATAATCGGCGACATTAGAAATTCTGACGAAATCGCATCAGCGGTAAAAAATTTTCAGCCAGAAATCATTTTGCATTTAGCGGCGCAGCCATTGGTTCGCGACTCTTATTTTGATCCGAGAAAAACTTACGAAACTAACGTAATTGGCACGCTCAATGTCTTTGAAGCGGCGCGCCAAGCGGGCTCGGTGAAGGTGATCACAAATATTACCACCGACAAATGTTACGAAAATCGCGAGATTGATTACGCCTACCAAGAAGACGACGCGCTCGGAGGCTACGATCCTTATTCATCGAGCAAGGCTTGCGCAGAAATTCTAACCTCTTCTTACCGTCGTTCATTTTTTCAAAAAGAAGGAATCCACCTCGCTTCAGCCCGCGCCGGCAACGTGATTGGCGGCGGAGATTTTTCTGTGGATCGAATTATTCCCGATATTTTTCGCGCAATTCGTGCGGGTGAGAAAGTTAGATTGCGCTCACCAAATGCAATCAGACCTTGGCAGCACGTGCTTGAGCCGCTTTACGGATATTTATTACTGACAAAAAATCTTTACGAAAAAGGTGAGGATTTTGCGAAGGCTTACAACTTCGGTCCCAATAAAGATGCGGAGCAAAATGTTGAAATTCTGACGAAAACTTTAATCGAAAAAATCGGCATCGGAGCTTACGAAATTGCAGCTGATGCCACTCTACACGAAGCGGGAATCCTAAAACTAAACCACTCTCTCGCCACAAAAGAACTTAACTGGCAGCCAAAATTATCTTTCGAAGAAACACTTGAATGGACGGCTCGTTGGTACGGAAATTACCTCAAAAACAAAACTAATGTGAAGAATTTTACCGTCGAACAAATCAGAAAATTCATAGCGTGAAATGAAATATTACAAAAACCTACTAACCATTGGTATTCCTGCTTATAACGAGTCCAAGTATATTCGTAAAACGATAGAATCTTGCATCGATCAAGCAGGATGCGTGATCGTTTCTGACAATGCTTCAACTGACGATACGCAGAAAATTTGTGAAGAATTGGCGCAGAAATATTCAAACTTAGTTTACATCCGACATGCTGAAAATGTGGGCGGAACGGTGAATTTTAATTTCCTACTCAAGGAAGCGAAAACCAAATATTTTATGTGGATGGGTGGTCACGATTATTTGGACGAAGGTTACACCAAACACATGCTACACATCCTTGAAAATAGTGATGCCGTTGGTTGTTATCCCGCTTCACGCGCGATTGATAATGATGATGTTGAAATCGGAACTTATGATTTTTGGTACGCTAATCGCCTAACTTCTGATTATGCGGCAGAGCGCGTATATTGCTTGATCGCGCACCTTCATGAAGTCTCGGCACTTTTTGGAATTTTTTGTACTAAAGTTGCGCAAAAATATCCGATGAAAGCGATGATTGGCAATGATCACGTTTTCATCTGCAACATGGCGCGTGAGGGAAAATTAATTTATTCGCCGCGCTCGATTTACAACTGGCGTCAGACAAAAATAGAATTGTCTGAAGAAGAGCAAGTTAAAGCTTGGCAAAAGTCTTTAGGAAATTCTGAGAATAAAATTTCATCCTCAAGAAAGGAGATGCAGCAAGATCAGCTTGATATTTTGAAGCAATGTAGCTCTAGGGGCTATGGCTTATTTGGTAAATTTTTTTTAGTACAAAAAGCCAAGAAAAAATTACAAAAAAGATTCGGTAAATAATGACAGTCAGAGTAAAAATTAGTTGCGGAAACACGACAATTGCAGCGCCGGATCACTCCAATCCGTTAATAAATAAATTCCTGCCGGGCCGCGGAAATATTTGGAAAAACTGCGAATTTTTTTACAACGATGCCTCAATCACCGAAGCAGATTATTGGATAATTATTGGCGAAAGTTTTGCTCACGAAACTTGTCTTTGCCCGAAAGAAAACGTGATTTTCATGGCTTGCGAGCCGCCAGAAATAATTCGCTACGATTCTCTCACGCCTTTCATCAATCAATTTTATCGCCTTTACGTTTCGCACGCTAAGGCCAAGCATCCTAGAGTTTACAAGGCTCATTCACCGATGAATTGGTGGGTTGATGCCGGACATCCGATTAAAAGTGGTGAAGATTTCAATAAGTGGAAAGGCGAAGGTTTTGGTTACGATGACTTCAAAAAGATGCGTGACTATGAAAAGCCAAAACTACTTTCGGTTTTTTGTTCAAATAAAGTTTGCATTCTTGGACACAAAGCTCGCCTAGAATTTTGCACTCAGGCCAAGAATCACTTCAAAGATAAACTAGATTGGTTTGGCGCTGGAGTTCGCGACATGCCAAATAAATGGGACGGCATCGCGCCTTACAAATATCACCTCTCACTAGAAAACAGTAGTTCCAACGATTATTGGACGGAAAAACTTGCCGATGCTTTCATGGCGGGAGCCTATCCCATCTACTACGGCGCGCCGAACATTCATGAATATTTCGATCGCGAAATGCTCACGCAAATTGATATCAGATATCCAAAAACTGCTTTTGCGATAATCGAAAAAGTGATCGCTGAAAACACTTACGAAAAATCAAAAGAGAAAATTTTGCAGGCGAAAGATTTGGTGATGGATAAGTATAATATTTACAATTTAATTTCTGAGATTGTCGCTGCAGATGCAGGTAAATACAGCAAGAAAGAGATGATCTCTTTAAAAAACTGGGATCACTTTTTAGCGCTAAATCCAGATTTTTTAATCGTGAAGAAAAAGAATTTTTTCCAAAGAATTAAAAATTCTCTGCGTAAAAAATTCGTCAAATTACAGTTGGCTTTAACCGACTATTTTCTGTTCCTGAAACTTAAGTAACACGCCATACTGTAAAATTTCACCAGCTCAGTTCTATAATTTATTTCCGATCTTCTCTCCCGTCATCCCCGCGCAGGCGGGGATCCAGGAAAGTTTCAGCGCGTTGTGGGCTCTCCTGGATCCGCGCCTGCGCGGGGATGACGCTTTCATACCAACCAACTTTAAATTTAAACTAATGATCTCGGTCTCTTACGCCAAAACTGTCTACGGCCAGAAAGAAATTGATGCCGTCGTAAAATGCCTAAAAGAAGGCACGCAAATGGGAAAATATGCGCGCGAATTTGAAGCAAAAATCGCAGCACTTTTTGCCAAAAAACATTGTCTTTACGTTAACTCTGGATCTTCCGCGCTCTACATCGGCGTTGAAGCTTTCGGTTTTAAAAAAGGTTCAGAAGTAATCACTCCTGCACTCACATTTTCAACAACTGTCGGCTCTATTGTTAAGGCAGGTTTGATTCCAGTTTTTGTCGATGCCGGCGTTGCCAGCTACTGCATCGATCCAGCAAAAATCGAAGAAATGATTTCGCCAAAAACCGTGGCAATTCTTGCGCCGAACTTGATCGGAAATATTTGCGAGTGGGATAAAATCGCCGAAATTGCCAAGAAGTATAATTTAAAAATAATCGAAGATTCTGCCGATGTTTTAGGTGGAACCCTTCACGGCAAATCAAGTGGGGCTTGGTCTGACATGTCGATCACTAGTTTTTACGGATCGCACATTATCAACTGCGCAGGCAACGGCGGCGCGCTTTGCATCAATGACGAAGAGCATGTAAAACAATCAAAACTTCTGCGTTCTTGGGGTCGCAGCTCTTCAATTTTTGACGAAAAATCTGAAGCAATCGAAAATCGTTTTAACGTCGATATCGATGGAATTAATTACGACGCAAAGTTCGTTTTTGAAGCTATCGGCTACAATTTAGAAGGCTCTGAAATCGGCGCGGCATTTGGTCTCGAGCAACTTCACGATTTACAAAGCAATATCTCGATACGCCGCAAAAACTACCAAACTCAAATCAGTTTTTTCAAAAAATATGAAGAGTTTTTTACGCTGCCGGAAGAGACCAAGAATTGTTACGCAGGATGGCTGGCTTTCCCGATCATTATTAAAAATTCTGCGCCATTCGAGCGTCGTGATTTCCAAATTTTCTTGGAAAAAAGAAACATCCAGACCCGCGTCGTTTTTACCGGAAATATCACGCGTCAACCCGGCTTTAAAAATATCGAAATGCGCAAAGCCGCAAGTCTTGCAAACTCAGATAACATAATGCGCGGTGGGGTTTTGTTAGCTTGTCACCACGGATTGAACGACGAAATGATTGCTCACATGCATTCAACAATCGAAGAATTCATCAAAACTAAAATCTAATGAATTTTTCAATCGACCAATCAGATCTTGAGCTTGTGCAATCCAAGCTCTCCGACCTGCTTGGTTCGTTGAAAAACAAGTCGATTTTTGTTTCGGGAGGGAGCGGTTTTTTTGGCAGATGTTTGCTGGAATCTCTGCTCTATCTTGATAAGAAGAATAATCTTGGACTCACAATTTACGCGGTCTCGAGAGATGTAATAAATTTTCAAAAAAAATTTTCGCTTCTTAGTTCACCCAGAATTTTTCCGATTCAATCAGACATTTCTGAGCTAAAAAATTTTGTTCACAAAGTTGATTACGTAATTCACGCCGCTTGTGACACTTCCGCTGAAAGATTGAAAAATTCTCCGCAAAAATTCCTCGAAGAAAATTATCAAGGCACGCTCAATATGCTTGAAATTGCTAGGCGGAATGAGGGTTGCAGATTTTTATATTTAAGCTCTGGCGCAATTTACGGCGCACAAAATCTTGATGTTGAGTTGCGACAAGAAAGCGATTTATCCGCACCTGATTTGCAAAAAATTTCTTCAGTTTACGGCGAAGCAAAAAGATTAGGTGAGACTTTGTGCTCAATTTATTCTTCCACTCACGGCGTTCATACATCTGTCGCGCGCTGTTTTAGTTTCGTCGGGCCTTACATGAATTTTGATGGCCATTATGCGATTGGAAATTTCATTCGTGACGTTGCTGCGCAAAAAAACGTAGCTCTTAACTCCAAGACGAAGACTTACCGCTCCTATCTCTATTCGATTGATTTGGTGATTTGGCTGATGCGAATTTTAATTTCAGCGCCGAATAATTCGGTCTTTAACTTGGGTTCAGAAAAAGAAATTTTAATCGCCGACCTCGCTGATTTGGTCGTTAAAACCCTTTCCTCAGAATCAAAAATTGTTTTTTCCGATAATGCGGGATTCAATACTTCTTCAAGTTCGCGCTACATTCCATCTAACGAAAAAGCTAGGCGGGAGTTGGGTTTGGAGGAATATACCTCCTTAGAAAAAGCGATAAAAAACACCTTCATTTGGCATCAAAATAATAAAAATTTATGAAAGCAGTAATCCTCGCCGGTGGCCTTGGCACAAGACTTAGCGAAGAAACCGGCCTTAAGCCAAAGCCGATGGTTGAAATTGGTGGTAAGCCGATTTTGTGGCACATCATGAAAATTTACGCAGCCCACGGCATCAATGAATTCGTGGTTTGTTTGGGGTATAAGGGCTACGTCGTGAAAGAGTATTTTGCTAACTACTACCGTCACATGTCGGACATCACTTTCGATTTGGCGAACAATACTCAAGTTATTCACAACAACTCTTCAGAAGATTGGAAAGTTACTCTTGTTGAAACTGGTGAGCACGCGATGACTGGCGCGCGTATCAAGAAAATCCAAAAATATGTCGGTGACGAAGATTTCTGCCTGACTTACGGCGACGGCGTTTGCGACGTGAATATTGCTGAAACAATAAAATTTCATAAGTCGCATGGAAAAATCGCAACCCTGACCGCAGTCAAGCCAGCAGGGCGATTCGGCGTTTTGGGAATTGCCGATGACGATAAAACCATTCATAATTTTCATGAAAAACCATCTGGCGATGGCAACTACGTCAATGGCGGATTTTTTGTTTTTTCGCCGAAGGTTTTTGATTATATCCCTGAAGGAGATTCAGTAATTCTTGAGCAAGAACCCTTGAAAAACCTGGCCTCCGATCGCCAACTCATGTCTTTCAAACATGAGAATTTTTGGTATGCGATGGATACTCAACGCGACAAAATTCATCTCGAAGGATTGTGGGATTCGAAAAAAGCTCCTTGGAAAATTTGGTAAAATTCAAACGAAAATAAAATGATTGGAGCGGAATATATCGCGGAGTTTTTTCGCCAGAGGGGATCGGATAAATTTTTTCTCGTAACTGGTGGCGCTTGTGCATTTATCGTTGATGCGATTGGCAGAAATCCAAAAACTGATTACGTGTGTTTTCAGCACGAACAAGCGGCGGCAATGGCAGCGGATTCTTTGTGGAGAGTTGATCGCACAGTTGGTGTCACTGTTGCAACTTCTGGTCCTGGCGCGACGAATTTGATTACCGGAATTGCCTGTTCTTATTTCGATTCAATTCCAACTGTTCATATCACTGGGCAAGTTAACCAAAGCGAAAGTGCGAATTTTATTGGCACGAAAGTTAGACAAGCGGGTTTTCAAGAAACCAACATCGTCGATATGGTTAAGCCAATCACAAAATATGCGGTTCAGGTTAAGAATGGTGAGGAGCTCAAGATTGAATTAGAAAAGGCTTACAATATCGCCATATCTGATCGCAAAGGCCCAGTCCTGATCGACGTTCCGATGAATGTTCAGAAGGAGGAAGTCGGTGATGTGATTATTTACAACGCGCCGAAAGAAGAAAAAATATCAACTCAAGAATCACAAAAAATCTCACAAGAAATTGCCGAATTTTTCAAAGATGCAAAAAGACCAGCAGTGTTATTTGGTGCGGGAGTAGGGCTTTCTGGTACGGAAAAAGATGTCGTTGAATGGCTAAACAAAAACTCATCAGTCCCTTTCGTTGCAAGTTGGAATGGCCTTACTTACTTCAATCACGACATGAAAAATTATCATGGTCAGATTGGAGTTTATGGAAATCGCGGTGCGAATTTTTTAGTTCAGAACTGTGATGCGTTACTGGTTCTTGGTAGTCGATTGGACAACAGGCAGAGATCGGGAAATCCAAAATCCTTTGCTCCAGTTGCAAAAGTTTGTGTGATTGATGTCGATGTTGAGGAGCTAAAAAAATACAAAAATGAAGGTTACAAAACCATTCACCTTAACTTAAAAGATATCAAAGAAGTTTTGACGGTAGTGCCTACTCCAAGCCAGGAGTGGATTGATTATGTAGCAAGTATCAAAAAAGAATTTTTCGGCAAAGATGCTGGTGAATTTTCTAAAAAAAATAAGAGCCTGTCGCCTTACGGAGTGATTCAGAAAATCAATAAAATGATCGAAGATGATGCCATAGTTATCGCTGATACTGGCGCTAATCTATGTTGGGTTTTTCAGATATTTCACCGCACCAATCAGATAATTTATACAGCGGGCGGTAATTCTCCGATGGCCTATTCATTTCCGGCCGCCATTGGAGCCGCCTTGCACAAGCCGCAAGCTCAAGTGATTGCATTTACAGGTGACGGATCTTTCCAGATGAATATCCAAGAATTGCAAACCGCTTACTTCAACAAGCTAAATATTAAGATTTTCATTCTTAATAATGACGGTTACGGAATCATAAAACAGTTTCAGGACCTTTATTTTGAAGGCAGATATGAGGCTACTGGCCATTCTTACAGCGCTCCAGATTTCGGAAAAATTGCTGAAGCCTACGGTGTAAAATATTTCCGAATTAACGAAATTGATGACGTCACTCAGGAAATTTTTGACTACCAAGGCCCAGCTGTGATTGATATTATTTTACATCCCAACACTTTGATTGAGCCCAAGCTTGAAATGGGCAGGGCGATTCACGATCAATATCCTTATCTTCCCGAGGCAGAGATTCACTCACTAAATAAATTTAATAATTATCGCAGGGCTCCATGAAGTCAGAAATCATTTTGCCACAAATAGAAATCAGTCGCACTCTGCCATCAAATTATTCTGCGCCGAAGACAGTTTTGAAAAAAACTGCGGAAGTAAAATTGATCGATTTTGGTAAGGCTTACGTAAATCTTAATAACCTTATTTTTCGTGGATTGCGCTTCATGAGAGAGTCGCGCCCTGACTTTCCAAGAAGTTTTTACCGCATACAGAAGCTGCTAGTTCATCTCTATTTTAAGAGCAAAATCATCGACACGAAAGATGTGCCAGTGCTTGTTATTGCAGATGGATATTCGCCTTATTTTAGCCACTGGATGTGTGATAATTTGGTCAGAGCTTATCTGGTAAAGAAGCATTACAAAAATGATTTTAAGGTCGCACTTCCTAAGATTTTTTATGAGAACAATTTTTGCCTAGAAACTTTGGAAATGATCGGAATTTCTAAAGAACGAGTCATCAAGTTTGATAAGCGCGAAGCAGTGACATCGAATCATGTGATCTTCCCCACTTTTATTCTCGGAGGAGGGGGGCCGACTACAACTTACGACTCGGTGACCGTTGAGGTTGCCAACACTATTCTTGACTACTGTAGAAAGAATAACCGTTTAAATTTTAGTCTTGGCGAAAGAATTTTTATCTCGCGCAGCAAGCAGAAAAAACGCATTATTTTGAATCAGACAGAGGTGGATAAAGTTTTGTCTAAATACGGATTTACCACAGTTCACATGGAGGATTTTAGTTTTGCTGACAGTGTGTCGATTGCTTACAATGCGAAGGTTGTTGTTGGTCAGTGCGGATCGAATCTGACCAACATTATGTTTTGTCAGGCGGGCACTAAAATTCTCGAACTTTATCCAAGAAGAGAATATGATGATCTTCCTGGGGCGATTATTATCCGCGAGAAGTCGCAAGCATTTAACCTAGAGCATTTTTACCAATATTGCGAAGTCGATAAAGCCAACACCTATTTGAATGAATTTCATACCGACCAGATCGTAGATGTGGTTGAGTTTGAGGCCAATATCAAAAAAATACTGAATCAGTAAGAAAATTTATGAGGAATTAATCTAATGACTAAACGCGCATTAATCACCGGAATCACCGGTATGGTCGGGTCTCACCTGACTGACTTTTTATTAGAAAATACCGATTGGGAAATTTACGGAATGTGTCGCTGGCGCAGTCCGCTCGACAACATTTCTCACTTACTCGAACGCATTAACAAAAAAGATCGCGTTCATTTGCTCTACGGCGATCTGCGCGATTACATTTCTGTTCACGATGTGATGAAAAAATCTAAGCCAGATTACATTTTTCATCTTGCGGCGCAGAGCTATCCGCAAACTAGTTTTGAATCTCCGCTCGATACTTTTGAAACCAATATTCAAGGCACTGCGCGCGTTCTTGAAGCGGTGCGTAAAATGCCGGAATTAAAACCAGTAATTCACGTTTGTGCTTCGTCAGAAGTGTTTGGTCGTGTGCCAAAAGAGAAGCTTCCGATCGACGAAGAATGCACATTTCATCCCGCTTCGCCTTACGCGATTTCAAAAGTTGGAACAGATTTAGTTGGTCGTTATTACGCCGAGGCCTACGGCTTAACGGTGATGACAACACGCATGTTTACTCACACGGGTCCACGTCGTGGTGATGTTTTTGCGGAAAGTTCTTTTGCCAAACAAATCGCCTTGATTGAAGCGGGTGTGATTCCGCCAGTAATCAAGGTTGGCAATCTCGATTCACTGCGAACTTTTGCTGATGTGCGCGATGCGGTGAAGGCTTATTACATGTTGGTAACCGTGAATCCAAAGGCTGGAGAATATTACAATATCGGCGGAACTTTCAGCTGCACAATTCGCGAAATGTTGAATCACTTAATCTCGATTTCGACTGCGAAAGACAAAATTAAAATCGAAACCGATCCAGAAAGATTGCGTCCGATCGATGCCGATTTACAGGTTCCAAATACTAAAAAATTTGAACAACATACCGGCTGGAAACCGGAAATTAAGTTTGAGCAAATCATGCAAGATCTGCTCGATTACTGGCGTGACAGAGTTGCGAAAGGTGAGAAGTTTTTAACGAGATAATCGATGTCAGAATTATTTTTAGTCCGCTCAAGATCGCCTCTTCGTCTCGGTTTAGCGGGTGGGGGAACTGATATGGAGTCTTTTTATTCGCTTCACGGTGGATGTGTTTTAAATGCTACGATTGATCTTTATGCCTGCTGCACCCTTAAACCAAGAAGCGACGGGAAGATTAGATTTGTTGCTTCTGATATTGGTGAAGAATTTGAAACTGCGGTTACTGATTACATTGAGCCAACTGGAGCTCTTAAGCTGCATAAAGCGATCTACAATCGAATCGTTAAAGACTTTAATAAAGGTCAGCCGATCGGCGCTTTTAAGATGACAACTTATTGCGATTCACCTCCTGGGTCTGGTCTTGGCTCTTCTTCGACCTTAGTGGTTTCAATGATCAAGACTTATGCTGAACTTCTCTCTATTCCTTTTGGTGATTACGATATTGCTAATTTAGCTTATGAAATTGAGCGCAAAGACCTGCAAATGAAAGGGGGAAAGCAGGATCAATATGCTGCTACTTTTGGTGGCGTGAACTTTATGGAATTTCACAAGGATGATAAAACAATTATTAACCCATTAAAGGTTCGTAGATGGATTTTATCGGAGCTAGAGCAATCTCTAATTTTATTCTACACCGGTGTCTCACGTGACTCTGGGGCAATTATTGAAGAGCAGAATCAAAACATCGAAAATAAATCAGAAGAGACGATCAAATCGATGTTGGCGATCAAGCAAGAGGCTTTTGAGATGAAGGATGCATTACTAAGAGGCGATATCAAAGCGATTGCCGAATCAATGCAGCGCGGCTGGGAGGCAAAAAAATCTGCCTCAGCAAAAATTTCTAACAGCAATATCGATCGTATTTACAACATGGTGATGAATGCCGGCGCAATGGCTGGAAAAATTTCTGGCGCTGGCGGCGGTGGTTTTATTATGTTCTTAGTTCCGCCATCAAAAAGAATGAAAATCTTGCGCTTACTCGAACAAGAAAAATCTGGTCGAACTATGCCTTGTCACTTTGTTGACGAGGGTTCGCAAAGTTGGAGAATCAACAAATGAAAAATTACATAATTTCCGAATTCACCAAAACGCGCGACGTTTTTGAAAAAATTTTAGCTGACGAAAAATTGCATCGCGACATCGAAACTGTTGCGAAAGTTTGCATCGAATCTCTGAAGCAAGGTAAAAAAATCATGTTTTGCGGCAATGGTGGCAGTGCCGCGGATTCGCAACATTTAGCGGCGGAGCTGGTGAGTAAACTTTCTTACGATCGCCCACCTTTAAATGCGATGGCGCTAAGCGTTGATACATCTGCTTTGACAGCGATTGGTAATGATTACGGGTTTTTACATTCTTTCTCGCGACAAGTTGAGGCCGTAGGGCAGGAGGGTGATGTTTTGATTGGAATTTCAACTTCTGGCCGCAGCAAAAATGTGTTCGAAGCCTTTAAATCATCAGCGGCAAAAAAGATTATTACCGTCGGATTTTTAGGTGAAAATGGTCGCGATATTGGCGCGATTTCTGATTACCAAATCAATATTCCTTCCGACGAAACTCCTAAAATTCAAGAAGGTCACATCGCCGCTGGTCACATAATTTGCGCTTTGATTGAGGAAGAATTTTTTGGCGCAACTCACAATCCAAAAAATAAAAAATAATAGATCTCTACACTTCATCCCCGCGAAGGCGGGGATTATGCAAGTCAGCAAATTCGGTTCCAAAATATCGCTTCAGAAAGTACCGCGTCATCCCCGCGAAGGCGGGGATCCAGAACTATCAAGCTTGGAGCGAGTGTCAAACCCTCTTGGATCCCCGCCTTCGCGGGGATGACGGTTGGAAGATTGGAGAAAAATTTTGGAACCGAATTTGTGAATTTGTACAGGGATGAATAATTACTCATAAATGATGCAGGCAATAATTTTAGCGGGTGGCTTTGGAACTAGATTACAAGCAGTTGTAAAGGATGTGCCAAAACCTCTCGCCGATATTTCCGGTAAACCTTTTCTAGCCTATCTTTTGCAGAATTTGCGCAATCACGGCGTAAAAAAAGTGGTGATCTCGGTGGGTTATTTGCAGGAAAAGATCATCGAATATTTTGGCGATAATTATTTAGGAATGAGTGTCTCTTATGCCAAAGAAGACAAGCCTTTAGGCACTGGCGGAGCAATCATAAATTCACTTAAATTTATCGATCAAAACAGGCCAGTTTTAGTGCTGAATGGGGATTCATTTTTAGAGGTAGATTATTCTGGATTGCTTCGTCGCTTCGCTTCTCGCAATGACGGAGACGCGTCATCGCGAGTCGAACAAAGTTCGGGGTGGCGATCCAGTCTGATGATGGTTTTGCGTAAAATAGAAGATTGTTCACGTTACGGACGCGTAGTTTTTGACGAGAATTTCGTGATCAAAAATTTCGAAGAAAAATCGTCAGAAAAAAATCCCGGATTCATCAATGGCGGGATTTATCTTTTAGATCCAAAAATCTTTAAAAGATCTTCACTTCCAGAGGCATTTTCTTTTGAGTCTGACTTTTTAGCGAAAGAGCTTTCATGGCTTGAGCCGCAAGCTTTTATAGCAGATGGATATTTCATCGATATTGGCATTCCTGATGATTACGCCAGAGCGCAAAAAGAGCTGCCAAATCTCATTAAAAACAAAGCATTATTTCTCGATCGCGACGGTGTAATTAACATCGATCACGGACATGTTTTTGAGAAAGAAAAATTCGATTTTATCGACGGAATTTTCGATCTCTGCAAACGCGCACAAGATCTTGGATATTTGCTAATCGTCGTCACAAATCAGGGTGGAATTGCTAAAGGTTTTTACAGCGAAGAAGAGTTTTTAGACTTAACAAAATGGATGGAAAATGAGTTCCAAAAACGCGAAATAAAAATCACCAAAACTTTTTACTGCCCATATCACCCAGAAGGAAAATTTGAAAAATATCGTCAAAACTCATTTGATCGCAAACCGGCGCCGGGTATGCTTCTGAGGGCAATTGAAGAATTTAACATCGATCCAAGAAAATCTCTAATGATTGGCGATAAAGAGATCGACATGCAGGCGGCGGATAGCGCAAAAATAGCTCGAAAATTTTTGGTGCTTAAAAACAAAATTCCTCTCGTTGCCTTTTGATTTTTTCGAAACGATTTTTGTCCAGTTAAAATTAATTAAATTGCAAAAAAGTGCCTACAAATTCTCAAGTTAAAGACCTAACTCTGCGTCTCTATGAATCGATGCTTCTAATCAGAAAATTCGAAGAAAAAATAGCCGAAATTTATCACACTGACGCCATCAAAAGTCCGGTTCATCTGTCAATCGGTCAAGAATCTGTAGCAGTTGGAGTTTGTGATGTTTTAGCAAAAGACGATATCATCTCTAACACTTACAGATGTCACGCTACTCACATTGCCAAGGGCGGAGATCTAAATAAAATGATGGCAGAACTTTATGGTAAGAAAGACGGATGTGCTGGTGGCAAAGCTGGATCGATGCATTTAATCGACATGGATTTTGGAATCATGGGAGCTTCTGCAGTCGTTGGTACAACCATTCCTGTTGCTGTGGGTTACTCGATGGCATTAAAGCGAGAAGCAAAAAAAACCGGTAAACAACGAGTTGTAGTTTCCATGTTTGGTGACGGCGCAACCGAAGAAGGATGTTTTTCTGAAAGTATAAATTTTGCTGCGCTGCACAAACTTCCGATCATTTTTATTTGCGAAAATAATGGCTTGGCAATTCACAATCCAATCGAGCGTAGATGGCCAACTGACAAAATTTGTGAGCGTGTCGCAACCTACGGAATTGAGACTCATCGCATTACTAACGGTGATGTTTTTAAGATTCGCGAAACAGTCGATAAAGCGGTAAAAAAGATCAAAAGTAATTCAGAAAACGGGCCAATTTTTATCGAGTGTCATACCTATCGCTACAAAGAACATGTCGGACCAACTGAAGATTTGAATGAAGAATATCGTTGTCTTGACACATATAAAACCTGGCTTGCCAATGATCAGATTGATCGTTTAGCAAAAATGCTCGATTCCGATTCGCTGAAAAAAATCGCTAAAAAAGTTGAGAAAAAAATCGCTGACTCAATCGAGTTTTCTGAAAAATCAAAATTTCCTGGTGTAAAAGAATTATTCGAGAACGTGCTCGCGCCAAGGCTTGAAACGATCAAAGATAAAGCGATCACAAAAAAATCTGAGCAAAAATTAATTCGTTACGTTGATGCAATTGCTGAAGCTTGCATTCAAGAAATGGCGCGCGATGAAAAAGTTTTTGTCTTTGGTTTAGACGTTGACGATCACAAAAAAATTCAAGGTTCAACTGATGGAATTGAAAAATTTGGACCAGAAAGATTATTCGGAACCCCGCTTTCTGAAGATGCTATGACCGGTGTTGCCGTAGGTGCTGCAATGTATGGCTTACGTCCAATTCACGTTCATATCAGAATGGATTTTATGACTTTGGCAGCGAATCAGCTTATCAACATGGCGGCGAAAGCGCATTACATGTATAATGGCGCGCTATCGATTCCATTGGTTGTGCGCACGATGATTGGTAGATCTTGGGGACAAGGTGCGCAGCATTCACAGGCCCTCCATTCATTATTTGCTCATATTCCCGGTATGCGCGTAGTAGCTCCATCAAACGCGCATGATGCAAAAGGTTGCATGATCGCGTCGATTCGTGATAATAATCCGGTGGTTTTTATGGAACATCGCTTGCTTTGTAACTCTAAGAGCTATGTGCCTGTAGAGGCTTTTGAAATGGAAATTGGCAAAGGTCGAATCGTTAAAGAAGGAAAAGACATCACAGTTGTTGGTATCTCGCACATGGCGTTGGAAGTCACTCGCGCAGCACATCATCTTGAGTCAATCGGAGTTAGTGCCGAGGTGATTGATCCGATTTGGATTAATCCACTCGATATTGAATTGATCAAAAAATCTGTCGCCAAAACCGGAAAGATTTTAGTGGTTGATAATGGCTGGATTGAGTTCGGAACCTCTGCGGAAATCATCGCCAGAATTTGCGAAGAATTCCCCAATAAAAAAATTCAAATCGCTCGCATGGGCTTTGCAGCGACAACATGCCCGACAACAAAATCTCTCGAAGATTTATTCTATCCAAACAGCAAAACTATCTCAGATAAAGTCTGCGAAATGCTCGGTGGGAAAAAAGTTAACTGGTCAAAAATCGATTTGAAAAACCAAGAGCTCGAAGAGTTTAAAGGACCGTTTTAATTCAAAAATTATGACAAAATAGGGTCGTAGAATCGAAATTTATAAAAAAAATCTCGCTGCAGAAGTGAGTCGAATTTGATGCCATTTGTACAAAACATAAGAAAATAAGTAGCTAGAAATAATCATGAATAATTTACCAAAAATCACAATTATCACGGTCGTTAAAAACTCTGCGGGAACAATAGAAAAAGCGATTCAGAGCGTTATTGCACAAGGTTATCCTCACCTCGAATATATCATTTTGGATGGTAATTCTGTCGATGGAACTCTTGATGTTATCAAAAAATACGAGAAAGAAATTTCCTTCTGGAAAAGTGAAAATGATCAAGGCGCTTCAGAGGTTTATAGTAAAGCGGTGGGATTATCGAATGGAGAAATTATCGGTTATTTAAATGCGGATGATTTTTATGAAGATGGCGTTTTGTTGAAGGTGGGAAGGTTGTTCCAGCAAGATCAAAATTTAGATGTGGCATCATTTAGATATAGAGTTGTGGAGCTTAAAAATAATGAATATGCGACGGTGGAAGAGAGCACCACACTAGATGTTGAGCTTGATAAAAACAAAGACTGCGCTTGCCTCGGTATTAATGCGAAATTTTTTAAGAAGGACGTATTTCTAAAATATGGTCTGCCATTAAAGACCATCAAAGCTGGACAGTCATTTCTTAGTAACGATACAGAATTACTGATCAGATTAATTCTAAATAATGTCCGCAATCTTGTCGTGGATGAGGTGGGCTACAATTATTTGCTTAGCGAAAAATCGAATAGCTTCTCCAGTGGCTACAAAGAAAACCCAATCTACATCGAAGATAAAGTTCTGATCGCTCAAAGGTTTTTAAGTGATGAATTTAGGTATTTGCTAAACCCAACCTGGGAAAAAAAGTTTAGAAAATGGGTGAAGAAATATCGTGCGAAATTGGTGAAGCGGCACCTCAAATTCAAAAATTTCTCAGAAGCCAAAAGGAACTTCGGCTTGGGTATCAAAGAGAATGGTGCCGCTAAATTTCTATTCTACCTCTTGAAGGCGTCTATGCGAAGCTAGAGTTCTGCACGGCTTTTTCGTGGTAATAAGCTCCGGGCTCAAAAGGTGTTTTCATTCTGCCAAGTCCGGTGTGAGCAAAGGGATGATTATTTTTATCTTCATCAAAAATAATTCTAACATCCATCGAGACGCGGGTTTGTTGATGCATCGGCATAGTGCTGTGAAGTGATCTGACATCAAACAATAAAATTTGACCAAACTCCGTAGTTACTGGCTTAGCTTTTTCGCTGGTTACCTTGAATGCTTGGCTGCTGTGATTTCTTACTTCTGCGTAGTACTTAAAAATATCAAAATCATACGGCTTTAGAATTTCTTTCGATTCATTTACGTCCATCAAATCAAAGCCGTGGCCTTCATTTCCTAGGTAGGTCAATGGAATCCAAATATTTAATTCGTAAGGATGATGACCTAGAAAAGTATCGTTGTGATATGCTGGATAAACGGTTTTTGAATTTGCTCCTGGGCAGTGAACTCGAATGGTAGGAGTTTTTTGAAACCAAAATTTTCTTCCGTCGGCGATGTTTTTACCGATCCAGTTTTTGATGAAGTCGTGATAAATTGAAACGAACTCTTCGTCCATGTCGTATAAGGCTTTGGTTATGCCATTGATACCGTAATCGAAGTCGTAAGAGGTAAGTTGATCATCTACGCTTTTGTGAATATTTTCTAATTTATCGAATCCGATATTTAGGCGTTTTTTGATCGTTGAATCGAAATAGTTGCGCAGTTGTTTGGTGTAGAAATTTTCTTCTAAATTGAGGCTATCTGCGCCAAATTTTTCTTGGATAAAACTTTTTGTTTCAAAAAAGTTTCTCATAAATTCTTGCTGTTTTCCCACTGGAAGATCGTTGTAGATTTCTTTCATGAAAGTTCTTTAAAGTTTTTTGAAATGTAGGCGACTCGATTAGTTCGGGTGCGCTTCAACTTGATGAGATACTCGAGTAAAATCAAATTAATTTGACCTAAATCAAAACTATGCAAAAAAAATTAGACATACTTTTTGTCCAACCAAATGGCGCTAAAAAAATATATCAATCTCTTAGTGCGGATCACTCTGCAATTGAGCCGCCAATCTGGGCAGCTATGTTGGCAAATAGATGCAGAAGTTTAGGTTTCGGTACTGCAATTTTGGATTGCGAAGCAGAAAGATTAGATACCGATGAATCTGCAAAACAGATCAAAGAAGCTAATGCGAGAATCGTTTGTATCGTAGTTTACGGACAGCAACCAAGCTCATCATCGCAAAACATGTCTGGCGCTGTTGAGACTGCAGACAAGCTTAAAGAGCTCGCTCCAGATTCAAAAATTTTATTCGTCGGCCCTCACGCTTCAGCGCTTCCTTATGAAACTTTAGCCGAACCATCGGTTGACATGATCTGTCAAAATGAAGGTGTTTATACTATCAGCGATTTGCTTAAGGTCACAGATTTAGAAGATGAAACTCAGCTGAAAAAAGTTGGCGGCTTAGGTTTTAAAATTAACGGCAACGTGATTTTGAATAAAATTTCTCCGATCGTTGCGAGAGAAAATCTAGAAACCGATTTGCCTGGAATGGCTTGGGATCTATTGCCAAACATCAACAAATACAGAACTTCTGGTTGGCACTCTTGGTCAAATAATTCTGACAAAGCTCCATTCGCTTCAATTTACACCAGTCTCGGCTGCCCAAATAAATGTTCTTTCTGCATGATTAACATCATCAGCAGAACCGAGCAGGGCGCAGATATTTCAAGTGCGGATAGCAATAAGTTCAGATGGTGGAATCCTGAATTCATCATCAAGCAATTCGATCAAATCGCGGCGATGGGCGTGAAAAATATCAAGATCGCTGACGAGCTTTTCGTATTGAGTCCACAGCACTTCATGAGAATTTGCGAAATGCTCATCGAAAGAAATTACGGCTTCAATATTTGGGCATATTCTCGCATCGATACTTGCAAACCTAAATATCTAGAAACTCTCAAGAAAGCAGGTGTGAATTGGCTCGCGCTCGGAATCGAAAATCCAAATACTAAGCTCAGAGGCGAAGTTCACAAAGACGGATTCCAAGAAGTTAAAATT
Organism: Pseudomonadota bacterium; assembly: GCA_018970485.1. Classification (GTDB taxonomy): domain Bacteria; phylum Pseudomonadota; class Alphaproteobacteria; order Rickettsiales; family UBA1997; genus UBA2645. The sequence goes on along the minus strand of JAGWWH010000002.1, from coordinate 42,380 downwards.
CTCGACGTGATTCGCGATATCCAAAATGCCGGGATCAACGTTGCTGGAAATTACATTTTTGGCTTGCCGATGGATACAATGGAATCAATGCAGGATACTTTGGATTTTGCTTTGGAAAATCCGACCGAAATGATCAACTTCTATTCCGCGATGGCCTATCCTGGAAGCCCACTTCACTTAACTGCGAAGAAGAAGGGATGGGAACTTCCGAAGAAATATGAAGGTTATAGTCAGCACTCTTACGAGACTCTAAATCTATCAAACGATCACTTAACTAACGCACAGATTTTGGGCTTTAGAGACAAGGCTTGGATGGATGTTCACACTAGTCCGAAATATCTCTCGATGCTTGAATCTAAATTTGGCCCAAGAGCTAGAGAAAATGTTGCAAGCACAACACAAATCAAAGTTAAAAGAAGAATTTTGGGCGATTAATAATGCAGGATTTAGAGCGTTACATAGTCGATACCAAAGACTTTCCGAAAAAAGGTGTCACATTCAAAGATGTTTCGCCTTTGCTGAAAGAAAAACTTAGAGAAACCATTAGCGCTTTCGCCGCGCTTTTTGATAAAGAAATTCTCGATAAAACAGATTACATCGCCGGCATCGATTCGAGAGGATTTGTTTTTGGATCTGCCTTAGCGCAGCATCTGGGCAAAGGATTTATCATGATCCGCAAGGCCGGAAAATTACCACCTCCAACCGTCTCCGAAAAATATTCTTTGGAATATGGAACTGCCGAGATTGAGATGTCTCCAGGTAGCGGTGGAGTGATCATAATCGACGATGTTTTGGCAACTGGTGGGACTCTCGCCGCCGCCGCGAATCTTTGTAAAAGAGCTGGTTACGATGTTTTGGATATTGCGGTTTTGCTCGATCTAAAATTCCTCAATAATTTTTCTTGGCAGGGCCTTAAGGCAAAATCCCTAATTCAATATTACGACAATGACATCTTGATCGTCATGGCCTTAGAGAGCGAATGTCAGGGATATTTCGCAAAGGAAAATGTTATCTACACCGGCGTTGGCAAAACGAATGCCTCTTACGCTTTGATGAAAGCGATCAATAAAAAGAAGCCGAAATTAGTATTGAATTTAGGCAGTGCGGGAAGTGCGGTTTTTAATAAAGGTGAACTGATAAATTGTATTGGTTTTATTCAGAGGGATATGGATGCGAGTGGTCTTGGATTTAAAAAATATGTTACTCCCTTTGATGAAGGCGATGAGCAGATTTTGCGATATGGAGATACTATTAATGGCCTAAAACAGGGAATTTGTGGCACTGGCGATAGTTTTGATACTTCAGCAAATAAAGATGCAGCTTACAATCTTGTTGATATGGAATCCTACGCTCTAGCTAAAATTTGTAAGGCTGAAGAAATCCCTTTTTTGTGTATCAAATATATAACCGATGGTGCTGATGGTGGAGCGGCCAATGATTGGAATCTGACTTTAGAGATGGCGGCAGAGAGTTTATTTGAGTTTTTTAGTAAAGAACTCACAACCACTGATAGATACAAGATAAAGTCTTGTATCGAGTCTATCAAAGAATGATAAATGAATAGCGAAATATTGAATAATGAAAAAACGTAAAATTTTCTATCATGGATGGATGAGTGTTTTCTTGAGGTATCAGCTTGGTAACCATCCAGTGTTTCAGTTCACGAAATATCCCCCGGATGGTTATTACATAGAAAGACTACCAAATGTTAAAAGTAGAGGTGTGGCTGCATTTTTTAAGAATAGAGTCGTTAGGTTGAATGCGTTATTTTGTATAGTCAGATATAGTATCAAATTCTTACTTAATGGAGTCAGATTTAGGTATATAAAACGTTTTTGGAAATCCAGAGAGATAAAGTGGCAAGAAATTGAAAGAATTATTCCTGGGCGCGATACCATTGCAATATATCCATCCGCTTTGTTCTTTATACCTAATCATTCTTGGATTGTTGAGATTGAAGATATGTTTACCCCTATGCTGCCTCATATTAATCATGGCTCTCTAATTAGCTTAGATAAGTCATCGAGGCAGATAATAAAAATCATGGAAGTTTTGTTTATGGAAAAAGAGTGCGTCGGTATACTATCGCACCTAGATTCCACGGCGGAAGGTCTAAGGACATTATTCAAAGATTCTCTGGGCGTAGCTGAGAAAATTTCTTCAATACCACTCGGAAGAAAAGTAGGAAATTTTCCGGCACGAGCTAGGAAGAATAATAACGAGAAGGTGAATATTTTATTTATGTCCGGATGGTCACAGGATCCTAGTGCTTTAGCTAGACGCGGACTAATTGATGCCCTGGAAGCGTTTAATATAGTTAGTAGCAAGAAGCCGAATAATGTTACGCTACGCTTAAGGTGTCCAATTCCTAATGATCTCAGTAGAAGGCACCTGGACATGATTTATGATAATCCAGAGATATATATTTTGGATAAGAAGCTTCCAATTGAGGAGATAGATAATTTATATGGTAGTAGCGATATATTGTTATTTCCAGCTATCAGGTTGGCTGTGACAACTTTATTACAGGCGATGAATCATTCTTGCGCCATCGTGACCGCCGATGGTTTTGGTATAGACGAATATGTTAAACATGGAGTCAATGGGTTGGTAGCTAAAGGATGGAGCGGCAAAAGTGGTTACTTTGATAGTGATGGTATGTTTCAAGAGGATTATAAACTGGCCAATTTTCCTAATAAGGATGTTTATACCCAAGCGGCGCAACATATAATTCAACTTGTTGAGGACAGGGATATGCTATTGAGGTATCAATTAGCCTCTTTGGATGTCCTAAAAGAGGAGTTCTCAATAGAAAATTGGAACAAGAAATTTAAGGGTGTTCTTGACAAGGCGGTAATACTATCGTGTCGGTAATTTGCATTGGTGATAAAATTTGGATGCTCCACCAGTGAAAGCGCATCTTTGTCTATTTAACATTTCTGATATTAGCTACGTTGTTGATCAGCTGGAATTCATGAAGGCGTCCTTTAAGCAAAGTGGATATAACTTATCAATTGGCGGTGAATTTAGGGATGATGCGTTAAATATTTTAATAGAATGTTTTGATGAAAGCTCAAAAAGAATTCAAAAAAAGAAGCCTGGCGATGTTGAAAGGATAATAAATTATTGTGAAAGCAGGGGTAAGAAGGTAGCAGTAATTATGACGGAACACATAGATTATATCGACAACATAATACACGCATATTCTGTTCCGCTAGGTAGGATTGATAAGACTCACTATAATCCGGCTGTGAAACAAAGGATCTTGTCGCTTCTTACCCTATCTCCATACATTAAGTACATATTTACCCTTGGCGAATATCCGAAATTAAAAAATTTTCGTGAAATGATTAGCAAGACCCCTATAATGATACCCTATCCGCAAATAAAGAAAGTTGATGTTGGTGACAATATGGAATGTGATCTAATCTTTTCTGGCAGAGATACTAAGTACAGATCGAGAATAATAGAAGGGCTTAGGATGATGTCCTTCTCCGTGAAGGACAACGCTTATCAAAAAATATTAAATCGCAGACAGAGAAATCAACTTATCTCCAAGGCAAAGATTAATTTAAATATTCCTCAGGATGAGAATTGGAAATATCCATCGATCTTGCGTATAATATTAGCACTATCGCTTGGCAAGATGACGGTTTCAATTGAGGATCAATTACCAGGCGAGAGTAGTGGTAATTTCTATGCCAGAGTGGGTTTGAGCAATCTCAATGAAGTTTCATCTTATTTAAGAGAAAGTGGCATTTTTTATGGGAACTATCTACAAAACTATAATGAGATCGCATCCAGAGCCAGATTTCCGGAAGAGCATTTTAGGATTTGGGGCGAGGCCGAAGGGGTGATAAGATGAGAAAATTAAAAATATTTTTGCCGTGGAATCTGCCGGAATATTATGCCTCTAATGGTTTTCATGATTTATATGATTTTCTTCTAGAGGAGGGTGATTTTTTTGAATTTAAGGCGTTAAAATTAAAAAGGTTTTATGGTAAAAAGATTTTGAGATTTTTCGCTTTTTTCGTTAGGCGGATGATGGATTTCAAATCTTACAATAGGTCATCTTCGGTCTCGTATTTGCTGAACAAAATCGGCTCTTCTTTTTGTGATTTAGAACTGCTCCACACTTCTCCGATATTTGCCAACGGGGGAGATCCATTTGTTTTTCACCTCGAAGATTTTCAGAGTATTTTTTTGCATCGAGATACATTGACGGTTTTCAAGAAAGATGTGGATCTAAAAAAAATTTTTGAGCAAGAGAGTTGTTTGGCTGTTGTTTCTCACATTCCCGAAACCTTGCAAAGTTTTCGAAATTACTTCGGTAGTCCGATAATCAATTCCAAACTTCATTACAGTAGAATTGCGGTTTCGAGTAGTTTTACCAAAGCTGCTGATAGTTTGAAGAACTTTCATAAAAACCCGGAAGAGACAATTTTTTTATTTACCTCATCCGGTCATCAAAACACCAATAACTATGTTACCAGGGGCTTCAAAGTTACTATTAATCTAGCCAAAAAATTGATCGAATCGGGATATAAAGTTAAATTCGTTTTTAAGTGTATCAAACTTACTAGACTGGATTTTTTGTGTATGGGTTTAAGTGATGCGCAGGTTGATTTTATCTACAGTTGTGAATCGATTATTTGGTATGAAGAATATTTATCGGATCATGAAATGAATGTGCTGTACAAGATGGCGGACTTTTTCTTATTGCCGTCGGCGCAGTTGCATTCAATGAGTATATTAAAATCGATGTATTGTGGGGCGATACCCATAGTTACTGATACCGTAGGAACTGATCAATATGTTGACCATTTGAATAATGGTATTGTTTTAAAGGGCGTTAAGAAGGCAGTGTTTCGGGATGAGGTGTCGTTATTAAAGTCAGATGTTGAGAATTATTTGGCATTAGAAGGGGCGTTAACTGAGCAATTAGTTTCAGTAGTGATCGGAATAATTGATCAAAGAAATACTATAGATGAAATGAGGCTTAAAGCAAAAGAGACGGTGCTAAAGCTGTATTCCTCGCGAAAGAATGCTTCTAGCTTATTAAGTTATATCGCAAATGAATGTGACAAGAAAATTAAAACCAGAAGGCGATACAGAATAACCGATTTTTTTCTAAGGGGTTTAGTAGACGGGTTTCTTACTTCGGATTTTCGGCGATATAAACAAATTATTTGTCAGAAAATTCTTGAGTGGGAGAGTATAAGGGTGTTTAGGCATCATTCTTATTACTACATCATCAACTCATCGAGAAGAGGTCCGTTTCGTAACTTGGTTAAGTTTCCCAAGCCTTACAAAAATATGATTGAGATCAATGAAGAGTTGAGAAGGAGGTTGTTTAAAAAGTGGAAGTGGATTTGAGGTATCTAGAAATAATCAGTGTTATTTTGTATAATTTATCACCATCTCTCCCACACAGACTCTTCCCAATTTCCAACTCGCCAAATTCCCAAGCTAAAAATTCTTTGATCTCTTTAGTGCGCTTAATTTTTGGATTAAGAATCAAAAAACTTTGTAGATTCTGCGGAGTGTTAAAGCGTGATATTTCTTGCTTGGTGACGGGATTGATGATTTTGGAAATTTCCTGAATTTTGTGGCAGATGGTTCTGAATAATCCCTCTTCAATCAAAGCCACAGTGTAAAGATTTACTGATTTTCCGCGCGCGACAAAATTTTTTTTATCGAAAGAAATTTCTTCAAGTGCAATCCATTGCAACTCTTCAGTTTCCTCGTCTGGCGTGGTTTTGGGGGCCTTGTCTAAATCACCTAAAAAGGCACAAAATTTTCCGTCGATATTAACGAGACGATCCGGCTCAACGCCGACAGACAGAGTCTTACTGCTGTTTAAGTCGAAAATTAATCGATCCGCAAACTTATCCAAATCAACTCCCGTCTCTTCTAAGACCTCGCGCTGCCAGGCTGATTGCCAATTAAAATCAACTTCTTTCGGCCAATTAATTTTATGTTTCTTGAGCGTTTCTGCTAATTTTTTTGGATCGTTAATTTCTTTGTAAGCCTTCTGCCATCCTTGCTTCACAGCATTTTTTTGATATTCGCCGATCGTTGCGTTTTTTATTTTCTGAAAATTTTTCGTAAAAAAATCATCGCGCGGAGGCAGCTCTACGTAACCTCCAGCCACCCACCATTGAAAATTATCTTTGAAGCGACGTTGCAGCAAAGTGTAAATTTTTTTGGTTTTTTTGTCGCGATAAAGCACGGCTCCGATTCCAGAAACGCTAGCTTGAGGAAAGGGAGAAATGTGGTAGGATCCAATAGCGCTACCCGAAAATGGAATCTTTAATGAATCCAGAATTTCGGTAATTTTTTTAGCGCTATTGGTCATTTTAGCTTTTTTTGTAATTCGCCACAAACTCATCAACCTTAGAGCAGACATAGTTCACCGCTTCCTCATTCATCGCCTGATGGCAACCGAAAGCGAAACCATTTTTCATGATATTGTTGGAAGCGCTTTGATCGCCGGCCATTCGGTGTTCGTACATTTTCATCACTGGATGGTAACCGATATTTCCGGCAATGATCGGACGATTTTCGATTTTTTGCGCTTTCAAGAAATCAGAAATTTCTTTTACTTTGAATGGACATTTATCTTTCAGGATAATTGAGAAGCCGAACCAGCTGGAACGAGATTCCGGAGTCTCGTGTTGGAAGTCAAAAATGTCGGAATATTTCGACAAATTTTTGAAGTAAGTTGCGACATTTGCGCGACGTTGATTGACGAATCCAGCTAATTTTGGAAGTTGAATCTGACCCATGCGCGCTTGGCATTCTGTAGGGCGCAAGTTGTATCCAAGATTTACGAAAATGAAACGTGGATCGATGTCAGGATATTTGGCGACATATTTTGCATGTTCGTCCGCTTCACGTGTCCAACCGTGCGCGCGCATGATTCTCATGGTTTCAGCGAGCTCAAAATCGTCAGTCACAGTGATTCCGCCTTCGAGAGTTGTGATGTGATGTGAGAAATAAAAACTGAAAGTTGCCACGCGACCGAAAGTTCCCACAGCCTTGCCTTTGTAGTATGCACCCATTGATTCGCAGGTATCTTCAATCACCTGTAAATTGTATTTTTTTGCCAGCGCCATCAAAGCATCCATATCGCAAGGGTTGCCGTAAACGTGTACGAGCATGATTGCTTTTGTTTTTGGGGTGATCGCGGCTTCAACTTTATTGAGATCAAGATTAAAAGTTTTTGGATCGCAATCGACTAGAACGGGAATCAAATTACTCTGAATGAGAGGCCACACAGTTGTAGACCAAGAGAGAGATGGAACAATAACTTCATCACCTGTTTTTAAATTATTTTTAGTTTGTGGATTAGCGATGGCAGCTACGGCAAGAAGGTTTGCCGAAGATCCGGAATTATTCATTACGCCATATTTGTGACCAAATTCCTTCGCATATTGTTCTTCAAATTTACGAACTTCTCTGCCCATGGTGACTTGAGTGGTAAGCATTGGCTCAAGAAATGCATTGATTTCCTCGGCGCTAAAAGTTGGTTCGTGCAAACGAATAATCGGATTTTTTGGATCGAAATTAAAGTTGTGATTTGCAGAGCAATATTCGTTAACCGCAGCAAAAATATTTTGTTTTAGTTGGTCAGTCATTTTTTAAAAATTTTGATTTTGGAATTTTTTAGCAACAGCGGTTAACCTTGTCCCACCTAGCTTTCTGACGATTGCGTAGAAAAGTTTTTCGATCAAGGGGATTATTTTTTCCGCAATGTTTTAGATAATTTTTGTAAGCAAAATCACCTCTGATTGTGTCGCGGATTAGGAGTAGGAATTCTCGGAATTTTTTCATTTTTATATTTTTTTTCTGGATCCCCGCCTGCGCGGGGATGACTTTGTACTTACTCGTCTTGGTCATTCCCGCGAAGGCGGGAATCCAGGAGGGCGTAAGGTTTTGCGCGATGCCTCAATCACTACAATCCACAAAACCGCCAAGAAACCTAAAGCCAGAGCGCTGATTAATTTTTTGTCATTCACCAAAAATCCAATTTTAAGATCCGCAGAAAAAACTTTTTCAATCGCCGCAGAGGTTGTGACTGTAAGCACGAAAAGAAGAGGAATTAAAGTCACGAGACAAAATTTCGCGCCTTTGCTTTTAAAAATAATCACCGTCGCCAGCGTCAGAGCGATTCCCGCGAGCATTTGATTCGACATTCCAAAAAGTGGCCAAAGCAGATTCACGCCGCCATTTGGATCGACCACTCCCGCGTAAAGAAAATATCCCCAAGCTCCGACGATCATTAGGCTCGAAAAAATCGGTGATATTTTTTTCTTCGTCACTTGCTTGAGTAAATCTTCAAACATGAATCGAGCCACGCGGGTGCCCGCGTCCAGCGTCGTCAAAATAAAAATCGCCTCGAACATTATTGCGAAATGGTACCACATTGAAAGCATCTGCGCGCCGAAAGCGGAGGAGAAAATATTGGCCATTCCGACCGCCAAAGACGGGGCGCCGCCGGTTCTGGCGTAGAGTGTATTTTCACCCATTTGCGTGGCGAGATTTTGCATTATTTCGGGAGCGACGGGAAATGCCTCAACTGTAGTTGGTGAGTTAATCGCGAAGAAAATTCCCGGATCCAAAACGCAAGCCGCGATCATTGCCATCATTGCCACGCAGCCTTCAAGCAACATGCTTCCGTAGCCGATTAGGCGCACATCTTTTTCGTTAGAAATAATTTTTGGCGTGGTGCCGGAAGCGACGAGAGAATGAAATCCAGAAATCGCGCCGCAGGCAATTGTAATGAAGAGAAACGGAAAAATTTTTCCGGCGAAAATTGGGCCACTTCCGTCGGTGAATTTTGTTAGTGCCGGCATCTGAATGTCGGGGCGAAAAATGAGCAGAGCGATTGCAAGCAAAGTGATTGTTCCGAGCTTTAAAAATGAAGAAAGGTAATCACGTGGAGCAAGGAGAAGCCAGACAGGAAGAGTCGCCGCGGCGAATCCGTAAATCATTATTGCGAAGGCGAGGAACTTGGCGTCGCGATCAAAAAATATTGCGAGAGCGGGATTTTCGTGAACAAATTTTCCACCGTAAACTGCGAGTAAAAATAAAATTATTCCCACCAAACTCGCTTCCAGCACGCCTTGCGGTCGGATGAAATAGAGGTAAGTTCCAATCAACATCGCGATTGGAATTGTCATGAAAACCGTGAAGGAGCCCCACGGGCTGTGCATCAAGGCCTTTACGACAACAAGAGCGAGAACGGCAATTAAAATAATAATAATGGCGAGAGTGCCGATTAATGCTGCGTAGCCAGCGATTTCGCCGAGCTCGTCTTTGATCATTTGTCCCAAAGATTTTCCGTCGCGCCGCAGAGAAGAAAATAAAATTACTAAATCTTGTACCGCGCCGGCGAGCACGCATCCGATCAATATCCACAAGGTTCCAGGCAAGTAACCAAATTGCGCGGCGAGGGTAGGGCCGATCAGTGGACCGGGTCCGGCGATTGCGGCGAAGTGGTGTCCAAAGACGATCCAGCGATTTGTTGGCACGAAATCTTTGCCGTCGTTAATGCGATTTGCCGGCGTGATTCTGTTCGCGTCGAGACACAAAATTTTCGCCGAAATAAATGCGGAATAAAAACGGTAGGCGATGAGTTGCGTGCAGATGCAAGCGGTTAAAAACCAGAGTGAGGAAATTTTTTCTTCGCGGATTAATGCGATTCCGCTGAGTGCGACAGCGCCGAGAATTCCGATTAAAATCCAACCTATTGACCAAGGTGAAATGGAGCGAAAGTTTTTCATTTTTTGGTTTTGCTTTTAAGGTCCTGCGAAAATCTTTGCGCCGGCTGTTTTTTGGTTAGTTGTGAATTTTGTTGATTAGTCGAATCAATTTTTTGGAAGGGAATAATTTGGTTTGGTTGGGTTTGGTAATTTGCTGTTGTTGTATTCTAGTCTTTTGCGTCAAGAAAGATAAAATTTTTTAACCGAAAGTTTTGCAAAATGTTTGACTGATTTTGGGCAATTACTTTCTGAATTTTGACGAAAGTTTTTTGTAATTTTGGAGGATAATTTGTATCGGGGCTTCGGGCTTTATTCTGAAGGGTTTACAAGGTTTTAGTTCAAATTTTCGCCTCGAGTCTAAAATTCAAATTTTTCTACGAAAAAAAATATTTTTAGGTGAATTTAATTTAGGGATTTTTAGTCGAAAATTCCGGCAAAAAATTAAATAATCGGTGCAAATTTTTTCTGTAGTTTTTAGACAGAAAAAATTCCGTTACCAACCTTGATAATCAAAGGCTCTCATGTCAGAAAAAAACACGCATTCGATTTTGGATTCGATCAAAAAAAAGCTAAATAAATTCGATCAAAAACCGACAAATCAAATCGCGGATTTTGCTAGTGAGTTTGATTACGTTGCTCCGGTCAAAAAAGATGAAACCACAGCTCAAAAAATCTCAATTTCAGCTCAATCAACAAATTTCCAAACCCCTTCACTCCAAGCTGAACAAGTCACAAAAGAAGAATCTTTTTTAGAGAAAGAAAAATATTTGTCGGAAGACACTGACTTAGATGATGAGGTTGCCGTTAAACCTTTATTGCCTGAATTCTCTGCTACCACTCAGAACAAAGATTCCCTTGAAGATTTTAATAAGGACGGTGGCGAAGATTATGAAAATGAAGATGATTCCGAGGATCAGATTGAAAAAGAAATTGCAGAAGAGCTTCAGAAAGAAAAGGCCGATTCATCTTTAGTCGGAGAGGGGTCTCTAAACTTTAACGAACTAAAAAAAGATAAAAGTGAACCGGAAACCGCTAGCAATAGCGCGTCAACAAAGGATGAAGATCTTGATTTAGATTTTCACGATCTCGATTTGGAAGAGGTTGTAAAAGAGCGAAAATCGGAAGTTAAAGAGGCGACTCGTCCGACAGAAAATCATTCTCACGATGCTGAGATCGATGAGTTAGAGCGAGAAATTCAAAGACAGAAAGATCTAGCTGCTGAAGCCGAAGTTGAAAAAAGCGATGTTCATCTTGAGTTAAATGAAGAGCTGCTCGGTATTAAAAAACCAGATCAAAAGCCAGATTTTACAACTCTTACTCCAGAAGCGCAGAGAGCCAGCTATCCTGATTTGGAGCCGATGCCAAAACTTATCGAACCCGATATTTTTCAAGAAGCTCCTGCACAAGAAATATCAGAATTTTCCTTTTCACAAAATCAATCTCAGGTCGCAACGGAAGTGCCAACAAAATCGAATCAACTATTTGTCGAACAGAGAGGAATTATGCTAAATGAAGATACCATCAAACAGACCTCAAATTCTGTTAAGAAGTTGCTCGACGCTAAAAATGTTGTCTTAGGAATTTCTAATTTCTCGCAAAGCCCAATGCTTTCTGAGCTTGCGATTCAGATGCTTGAGCCAAAGTTAGAAAAGTGGCTTAACGAAAATCTGTCTCAGTTAGTTGAAAAAATTGTAAGCGAAGAAATTAAAAAAATTATTCCAAAAGATTAGTGAAAAATTTCGCTTTGCAATCGGGTGCGTTTTTTACTGAGCGATGTTGTTAGACTCCTTCGTAGCTGCTCCATCTCTCTTTAAATTAACGAATTCACAAAATGAAAATCGCAAAAAATCTTGCTGAATTAATCGGCAATACACCCCTTGTTCAAATCAATAAACTCAATACTTCCAAGGCACAAGTTGTGGCGAAGTTGGAATATTTTAATCCCGCAAATTCGGTAAAAGATCGCATTGGTGTTAACATGATCGAGTCGGCGGAAAAACAGGGTTTAATTGTGCCGGGTAAAACGGTTTTAATTGAGCCAACTTCTGGAAATACTGGAATTGCTTTAGCCTTTGTTGCGGCGATTAAAGGTTACCGTTTGATCTTAACGATGCCCGAAACCATGTCGCTTGAGCGCAGAAAATTACTTAAAGCTTACGGCGCAGAATTGATTTTAACTGAAGGTGCAAAAGGCATGAAGGGTGCGATTGCAAAGGCTGAAGAGCTGAATGCGGAAATTAAAGATTCGGTGATTTTACAGCAATTTTCCAATCAAGCGAATGTTGAAATTCATCAAAAAACTACTGCCGAAGAAATTTGGCGCGATACAGATGGTAAAATTGATATTTTGGTCTCAGGCGTTGGCACTGGCGGAACGATCACGGGTATTGCTTCGATTTTAAAACAAAGAAATCCCAATTTTAAAGCAATCGCCGTTGAGCCGGAAGCTAGTCCAGTTCTATCTGGAGGGCAGCCAGGTCCACATAAAATTCAGGGAATTGGCGCGGGATTTATTCCTGCGATTTTGGACGTGAAATTGATCGATGAAGTGTTTCAAGTTTCTAACGATAATGCTCTTGAGACTGCGCGGGCTATGGCTTTAAAGGAGGGAATTCTCGGTGGAATTTCTTCCGGCGCAGCTGCTTATGCGGCACTTGAAATCGCCAAGAGACCAGAAAATGCCAACAAAATAATCGTCTTCATCGTTTCATCCTGCGGCGAGAGATATTTATCTTCGCCACTGTTTGAACATATTAATGCTTAATTCTCAAAATATGCTTCGACAGTCTCAGCATGAGTGCTCTGGTCACTCTGAGCTTGTCGAAGAGTGAGAATATTTTTCGCTAAAATGAAAATCGAATTCTTCGAAAACATAAAACAAAAAGATCCGGCGGCAAAAAATTATCTCGAAATAATTCTTTGTTATCCCGGAGTGCATGCGTTGTTTTTTCATCGCTTTGCACATTTTTTAGATAAGGCGGGAATCCCTGTTTTACCTCGTTTAATCGCCCATTTAAGTCGTATTTTTACCGGAATCGAAATTCACCCAAAAGCTAAAATTGGTAAAAATCTTTTTATTGATCACGGCTTTGGAGTGGTAGTTGGCGAGACTTGCGAGATCGGCAATAATGTAACGATCTATCAAGGAGTAACTTTGGGAGGCAGATCAACACAAAAGACAAAGCGTCATCCGACAATTTGCGACGATGTTGTGATTGGTGCTGGCGCTAAAATTCTCGGCCCAATTGTTATTGGTAAGGGTGCAAAAATTGGCGCCGGCGCGATCGTAATTAAAGATCTTGAGAGCAATAAGGTGATGGTGGCGGATGTGGCAAGAGAGATGAAATCGATGAGTGAAGAGATCGAGTATTATTCTTTAGTTTTGTAGAAGTAATTTTGTGCATTTTTGATTACAAAAAACCACTCACGCTTTATGTGAAAATTGGCTTAGGCGATTGAAATGTAGTTGATTAACTTCAAAGCGTTTTTAGAAAAGAATCAGAATTTATTTAAACTTCTCCGACCAATAATCCCCTAGTGCCAACCAGTTTTAGACTAACGAAAAATTTACGTAGTTTCTTACTGCTTCTTGCTGCCTCTTTTTTGATTTTTTCCTGTAAAGATTCTGGATGTATTGATGCCGATGATTTTGGTGAATATGAGTCGCAAACCGTCACGGTCAGTGCAAATGCTCAACAAGAAAATTGCTCTTACGACAGCTCTGTTAGCATAACCGATTCTACCCAAGGCAGCGGAATAAAATCCTGCCTAACCACGGGAGAAGTTACTGTTGGCAATGAGAATGGTGGTAGTATGACCAGCGAGACAGCAGGGTGCTCAGGTCTTGATAATGCGACCTTCCAAAATATTTGTATTAACAACTGCATACAATCCTGCCTTTCCTCCGTAGGAAGCTCAAATTCTTCCGGCGCAGAACCTTCTTGGACATCAACTGATGAAAAAGGTGGTGGACAAAATTCTGGCGTAACAATCAGGCCTGGCTCGCAAGTGATTGTGAGAGCTATTGGCAATGTCGAGTTAGGAAATTCTGTGGAATATCCAGATCTTTTCTTGAAAGCGAATGATCCAATTCCACATTCATATAATTCGACATGGCAAAATAGAGTTTTTGATGCGCGAGATGGTCAATCACTGGTTTTGAGTTTTAGTGGTTTGGCATATGCCAGTGATGCAAATACTGTGCCAACTGTGAAACTCGGCGAAACCAATGCTGAGAGCGATCTTTACAATCTGGCCAAAAAGTTAGTTATTTACACCATTAAACACCCACAGGGCTACGGCGGCTTTGATACGACAAAATTTACAGAAAGAGAGGGTTCCAGAAAAGTTCCTCTATTGCCTGACGAAAAAGCTTGGAAATGTAGCTACAATGGACCCGATCCTCTCCAAGCATCATGCGGAAATTCTTCCTACGTAAGTCTTGGATATGCCAATGTTGATGACGTTTTGACCAACGCAGCTTTTCCAATCTCTGCTGATTCAAAATCTCCCAACTTAACCAAAAGCGGCGGCATTATTAGATGGTCTGGAGATGGCTTGAGAGATAGTGATTTTGATCCTTTTTCTGGTGTCACATGTGATTCCACTGGTTCATGTCCAAACATAAACGGCGTTGCGGTGAAAGATGGAATTCTTCTCGGAGATATTTCTTCAGGTGATGTGAGTATTCAAAATACTTACAATGATGCTTACGCAGTTTCTTTCCGGTCTTTAACTGGAGATGCATCATGTAATAGCGGAACTGAAAACGATCTTGTTGTTTCGGTTAAGGATTCGAGTAATAACCAACTTGATAAATTTAATGCTGTCAGCATTGGAAATAGTTGGACGACGGATGAAATTAATCTAGAGGCGGGACATAAATTGGTAATCAACCAGAACGCTAATTTTCATAACGTCGCGGGAATAAATTGCGGAAGGATGATCGGAATTAGGTTTTTGAAGCACCATGATTTGATCATGGATCAGTCTGGATTTGTCAGATTTTTTATACTTGGCGGAGATAGCGGATCAGCAAGTGGAAGCTGCAATATCAAGGGTAGAATCATTAATCCAACCGGAAGCCACACCAATTTTAATGCCGACACTACAACTTATTATGAAGCAGATTTTTATGAATATGGAACCCGCGACAGCTCGACCTCGCAAGATCCTCTCCAAACTTTACTAAGCGTTAATGCCAGCTTGAATGGTTCGCCAGAATTTTCTCCCGGAGAATCGGCTACTACGAATCAAGTTTTTGTGCGTAAAGGTCAGAAAATTCGTCTCTATCCAGAGAGTTGGATAGGAGTATGGAGTACTGGAAATTCTTTAAGTAGAAAGTGTGGCGTAGGAATGGCCATGAAGATAATTCCTAGGCCAGCCCTTCTTTGCCGAGGCAGCGTATTAGAGCTGGTTTCCAATCCAGACTGTTCGCCGCAATTAGGAAGTAACGGTTCACTTTTGGGATGTCAGGCGATTGCTTCGGAATGTTACGATCCCAATGCGCCCCAATATTGTCCTCACAATGAGTGCATCGACACGATCACTTGCACCGAAAATGCAAGCAATAATTACGCAAGAGATTGTAGTCGACCTAGCCCATCTAAAGCCGATAGAGCTGAATGTAATGATGCTCTGATTAATGTGACCGATCCTAACGCCAAGGATAAGTGTAGAAGTTGTTCAGATCTAATGTTGGCTCATGGCGAAGCGCCAGCCCTTCAAACGGTCAACAATATAGCTCAATGTTACGACTTAGAAAATTACACCGGAAAAGTTGCTAATATTCCTTCTATTCCAGATTCGATAGAGGAAGTGAAGAACTTTCTCGAGAACTCAAAATTATCTAAGAATGCAACAAAGCTAGGCGGCTTTAATGGCAAATATGGAAATATCTCTGGTTTTTCAGATAGCGGCCAAACTTCAGTTGGAGGAAAGAAAGTTTATAACGCCAACACCACATATTCGGTTAGTGGTGATTCGAGAATAAAAACCTTGATTCTCGATGGAGAAAATTTTGTAGATTCCACCAACAACGGCGCTTGGACTGCCTACGCAGATAATACAAACCCTTCCGGATCTTATAACGGCAGCAACGGTATTGAGATCGGTTTTTCCGGTAGCTTGAGTTTCAAGAATGGTCAGTGGATGCAAGTACGGCTCTGCAAAGAAAGTGATAGTGATAGCTCTTTGTGTAAGAGCATTTCTGCACCACCCAACTTCGCATCTACAAATAACCAGCCACAGATAATCAATATCTCATCCCCATCAAACCCTGATTTGGTTGGTACATTGCCAGATACTTTATATGGTGACAGTAACTATAACTTTGATAGCAGTGGAAATCTATACAGAGTCAATAGTGCTAATGTTTCTGGAGATTGCACACTTGCTGCAAATGGTTTGCAGACTGGCGCGGGATCAACCTTTTATTGCCACACTTACAACTACTACTCAGCCGCCTCTCTTAAGAATAAAAACGAAAACGAAAAAGAAGGCATAAACAACGAAAATAAGAAGCTGCGCCTAACCTTCAAAATTCTCGATCCAGAAATTGGTAACTGCACTCTGATTGAAGCAAATGATGGAATCAAAACCACCAATCCTTATTACAATAGTAGCGTTGCGAGCAATATTGGCCTTACTTGTGAATCAAGTGAAACTCCGGGCGACGACAGTTCGAATCACCCTGGAACCTGCGCCAAGCAATATTACTGCGCGAGTAAGTACAGCAATAATTCCGGCGAATATTACGTTAATGTTAAGGTCAAAAGCGATTCCACCGTCGCAGTTTCTAGCATCATTAGCTCAGTAATAACCCCAGTTTTAGAGGTAATGGATGGCAAGAGAGACAATCCATCTACGGAAGAAGATGAATCAACGATCGGTCAGGCAGAAAGAGTTTACAAACTGCTAATCGCCGACACTCGCTACAAAGCAATTTTGACGGTTTGTTTGGTGGTAATGCTAACATTTTATGGGGTTGGATACCTACTGGGAGTAAGCGAACTGAATCACGCCGAAATTTTCAATCGCGTTATCAAGATTGGATTTATTTATTTAATGGTCGGAGAGACTGGATGGGATTGGTTCCAAATGTTTTTCGTTCGCTTTTTCAAAGAAGGAACCGACTACCTTTCATTCATGATGGCCTCATCATTTGATGATTCGCCCGAAATCTCGCAGGCCTTAGATTCTGGTGATCTTTACGACAAATCAGTTTTGTTTTCGAGTGTCGATAACGTTCTGAATTTATTTTTCGCTCCAGCAGTACAGAAAAAACTCTCAGCATTGCTTTTCGCCAGTATTTTTGGCTGGGCCTACTTGCTGATCATTTGGTGGAGTTTCATCCATTACATGTATGCCATTGCAAGTGCCGTTTTGCTTTATCTCACCGCGCAGGTTTTCATCTCAATCTTGTTTGTTGTTGGTCCGATCTTCTTCATTTTTATGCTCTTCAATCAAACCAAAGAAATGTTTGATAATTGGGTTAAACAACTGATTGGCTTCTCATTGCAGCAGATTTTGCTTTTGATCACTTTGGCCTTTTTCAACATGCTGATGTATGAAGTTATCAAGATGTCTCTCGGTTACAAAGTTTGTTGGGATGAGGTTTGGGTGATGAATCTGGGCATCACCAGAATTTCTTTAATGTCTTTTTGGACGATAGCTTCACTGCCACCAAGGACTAACGCAAATTCACAAGTTGGAAATATCGGTAATCCAGAAGGAATTCCTTCAATCTTCACCATTCTATTTATTTGGGTTATAGCTTCGCTGATGGAGCAATTTATTGATTTTATGACCAAGGTCGCTGCGGTTATTTCCGGAGGACTAAAAACCACTGAGATGAGTGCGGGAATAAAGCAAACTGCTGAAGAGTTTAAAAAGGCTGTTGTTGATCCAGTTACAAACAGAATTTATGGAGAGACAGCGGGAAGGGCTTTGAGTTTCTTAGATGATAAAATTTTTGATTCTGGAGGAGGTGCTGATAAGAGACGCAGCGATGAAGAGAAAAAAGGAATCTCAGATCGAGAACATGAAAATGCCATGCTCGAAGCGGGTAAAAATGCAGCTAAAGAATTCAGAAAAGCGAATCCATTTATGGAAGATGGTCCAGAAAAAGACAAACAAGCCGTCAAAGCTGTTGAGGATGCAATGAAGCAAGAAGCGAGAAGACGTGGCGTAACCAGTGCTGCAGAAATAGAAAGGCTAATGAGCAACAAAGGTCCAAAAACCGCAGGAGCCAAGACAGTGTTTGGTTCCTTATACAAACAATTTAGAGGCAGCAACACTCTAACCAAGTCTTTGGGAGAAATGGCTAAAGAAACCAGCGGTAGGGCGTCCACAGGTGAGCTTAGAGCAGCCATGAAGAGGATGAATCCAGAAGAAAGAGCCAAGGTTAATGAAGGATTAGCTAATGGACAAATTTCAACCAGAGAGCCTACTTCAACTCTCTCTTCCTATCTCTCTAAAAGATCTATTGGAGCAGGAGCTAAGTCAGTTATTAATACTCCGTTTCAAATGATTGATCCAAACATGGATTTTGTTGGCTCTGTGAAGAGTGCATCAGGTTTGGATAGTAGTGAGAAGAGAGATGCTAAACAGCAGTTGGAAAAAGAAGGAACGGCCTCCGGAAGATTGGGAGGAATGGAATTCTCCAGACCTAAAGATGAAAAAGATTTAGTTGGTCAACGTTCCTCCCAAAATAAAAGAGAACAAAAATTTGCGATCCCTCCCGCTCCCAAATTAGAAAAGGCTGCTGGCTTATTGAGGAAGTCTGATCACTTAAAGACTCTGGAAGAGATTGATGAAAGGCGAGATATTGGAGATGGTTATAAGGCACTTAAGAAAGCTAGTGCAAGCTTAGGTAATTTCTTAAAAGAAGTGAATCCTTGGTCGGAAAGTAGAGAAAGATACAAGCAACAAGCTGCTGCTCAAAGGTCAGGAGCGGATATTTTAGCAGAAAGAGTCAACAAGGTTGGCGAGGTAAATACAAAAGAATTATCCGTACTTAAAGCTGCAAGGGAGAGTGCGATGATTGCCTTAGATCAGTCTGGTCAGGCGGTTAAAACTCAACAAAACAAGATCAAAGGCTTAAGAGATAACTATAACAAACTGAAAGTAGACGCATCACGTTTGGCTGATCCAGATCAAAAAAAGAGAAGAGAAGAAGAGGCTTCCCGTGCTTTCTCAGAAATGAGATATGAGGAGAGTCGTCTTGCTAAAAGCCAAGAATTGAAGGAATTCAGGGAGAGAACTGCGGCTGTCCATCAGATCGATACAAAAATTTCCAATCAAGAGGCGCTTGGAGCAAAGATTGATGAGGCGCGTGGCACAATTAATCGAGCTAAAGAAATTGAGGCAAGAGCTTCTGGAAATAATTCAGAAAATATTAAGTCTGCTTTTACAAAGGCGAGGAGTCTTGAGGATTTAGAGAAATTCGCAAAAAAATACTCGACAGAATAAACAAAAATTATGCCAAAAAAATTTACCGCGAAGTGCAATTTTGGTGATCAAGAGATTCCGGTTGATCTTTATGTTGGAGATCCCGCTATCGGCTCTCATCCGCTGGCTTTTCAAGCTAAATGGCTCTCAACAACTAAGCGCGTTTTAGTCCCGCCACAGATCATGAAATCTTTCGCTAAACTTGTGGATATTTCAGAAAGAAATCGCGTTCCTTTCGAGGATCTTTGTGAATATGTGATCGCAGAGCTTAGGTCAGCAAGTGCGATCGCCGAAGATGCCAAAAAGGCGACAGCAATATCCAATAAAAAAGACAATAAAAATAATGAAAAATAAACATGTCGCTGTGCTCATGGGCGGCTGGAATTCTGAGCGCGAAGTTTCTTTGCGTTCTGGCGAAGCGGTTTTTGAGGCTCTAATTAAATTGGGATACAAGGCGACTAAAATCGATTTCTCGCGCAAAATTTTTGAGCAGTTACAAGAAATAAAACCCGATCTGGTTTTTAACGCTCTTCACGGCCAATACGGCGAGGATGGACGAGTTCAGGGTGTTTTCGATATTTTACAAATTCCCTACACTCACTCCGGAATTATCGCTTCGGCAATTTGCATGGATAAGGTTTTGACGAGAAAAATTTCTGCAACTGTTGGTGTAAAATCTCCACATTACGAAATTCTCAAAAAAGGTGAAGATGCTAAAAATAAAGAAAAAATTTTTTCTGTCGGAAAGCCTTTTGTGATCAAGCCAATCAACGAAGGATCTTCGGTTGGTGTTGAAGTTATTTTGCCAAGTAACCAGTTCGATTTCGCCAAATATGAGTGGAAATATGGCGATGAAATCATTGTCGAAAAATATTTGGCCGGACAAGAAATCCAAGTTGCAGTGATGGATAATAAAGCTCTAGGAGCAATTGAAATAAGGCCGCACGGCTTGTTCTACGACTACAAATGTAAATATACTGCTGGCATGACTGACTACGTAATGCCAGCTGAAATCAGGCCTGAAAAATATGCAGAAGTTTTGGATTTGGCAGAGCGCTGCCATAAAATTGTTGGTTGTCGCGGTGTCAGTAGAATCGATTTTATTTTGAATAATAAAGATGGTGGTGATGACCAATTTTATTTACTCGAAACCAATACTCACCCCGGATTCACCGCAACTTCTTTAGTACCAAAAATCGCTAAATATGTCGGAATTTCCTTTGAAGAGATCGTTGAATTTTTGGTAAAAACTGCGCGCTGCGAATGAGTTCGTCTCAAAAAAAAATTCATAATTTTTTTCTAACCAATCCATTTTTACGTCGAGCAAGGGTTTTCTTTAGTCGTTTCTTAAAGCCATTTTTGCTCAAGATTTTATTGGCTTTAGCATTATTGCTAATTTTGGTTTTTTTCTCTTTGCAGATATTTAAGCCCGATTTTTTACATAAAATTTATGCGGAGTCCCGTAATTATTTTTTCTCTCAGCTCAGCCTTGAGCAAAAAGATTTAGCACAAATCAATATCAAGGGAAACCTTAGAGTCTCTAAGAACGAGATCGAAGCAATAATTAATGAGAGTAAAAAGAATAATCCTGAATTTCTGATTCAAAAACTCATTAAAGATATCAAAACCAAACTTCCTTGGATTAATCAAATCACTATTACCCGCAGCCTTCCTAGTGGTTTGAATATTACCGTTACTGAATTCGTGCCATTCGCGATTTGGCAAAATGATGGTAAGAAATATTTAATTGATCGTGACGGAAACATTATTCCCTTCGAAGATCTGGAAGAATTCCGTGACATGATAATATTATCAGGAAAGGGCGCCAATACTAACGTCAGGTCAATATTTAATATTTTCGCAATTGATCCAAACTTAAGTAAAAATGTCTTTTCAGCGACTTGGGTCGGTGATCGCAGATGGGATATTCATTTTGAAAATGGGCTTTTGATTAAACTGCCAGAATCAGGAATTTCTGAGGCTTGGCAGCGTTTGATAAAAATAAACAATATGCCCGGATCTCTGCTAGGATTGAAAGTTATTGACTTGCGCGTCCCTGATAAGATTTACCTCGAGTATAATGACTCGGTAATCAAAGAATTAAAAAATCTCTAATGTCCAAAAAGCCACGAAAAGGAAAAGTTGTCGCGTGCCTTGATATGGGATCATCCAAGCTGGTTTGTACAATTTCGGCTATTAATGGCGATCAAGTTAAAATACTTGGATATGGCCATAAAGAATCGCGAGGAATTTTGGCTAGCGCGATCTCTGACATGCGTTTGGCGCAAAAATCAATTACCAATGCGGTTGCAGAAGCGGAGAGAATGGCGGGCCTTAATATCGACCAAATTTTAGTTGGAATTTCTGGATGCCAAATTGTTTCAACCCATCAAGAAGTAAGCTGCAAGGTCTCTTCTGACATCGTTAAGAATTCAGACATCATCAATCTTACCAACAAAATTCGCGCTGAATTTAAGAAAAAAAATCGAGAAATAATTCATCTAGTTCCTTTGCAGTACAGGCTTGATGACTCTTTGCCTATCGTCAATCCGCGCTACATGACGGGTGAGCAGCTTTATGCAAAATTCCACGTTGCCTCCACTTCCCAAACCACAATTAAAAATATCGAAAACTGTCTAAAGCGTTGCCAGCTATCAGTGAATAGCTATATCGCCGAGCCTTACGCCTCAGGGCTTTCATGCCTTTCTGATAATGAAATGAATATCGGAACTTTATTGGTTGATATCGGCGGAAGCTCTACGTCATTCGCCTTAATCTCCGAAGGAAAATTACTTTATGTCGGCAGCTCCAAAATCGGCGGAAGTCACATCACTAGAGACATCTCAACTATTCTCGGTATTAGCTCGCAAGCCGCAGAAAAAATTAAAAATCTAAACAGTTCGTTATTGATTTCCCCGATTGAAGAAAGGGAGTCGATCAAGTTTAAATATTCTCAAGATGAAGAAGGTGAAAATATGGTAAGCGTTACAAGAGCAGATCTTCGCGACATCATTTCTTCCAGACTTGAAGAGCTTTTTGAGTCAACAAAATCAACCTTAGAAAAATCCGGCGTACCCTTCTTTATGATCGGAAATATTGTGCTTACGGGAGGAGTTTCTGCGGTGGTTGGAATAGATAAGTTGGCTGCGGAGATTTTTCAGAAGAATGTTAGAATTGGTTATCCAAATAAATTCGAGAAAATCCCACAAACTTTATTAAGCCAAACAAACTCATGCTCTCTTGGTATGTTGTCTTTTTTGCAGAACTTACAGATGCGCGAAAAAATCAAAGACGGTTTTGAAGTTAAAAATGGCTGGTTCCAAAAGTTTTTAGAGAAGCTAGTTGGTTAGTTAGAAGTGATCAGATTGAGGGATCGCGCCTTCGAGATTGTGTGTTTATTTTTTAATTAGTTAGCGACTGACTTTTCCACCATCTCCATTTTCGTGGCTAAAATCCTGTCTAGCTCTGATCGCTTGTGCAAACCTACCTTCTTGGCTTCTGCTATCATAATTTTTCCCCGCCGCCTCATTTTTGCCGCGATCACGATTGAGACGTTTAGCAATTTTTAGTCTTATTTTTTTTAAGCCCCAAATCATCGATTCTTTGTCATGCCCAGCCAAGGGATTGAAAGAGCCCATTTTATCAACATCTTCCGAGCGCTTGTCCCAAGCATCTTCAATATGTTTTTCTTGCTGGTTTTGATTTTCTTTTTCCGATCCCTTTTTCCCATCTTCAAATCCACCAACTTCGCGATCTAAATTTCTCTGTTGATAGTTTTCTGGACGAATTGAGTGATCACGATCTTCAAGTGAAATTGTTGCTCGATAGGCTTGGGGTTTTTCATTTTTAAATGATCCCGAATCAATGTCTAAAATAGTTGGGGCTGGTTCTGATTTTTGAAATTTTTTAGATTTTCTAAGAAAAAAAAATGCCGCAAATAAGATTAGAGCAGCGCTAAAAACTGCTAAAAATACCATCACAGATTCTCCAATTTCTTCATCACCGCAAAAGCCGAAGAGATTTTATTTTGGACTGACGAAACATCGCAAATGAACAAAACTTTTTGGCCAGTATGTAATTTTATTTTGTTCTTACTGGCAAAAATCAGCGCTAATAATTTTTCGGGATCTCTGAATTTATTATTCTTAAAGCCAAGGGCCACGCCATCCGCAATCGTTTCTAACTTTTCGACGCCAAGTTTTTTGCACAGATGTTTTAACTTGGCGATTTCAATCAAATTCAAAACTTCTTCCGGAGTTTTTCCGAAGCGATCATTCATCTCGTCGGCAAGATTTTGCGCATCTTCATCATCTTTTATCATCGCAATTTTTTTGTAGAAACTCATGCGTAAAGACAGGTCTGGCATGTATTCTTCGGGTATGAGAAGAGAGATCCCGAGTTTGATTTGGATGCTGATTTCGTCGTTAGGAGTGATTGATGAAGGAGCGAGATCTTTGTTATTTTTTAGCTCTTCAATCGTTTCCAAAAGCATTTGTTGATAAAGCTCTACGCCAGTTTCTTTGACATGTCCGGATTGCTCATCACCAAGTAAATTGCCGCTGCCGCGAATATCCATATCGTGAGTTGCAACAGTGAAACCAACGCCAAGTGAATCGAGATTTTGCATCACTTCTAATTTTTTCTGTGATTCGTCGGAAACTTTTTTGCGATGATCGAGCATCAAATAGCAATAAGCGCGAACCTTGCCGCGGCCTACGCGCCCACGGAGTTGATAGAGTTGCGCTAGACCAAACATTTCGGCTTTGTAGATGATCATGCTATTGGCTTCGGAGATATCGATTCCGGATTCAACTATTGTTGTTGAGAGCAACATGTCGATTTTGCCATCAACAAAATCATTCATGATTTGATCAAGTTCAGTCGGTGTCATTTGGCCGTGGGCGTGGGTGATTTTAATTTCCGGTAAAAGAATTTTTAAACGCGGCTCCATCTCCTCAATATCACGAATGCGCGGTACTACGAAAAACACACGACCACCGCGATTATATTCTCGCATCACCGCTTCACGCACGATTACCGAATCGTAAGGCATTACAAAGTTGCGTACCGCCAAGCGATCGAGTGGCGGCGTGGCGATTAAACTCAAATCTTTTACGCCAGTGAGCGACATTTGCAGCGAACGCGGAATTGGTGTCGCCGAAAGCGTGAGTACGTGAACTTCGTTGCGCAGCTCTTTTAATCTCTCTTTTTGCGCGACGCCGAAATGTTGTTCTTCGTCAATAATTACGAGTGAGAGATTTTTGAATTTAATATTTTTTTGTAGAAGTGCGTGAGTTCCAATCACGATTTGTATGGCGCCAGACTCGATTTCTTCTTTAATCTTTTTTGCTTCTGAGGTGCTGATGAGTCGTGAAAGCTGTGCGATTTTTACGCCAGTTCCATCAAAACGTTTGCTGAAATTTTTGTAATGTTGTCTGACCAAAAGCGTTGTCGGTGCTACGATTGCGATCTGACTCACGCTCTGGTTGAGCGGAGTCGAAACCAAGTGAGGCGAAGTAGAATTTTCCTGGTTTTGACTGCGCTCAACCGACGAAAAATTTCCAACCACAATTGCCGCCGCACGCATTGCGACCTCTGTTTTTCCAAAGCCAACATCGCCGCAAATCAAGCGATCCATCGGAGATCCTTTGGCTAAATCTTCTTCAACTTCTTCAATTGCGCGCATTTGATCTTCGGTTTCAACGAAGCCGAAACGCGACTTGAATTCATCGTAAAAATTTTGATCGGGAGCGAAAATTTCTGCTTTCTTCAAATGGCGCGCAGCGGCGATTTTCAAGAGCTCTTCCGCTGCAACTTTAATTCTCTTGCGAACTTTTTCGCGACGATTTTTCCAAGCAGCAAGACCGAGACGATCAAGTTGAATCAAGGGATTATCGGCGCCGTAACGCGTGATTAAATCAATATCGTGAACAGGAACGAAAAGCGTTTCATTGCCGCCGTAAGCGATTTTGATCATGTCGGTTTTGATGCCGATCGCAGTGATTGTTTGAATGCCTTCAAACCTGCCAATTCCGTGATCGCGATGCACGACGAGCTCACCTTGTGCAATACTTAATCCTTCTTCGATCAATCTTTGAGAAGCTGCTTTGCTGCTTTTTTTGCGGATAATTTTTTCGCCGAAAATTGCTTGCTCGCCGATTAGCATTGAGTCGGAGGTATAAAATCCGAGATTGAGAGGAAGTAGAATCGTCGGAAATTTTAGGCCGTAATCAGGAAGAATTTTTGCGATGCGATCGCGAAAACTTTCGCTCAAACAAGCGATTACAACTTTGCTATTTTGACTAAATTCTTTGACGAGCTCGAGGGGATCTTTTTGATTGGTGCGGCCGGCGAGGGCGAAGTCTGGAACTGGCTTAATCTCTAAGTCGAGAATGCGTCGATCTTTTTGTTCGCAATCAAATTTATTGAATTGAATCGCGACATTTTTTTGTAAAATTTTCTCAAGATCTGCAGCGGAAAAATAAAGAAGATCGGGAGTGATGGGATGATAAATTGTACCGCTACGAATTTTTAAATCAGCGATGCGAGCTTGATAATAATCATTAATCAATGCTTCGCGCTCTTTGCTTAGCTGCAAAATTTCTTCGCTAAAAAATGTGATCGGATTTTTTAGGTAATCAAAAAAACTAACCAAATTTTCTTCGTAAAAAAATGGTAGCCAATGCTCCATTCCTGGGTAGGAGCGGTTTTCGGAAATTGCTGAATAAAGCTGATCGTCAAGCGATGCGCCAAAATTTTCGCGATATTTTTGACGAAAATTCTCGACAGTTTTTTTGTTAAAAATCACCTCGCTGCTCGGCAGAATTTCTAGCGATTTAACCGCCTCCTGAGTGATTTGAGTGATGGGATCAAAAACTTTGATCGACTCAACTTCATCGCCAAGAAAATCGATGCGATAACCGATCAAATCCGCCGCTTGTTGCATTACAACATCAATGATGCCGCCACGAATAGCGAACTCGCCAACACTGTTGGCGCAGGTGCGGCGCTCGTAGCCTTTACTTACTAAAAATTCAGAAATTTGTGGAATCGATGCTTTGCTGCCAATTTTTAAATAAAGGCCCAGATCCTTTATTTGACCGGCTGGAATCGTTTTTTGTAAAAGTGAATTAACAGAGGTGACGATGAAAAACCTTTTACCCTCAGCTCGCGTCATTAAGCGATGAAGAGTCTTTATTCTATTTGCCGAAATTAGCGCTTTAGGTGAGACGCGATCAAAGGGGAGGGAGTCCCAAGCGTAGAAATTTAGGATCTCGAAATCGGGTGCAAAAAAGTGAATTTGTTTCTGAATCAACTCCATTTCCGCATCATCTTTTGCAACAAAAACAAAGTCTGAGTCGGAAAAATTTTTAGAAACTTCAGCTGATAAAAATCCTCGAGCGTCGGAGGGAGTTTTTACGAGAACGCAGGACTCGCGAATATTTTTAAGTTTGATTTTGTAATCCATCTAATCTTCTAGTCCTTCTAAGGTGTGGGTTGCCCAGGAGGGATTTGTCCAGGGAATTGTATACCGCCGGGCATCGGACTGTTGAGCTCTGTTGTTGTGCCAGGAAAGTTATTAATCATGCCGCCGTTTTGTTGTTTGGACATTTTTTGCTTGCCGTTGGTGTAGACATCCATGTTGTAGACGCAGACTATTTGATCGCCGTTGCGCAGAGTAAATTGTGGCGAGATGCGTTCGACAATGATGTAAGATCCCGCTGCTCTAAAATTTACCAGTGATTCAAAACCTTCCGAGTCAACTGAGAAAATTGCCGGAATTTCGGCATTTTTTTTGGTAAATTGGAAGTAGGTAAAATCGCCGTTATCAAAGATTTTAATTGGCGCTATCGAAGGCTCTCCCGTATATTGGTAGTTGAAGTTGTAGATGCTTAAATCGCGCAGATCTGGCTCGTCAGAAATTGGGGTTTTTGGGAATGAAACTAGGTTTTTATCTTTCTCGTCGGGATAAGCGAATTTGGCGACGAAAATCAAATCTTTGTCAGTGATGCCTTTTGCCTCTTTTGCCATCAGCTCAAAGTGGTAGACGCGCTTATTGCTGATTACAGTCATGTTGGTTTCAGAATTATCTTCGCCGACTGGTTTTAAAAAAAGACGATTGCCGAGCGTTTCAAATAGCCAGAGAGAGGGATTTCCCATAGAGATTGTTCCGATCGTTTCTCCTTCTTCAAATTCGATAAATCCTTGGTAGGTGTAGTGTCCAACGTAGCGATAAACATCGTTTGGATTGTAGATGTAGCTTCTGAATTTTTTTTCACTTCCTAGATAATGCGGAAATTGAGCGGCCATAACGTTTTTTGTGATGACGATGTTTCCGAGTAGTAGGAGGATGAGTATCTTCTTCATTATTTTACCTTGTAGAGGGCGTAAGTGTTGACGACGAAGTTGAGAACTCCGCTCTTAATATCTTTGTTAACGCCGTCAAAAGTAAAATTTATTTTTGCCAAATAGCGCTCTTTTTCGATGCTGGTTTCTTCCTTGTCGTCCGTAGTTTTTATTATTGCTGTAAAGCGAACTTCAACCTCAGTTGGTATTTTGTTTGATAGGTATAAGCGAGCTTTGGTGGCGAGATCTTTAGGGTCGTTACGAACAAATCTAACCGAATCAATTTCGATCGATTTGACAATGTTGAGGCCAAAATTACGAATCGGACTATTGGGATTATCTTTGCTCATCAAAGCCTGAAAGTTCCTATATTCACTGGCTGAAGAGAGGTTTCGGATGTGATTAAATTTTTTATTAACATCCTCAATTTCTGCTTTGCTGAAATCATATCCTTCGCGATCTTTAACGTAAGACGAGATCAAGTATTTTGCGTAGGCTTCATCGACATTTCTTAGCTCTGGATCGTAGCCTTCTTGACCTTTTTTTGGCTTAAGGCCGACCAGACTTGGAAAGCTTTGGGTTTGATCTACTGATCTGATAAATATTGGTTCTTTTACAACCAAAGGGAAGGCACTATTAATCATCTGAATCAGAAAATACATGACCACCGCAGCGACTATCGAACCAAAAATTAATAAGGTGCGGTCACAAATCGGCGAGATGTAGCGGAAGAGATACCAATCGAGAGCGTCATTAAAGTAGCTACGATTTTTGACCGAGCTCTTGATGAAGTGAAAATATTCCTTCGCTTCTTCGTTATTCTCCTTGGCTAGTTCTGATAGTCTCTTATGCATTTTTTAGGATAACTTCCATTTCAGATTTTGCTTTTTCTAGTGCCTCGTAGTCGGTGCTACGAAATATCAAAGAAGTACCGCCATCAAAGGGATAAGAGCCCATAGCAACTTGTGGGTATTTTTTTTGTAAGATGGCAAAATCTTCCGCAATTATACTTTCAGTCAGGCTTATTTTGATCTCTAACGACTTCTTGGTTTTGCCACCGATTAATTCTTTTTTTGCTGCTACAAACATCGCCTGAAAAATTTTCGGAATACCTGCCATCACGAAAACATTTTCAATACGAAATCCGGGAGCGGAAGAAATGGGATTGTCGAGAAGGCTGGCACGACTTGGTAGCATCGCCATTTTCATTCTAGCTTCATTCACATTTTTTTCGCCGTAATGCTTGATTAAAATTTCCGCAGCTTCTTGATTTTTTATGACTTGTTCTCCGAAAGCTTTGGCGATTGATTCGGATGTAATGTCGTCGTGAGTTGGCCCGATTCCGCCCGATGTGAAGACGTAATCAAATTTTTTTCTAACTGCGTTAACCGCATCAATTATCTCTTTTTCAAGATCTGGAACGACACGAACTTCGCTTAGATTTATTCCGATCTCACTTAAATTGCAGGCAAGAAAATTTAAATTCACATCCTGAGTGCGACCAGACAGAATCTCGTCTCCGATGATTATTAATGCTGCAGTTACGACTTTCATGAAATGAATTTAATGTTCTGAATTTCCACCTTCTTCAGAAAAAATTAGCTGGTGCACCCGGCGGGATTTGAACCCACAACCTTTGCCTTCGGAAAGCAACACTCTATCCAGTTGAGCTACGGGTGCTTTTATTATTCGTTTTCTACCTGTTCTACTGACTCAACCTCTGGAATGTAGTGCTTAAGCATATTTTCAATGCCGTTTTTCAAAGTGATTGATGAACTTGGGCAGCCAGAGCAGGAGCCTTTTAGAATTAGTCTTACGACCCCTTCTTCGAATGAATGAAATATAATATCGCCGCCGTCCATTGCCACAGCGGGGCGTACTTTGATTTCGATTAATTCTTTGATCTGTTTAACGAGCTCGGAATCTTCTTCTGAATTTGTCGCAGAATCTTTTTGTTCGAACATCACTGGCTTACCATTCATAAAGAAATCCATGATTGTTGCTTGAACTTCTGTTTTGATTTTTGGCCATTCTGCTGTTTCAGATTTAGTAATGGTGATGAAGTCATGGCCGAAGAAAATCGATTCTATTCCGGCAATTTCGAAAAGCTGTAGAGCCAAAGGAGATTTGGTTGCAGCCTGTTTTTGATTTTTGAATTCTTCGGTGCCTTTTTCTAAAATAATTTTGTCGTCTGGGATGAATTTTAAAGTTGTGGGATTGGGAGTTTGTTCAGAGCGAATAAACATATTTTTAATTTGTTTTTAGGTACCAGCTGTCGAGAGCGAGCGAGTATTTTGGTTGGATTTTGGGAAATTCAAAAATGTCGCGATAAAGGATTCTGTAGGTGTTATTATGCCACTGTGGAATCGTGTAATAATTTACAAGAAGCCTTTGATCGAGTTTTGATGTTAGGATTTGTAGCTCGTTTTTATTTTTAGCGCGAGAAATTTTTTCGACTAAATCGTCAATAATTTTATCGTTAAGACCCGATAAATTGCGGCCTCCCTTGATATCTTTTTGAGAGGAGTGGAAGTAAGCAAAAAGCTCATCGCCAGGAATTGTTGCTTGGCCAAACATTCCCGTAATCACATCAAAATCAAAATTATTAACTCGCGTTTGATATTGATTTTCCTCGACGAAACGCATTTTGGCTTCAATGCCAAGTTTGCGCAAATTCTTAATGAAAGGAGCGACAATCATTTCAAAAGCTTGTGAATCGATCAGAAATTCAACGGAGACTTTTTCGTTAGTTTTTGGGTCGATTAATTTTCCATCAGAAAATTTGTAATTGGCATCAAGTAATATTTGACGAGCCTTCAGAAGGTTATCACGATTGAAGCCGTCACTATTTGCTTTAGGCAGAGAAAAATTTTGGTAACCAAATTCTGAGTTAGCGAAATAGCTCTCGGTGCGTTTGTAAGATTTGTAAAATATGTGCTCACGCAGCCATTCAAAATCGAAGGCGTAAGTCATCGCTTGGCGCAAGGCCTGATTCTGAAATTTTTCGCGACGTAAATTTAGCACAAAAGTTTGCATCGGCGCGGGCAGGCCATGTTCAATTTCTCGCTTGATGATCTCACCATTTTTGATCGCATCAATATTGTAAGCATTAGCCCAGTTGCGCGCTACATTCTCTTGACGGAAATCGTATTTTTGTGACTTAAAAGCTTCGATCAAAACATTGTTATCGCGGTAATAATCGAAGGTGATTTTGTCGAAGTTGTAGCGGCCGCGATTTACCGGTAAATCTTTCGCCCAGTAATCTTTCACGCGTTCAAAAGTGATTGAGCGGTTCGGCTTCAAGTCTTTGATTTTGTAAGGACCGGAGCCAAGAGGAGGCTGTAGAGTTGTTTTGGAAAAATCGACGGAATTGAAATAATGTTTTGGTAAAACCGGAAGCGACGCGACGAGTAAAGGTAGATCACGATTGCCATTTGGTTTAAAAGAAAACCTTACGAGATGTGAGTTAATTTTCTTCGCTTCTTTTACGTCGCGAAACAGCATTTTGTAGGATGGATGTCCGTCAGAAATAAGTTTGTCGAAAGTGAAAATCACATCATCTGCAGTGATCGATTTTCCGTCGTGAAAGCGGGCATTTTTGTTTAATCTAAACTCGATCCAACTTTTGTTTGAGGCGATTTTGATGTCTTCGGCGATGAGTGCGTAGCGTGCAGAAATTTCATCTTCACTTCCTTCGGTTAAACTGTCGTAAAGGTAGTTCAATCCTGATGCGGGAAGGCCTTTTAGAATAAAATTATTGAGAGAATTAAATCCTCCTTCGCTGCCAAATTTTACTTCTCCACCTTTCGGCGCATCAGGATTTACGTAGTCAAAATGCTGAAAATTTTTTGGATATTTTAGATCGCCAAAAGTAGAAATTCCGTGTGCGGCGAATGACTTTGAGCTCAGCAAAATCAGTAAGAAAATTCCCAAGGAAAAACGAATTGTGAAAATCATTAGAAACCTAAATCAACAAATGTTGCCGCTTGTGTTAACCATCGGCAATTTTGACGGGGTGCACCTCGGACATTCTCAGATCATTTCGCAGGTCAAAAAAATTGCCAAAGAAAAAAACCTCGCTTCAGCAATTTTAACTTTTGAGCCACATCCGATTTATTTTTTAAGACCTGAGAAGCCTAGAGATTTCAGAATCACGAGCTTAGCGCAGAAGTTAGAAATTTTCCGCCAACAGGAAATTGATTACGTAATAATTTTACCCTTTAACCAAAATTTTTCTGAAATTTCTGCTCACGATTTTGCGCAGAAAATTTTAAGTGAGACCTTGAATGCCAAGCACTTAGTGATTGGTTATGACTTCACTTTTGGCAAAAATCGCCAAGGAAATTTTAGGTTTTTAGAAAATTTTAATTTTGGTTTGAGCGAAATTTCTCCGTTAAAAAATTCTGAACAAACTTGCTCATCTAGCCTGGTTAGAAAATTTCTTTGCGAAGGAAAAATTGCTGAAGCGAATCAAGTTTTGGGTAGAAATTTTACGATTCATGGAGTTGTAAATGAGGGCAGAAAACTCGCTTCCCAACTTGGCTTTCCAACGGCAAATTTAATAGCAAAGCCTCATGTAATTAAGCCGAAATTTGGTGTTTACAAAACTCAAACCTTCATTCCTCATCTAAAGAAAAAATTTTCTTCGATCACAAATTTCGGAATTAAGCCCACTCTTCAACAAAGCCAAAACGAACCTCTATTTGAAACCCACATTGCTGATTTTTCCGAAGAAATTTACGGTAAAAAAATTCACGTCGAGTTTCTTAGTTTTATTCGCGAGGAAAAAAAATTTTCTTCGCTTGAAGAATTAAAGATCCAGATTCGGCGAGACTTGGCTCAACTTGATTCTAATTTTTTCCCTCAATAAAAGACGCCGCGCTTTTCTTAAAAAATTCCCCTACTGAATTCCATGCAACTCTCTCTGAATTTTCCGATTCTCTCAACTTTGATTTTTTTGCCGATTTTAACGGCGATTTTGTTGTTGCCGCTCAACCTCAAGAATCAGCGCGGATATTATTTTGCAGGTATTGCGGCCGGTTTGGTTAATTTGGTTTTAAGCTGTATTTTGCTCTATGTTTTTAGCTACGACGTCAATGTTTTTCAGTTTGTTGAGAAGATGGAATTTAGCGCTGATTACGATATCAAATACTTTCTTGGAATAGACGGGCTCTCACTTCTGATGATTGTATTAACTGCCTTTTTATCACCAATCTGTCTTTTGATTAGCGTTAATTCGATACAAAAACGTGTTAAAGAATTTGTGGTGGCCTTCCTACTCATTGAAGGTCTGGTCATCGCCTCTTTCTGTGCTCTTGATCTACTTTTTTTCTACATTTTCTTTGAGGCGATGTTGATTCCGATGTTTCTTGTTATCGGTATTTGGGGTGGAGAAAACAGAATTTATGCCGCTTACAAATTTTTTCTCTACACTCTCGCCGGATCAGTGCTACTGCTGATCGCGATCATTATGATTTTTCTCTATTCTGGCACAACAGATGTGGTTCAGTTGGTCAAATTACTGCCAAAACTCTTTCCGCTTGAATATCAAAAATGGCTTTTCCTTGCCTTCTTTTTCTCTTTTGCGGTGAAGGTTCCGATGTTTCCATTTCACACTTGGTTGCCTGATGCGCACGTGCAGGCTCCAACTGCAGGCTCAGTAATTCTTGCTGGGATTTTGATTAAGCTTGGTGCCTACGGATTCTTGCGCTTTTCCTTGCCATTCTTTCCTGAAGCTGCGCGTTATTTCGCGGATTTTATCTTCATTCTCAGTGTTATCGCCATCATTTACGCTTCGCTAATCGCCTTGATGCAAGAGGACATGAAGAAGATGATCGCTTACTCTTCTGTGGCTCATATGGGTTTTGTGACAATGGGAATTTTTAGTTTTACCCGCCAAGGTATTGATGGCGCGATCATGCAGATGATCAGTCACGGCATCATATCTGCTGCACTTTTTATCTGTGTTGGCGTTATTTATGATCGTCTCCACACCAAGCAAATCAAGGATCTAGGAGGTATTGCGGAAAAAATGCCAAACTTTGCGATGCTAGCAATGATATTTACCATGGGTTCCGTTGGCCTTCCAGGAACCAGTGGATTTGTCGGTGAATTTTTAACAATTATTGGCACTTTCCAAGCCAACAAAATTGCAGCTATTTTTGCGGCGACTGGAGTAATTCTTGGTGCTTGCTACATGCTCTGGCTCTACAAGCGCGTCTGGTTTTCTGAAATTAAAAACCATCACATCGATCATATTTCTGATCTTAACTGCATCGAATTAATCTCTCTCGGCTCGATGGCATTTTTGGTGATTTTGCTTGGCATATTGCCGAACTACATCTTCAAATTTTTTGCTATTTCGAGTTCAAACATAGTTCAAATTTTTCATTAAAATGAAGCTACATCTCCTACTCCCCGAAATTATATTATTTTGTGGCGCCCTGACAATACTAGTTTCCGACGCATTTCTGCGCAAAAAGTTTGAAGACATTTTTTACTCTTCACATTTTCTCGCTCTTCTTTTTTCCGCAGCCTCTTTGCTTCTTGCGATTAACAACTTCTCCATAATCGATAATGGGTTTAATAATGGATTAGTCTCAAATCTTTTTACCTCTTTCGTCAAAATCATAACTCTACTTTTGCTGATTTTTACCATTTTGATTTCACTCGATTTCGTTTATTCGGTCAAAAAAATCAGTGCTGAACTTCTGGCTTTAATGATGATTTCTACCGCGGGCAGCATGATTTTGGTTTCAGCAAATGACTTTCTGACATTTTATTTGGGATTAGAGCTTCAAGCTTTACCACTTTATCTGCTTGCTTCAATGAATCGCGGTTCAAAAAAATCTTCAGAAGCAGGAATAAAATATTTCATCCTCGGCTGTTTAGCTTCGGGGCTTTTGTTATTTGGAATCTCTTTGATCTACGGCTTTTCGGGCACGATCAATTTTGAGAGTCTGAACTTTATCTATCACGGTTTCGCTAATGAAAAAAATACGATTCCAGTTGCGGTAATGTTTGGCTTTATTTTGGTGGTTATTGCGATGTTTTTCAAAGTTTCTGCCGCCCCTTTTCACATGTGGACTCCAGATGTTTACGAAGGCTCAGCTACTGCTGTTACTACTTTTTTTGCTACCGTTATTAAGTTTGCTACCGCGATGGTATTGCTTCGACTTGTAACTACAGTTCTTCTCGGTTGGGAAGGTGTTGGTAAAATTTTCGCCTTTGTTGCTTTGCTCTCAATTTTGATCGGATCTTTTGGTGCGATTTTCCAAAAAAACTTTAAGCGACTCTTGGCTTATAGCTCGATTGGTCATGTTGGGTTTTTTCTTCTCGGTGTTGCTTCTTTTGGTCGAGAAACAATGGCAGCCTGCATGTTATACATGTTGATCTATGCCGTTATTTCCATTGGTACTTTTGCCTTTCTGAATTTGATGAAAGGAGATGATGAAGAAAAAGTTTTCGATATTTCTTCGCTTTCAGGATTAGCAAAAACCAATCCAACGATGGCATTTTCTTTAAGCGTTCTGATGTTCTCGACCGCTGGTATTCCTCCGCTCGCAGGATTTTTCTCAAAATTTTATATCATTACTTTTTCGATTTCTTACGGTCTTTTACCTTTCGCGATTGCCGCAATCGTGATTAGTGTGGCTGCTGCTTACTACTATTTGCGCATCGTCAAAATCATGTATTTCGATGAATCAAACGGCGTTATGCAAATTGAAGATATTGGTAATGTGAAATTGATCGTTCTCCTTTCTGCCCTGATTAATATTGGCTTGGTGATCTTCGTGAATCCTTTACTGAGCTTACTTAAGAACTTCTTGTAGTGAAATTATCACAAAAAACCGACCTTCCCTTAAAAGGAGAAATCTCTGTCGCGCCAGATAAATCAATATCTCATCGATCTTTAATTTTTGCGGCACTTGCTCACGGCAAAACTAAAATCACTAATTTACTCGAAGGTGAGGACGTACTTCGTACCGCTCAAGCACTGCGTTTAATGGGCTGTGAAATCGAACGGAAAGAAGATTTTTGGGAAGTAAATGGAGTGGGCGTTGCTGGACTTTCTGAGCCAACTAATATTCTCGATATGGGCAATTCCGGCACCTCGACAAGACTTCTCGCCGGCCTTGTTACTCCTTACGACTTCACCTCTTTTTTTACCGGCGACGCTTCTTTGCGCAAACGTCCAATGGGTCGAGTTTTTGAGCCAATCAAACAATTCGGTGCCAAAATAATTTCGAGACAAAACGGCTTGGCGCCTTTCGCTGTGATTGGCGCGAAAGAACCATTGCCAATTATTCATGAGATGAAAGTTGCATCAGCGCAAGTTAAGAGCTGCATTCTGCTTGCAAGCCTTGTTACGCGTGGCACGACAACAATTATCGAACCAGAAAAATGTCGTGATCATACCGAAATAATGATGCGCTATCTAGGTCTAAAAATTTTTACCGAAGGTCAGGGGAAAGGAGTCAAAATTTCTTACTCAGGTTTACAGGAATTTGACGCAAAAGATCTTGCCGTTCCGGGAGATATCTCCTCTGCCGCATTTTTTATTGTCGCTGCTTTGCTCGTAAAAAATTCAAAAGTTGTGATAAAAAACGTTGGAGTGAATCCGTTGCGAATCGGCGTGGTTACTAGCTTGCAAGAGATGGGTGGAAAAATTTCTTTTCTAAATGAGCGCGAAGTTGGAGGTGAAAAAGTTGCAGATATTCTTGTCGAAGCGAGTGATTTAAAAGGAATTGAAGTGCCGGCAGAGCGGGCTGCCAGTATGATCGACGAATATCCAGTTTTTGCTGTTGCTGCGGCAAATGCAAAAGGCGTTACGAAAATGCACGGCCTTGCTGAGTTGAAGGTAAAAGAAAGTAATCGCTTATTGATGATCGCACAAAACCTAGAGAAGTGCGGCGCGACAGCAAAAATGGGTGATGATTATTTGGAAGTGCAAGGCGGCATTAAACAGCAAAAATTTCCAGCAAAAATTACCACCTCGATGGATCACAGAATCGCAATGTCTTTTCTGGTTATGGGTTTGACGATGGAGGGTGGAGTTGAAATTGACGATGTTTCGATGATTAAAACCAGCTTCCCAAATTTTGAGACGATTTTTGATCAGCTTTTGTAAGCGCCTGCCGAGTTGTCGAAGCGCTACTTGAAGGCTCTAAATAAAATCATGAAATTTCTTGTAGTCGACATGGGCACGCCCCCGCTTATCAAAACTGATGATATCAACAAAATTTTTGCCATGTTCGATTTCGTCGGCGATGTAGGAATGATGAGCGTGAACGGTCTGAGAGATCGTTTCATCAAAACCAACTAGAGAAACGATAACCTCGATATTTTTTTTTCGCATTTCTTCCTTGGTCATTCCAAAGAGCGGACTGCTTTCGATTATTTGATGACGCAAAGTCCAGCTTGGCATTAAAAGAGGAACGTTGTTTCGAATTAACACCAGATCATGAAATGCTCTTCTTATTGAGCCATCTGCAAGCTCTTCGTCAATTATTAGAACTGCCTTTATCAATGGGTCTGCGATGGGGTTATTGCGCAAATTTCCTAAGCGAAAACTTAGGCAGTTGACATTCTTGTGAAGAGAAAAAATGGCGCGATTTCCGAATAAAATTCTTGCACTGGGTAAAGAGATTTTTGAGTAAATAACGCCAGTCGCGACTGCTAATCCAGCTAATCCAGTCAAGGCTTCAACTGTTACTAGAATATTTGCGAAGTTTGTTGCGGGAGCCATTTTGCCATAGCCGATCGTCGCTAAAGTTTGAACACTAAAAAAGAAGGCATCGGCAAATGAACCTGATTTAGCATTTTCAATCGCACCATCTTCAAGCAAGTAAAGTCCGGCGAAAATTGAGTTTAGTAGGGTGTAAAGAATTATGATGGTTACGATAAGCCTTAACCAAGAAGAGCTGACAGATGTGGCGTAAAAATCACTGCGTAGAAATTTTTTTACTCCACTGCGTTTGACTCGAACCGCTTTGCCATCGTGATGAATTATGCGTGAACTGTGAGCTTTCTTTGAATGAAGCATTTATTGCTTATTAAGCTAATTTAATTGCCCACAACCTTACAAAATCATCGTTCCCGCACCAGATTCGGTGAAGATTTCCATCAGCAGAATATTGTCTACTCCGCCGTTTAAGATGTGAGCGTGGCCGACATTTTTTTCTAAAGCACTAAGGCAAGTTTCGACTTTTGGAATCATTCCGCCAGTGATCACGCCATCAGCAATCATTTGTCTTGCGGTTGCGGCATTTAAATGACTGACGAGCTCACCATTTGGTAACATTACCCCATCAACGTCAGACAAGATAATCAGCTTCGCAGCTTGCATCGCACCAGCGATTGCGCCGGCAACTGTGTCTGCATTAATGTTGAAAGTTTCTCCATTGTCGCCGATGCCAATTGGAGCAATTACTGGAATAACATCAGAATCTTCAAACATCGCGAGAATTTCTGGGTCGATGTGGTAAGGCTCGCCGACGAAGCCGAGGTTTAAAATTTTCTCAATATTTGAGTCAGGATCTTTTTTGGTTTTTGAAACTTTGCGAGCGCGAATCATGTCACCATCTTTTCCACAAAGGCCAATCGCTTTGCCGCCAGCGCGGTTAATTTCTTTGACGATCATTTTATTGATTGAGCCAGCGAGAACCATTTCAACAACTTCAACAGTGTCGGCATCAGTAACGCGTAAGCCATCAACGAAATGTGATTTGATGTTCAGCTTATTTAACATCTGACCAATTTGCGGGCCACCGCCGTGAACCACGATTGGATTGATTCCAACGTGCTTCAATAAAACAATATTCTTCGCGAAGTTTTTTAAATTTGTGTCGCCTCCCATTGCTGAGCCGCCGAATTTCACCACAAAAGTTTCTCCCGTAAATTTGCGCATGTAAGGCAGAGCTTCGCACAGAATTTCAACTTTATGCGCCCACTCCGCGCGGTCTTTTTCCTTCTGAATTGAGAGATCATTAACAGAGGTGATTGAGCTATCTTTTTGAGTCATTTTTTCTCGAAAAATTGATGAATTATGTTGATCGCGCGATTTCTAAGAAAGTCTCGTCTTAATCAAGATAATGTTGCATTCCTTCAATCAAATAATTCGGCCCATCAATCGGATTTGATTTTATCCTTGTTACTAATCGACTCTGAATAAAAGGCGTGAAGCTTTTTTATCGTGCTTAGGATTTTGAAGATGCTTTTTTCAACCTGTCTCTGATATCGGCCCAATCATCTGAATTTGGCGGAGTTTCGACCAATATTTTTTCTACATTCGTGCCGTCAATGTGATGAAGGGTCTCGTAAAGTTTTTGCGCGTATTTTGTTTTTGTATTTGGCATCTGATACATCTCGACGCCTTGACTCCCAGCAATTATTGAATGGTGAATAACGGCAATATTTTTCTCTTTTTTGATGCTGAGCGCCACCTCTTTTTTTGAAAGAATTAGTAGCGGTTTTTCGGGCTGATAGTGTGACGCCATGTTTCCAGATACTTTTCTGTCATAATTAAATGGTTGGTAAACCTTCATATTTAAGGCTTTCTCTATCATGGATGCGGTAATCGCGCCGGGTCTTAAAATTACTGGCACTTCTTTCGTTATGTCGACAATGGTCGATTCAATCCCAACTCTACACGCCCCGCCATCAAGGATTGCGGCAATTTTTCCCTCCAATGTTTTAAGCACATGCTCGGGTTTTGTAGGGCTTGTTTTTTTATGAGCATTGGCTGATGGGGCGGCTACTCCTCTTCCCAATTCTCTGATTACTTCAAGTGCTACGGGATGATTTGGAACTCTTAGAGCAACTGTGTTTAAGCCAGCAGTGATAAGGTCGCTCACAGTTTTTCTTTTTTGAAAAATCATCGTCAGTGGTCCTGGCCAAAAATGTTCAGCGAGTTTTTTCGCACTTTTTGGAACAAAATCCGCCCAATCATCAACCTTAGAAAAAGATTCAATATGGACTATTAAGGGATGATCTAGCGGCCTGTTTTTGGCGGCAAATATTTTGCGTAATGCCTGGTCATTTGTGGCGTCGGCCGCAAGCCCATAAACCGTTTCAGTCGGGATTGCTACTACGTCGCCATTTTTTAATAAGGCTGCGGCTTCTTTTATCTGATTCGCTTCAAGTAATTTTGAGAAGATCCTGACTTCCTTGTCTTTTAACATTCCTTCCAAGTTAGGTCGTTTTGCAGTGAGTGAATTTTATCGTTTCTTGGGTCCAGACAGAAAATGTGCACCCAACTGTTGCCGAAGAGTTTTTGCAGAATTTCATTTTTATGAATTGCCTGATCGATCAAGTCAGTTGGAGCGTGAACAAAAGTCGTTAATCTCAATGGCTGGTGATAAGACTCGTTATCTTTACTGAAGACGGATTGCAGAGGTAGTCCGTGCATTAAATCGCTGCCATTTCCTTGCATCACGCCAATTTTTCCGACGATGTTTTGAGTTATTTTGCTGCCGCTTCCGTAAGCGATATTGTTGATTGTCGAAAATAAATATTGGCTGTTGATCCACTGTGCAACGACCATTGGAGCCACTAAAATTAAGTTCAGAGCGCTTCCATCTTCATCCATTTGCCAGTCGTAAGAATGCAGAAAAGAACGGCCGTCAAGATCGATATTTTTTGTTAGATCACGTTTAGCGACAATGAATGAAGAGTTGCGAGCCAAGCCCCATTCAGGACGAGTTTCTGCCCAATTTACGCTGCGTTTCTCAACATGACTGACGGAATTTTTGGAAAAATTGTCACCCATCTTAATTGAGCGCCATTTGCTGTTTGATTGCTGAGCTGCTTTGAGATCGAGTTTTAATTTCTCTAAATCGAGGCCTTCCTCTTCTTCCGCGTAAAGCTCGATATCATCGGTCGTTGTATTGTGCTGTGCCGCAATAAATTTAGTTGTGATGGGAATTAATATTCCCTGGTGAGCAAGGCCCTGAGTGACTTTGCGGTTGTTTAGGATTTTAGCTAAAATTTTAGCATTAGCTCCTCCATGACGTCCGCCGCAAGCCCCGCAATCAAGCGCGGTAGCGTAAGCATTGTTCTCGGTTGTGCTGCCATGTCCGCAGAGAACGACAATTGGAGCGAAGTTAGAAGTAAGTCCCATCGTAATCAGCGCGCCTTTGGCGTAGGAAAGCTGATCTTCGAAGCTTAAGTTTTCGAGTGAAGGAGATGTTTTTGAGGTCGGCCTCACTAAATCGTTTAGATTTTGCTTTAGCTTGTTGGCGGTTTTTGGCGCAAGGCTGTGGAATGTCATCCAGCCGCCACTCCATATCCCTATTGATTCGGCCAGAATGAACGGAGTTGTGAATCCATATTTTAACGACTGATATAATTTTTTTGCGGTGCCAAATCTTTTGAAGCCATCGATCTCATTTTGTAATTGAAGATCTGAGCAGAGCGTTTTTTCGATTACTTCGTGCTTTGGCTTTAGCAGAACCGGACAAGATGAGTAAGAATCGTTGGTAACTTCATTTCTTATTTTTACTGGAATTCCAAAAAATCCGGCAAATCCGAAAGTTTCGTAATTTCCTTTTGACTCTAAGGCCCGACGCATTGGTTCTGAACGAACATCGATGCAAAAAACAAATTGCGCGTCGGGGATTTTGATATTTTTTTCTGACGCAGATTTTGACGAATTAAGCAGCTTTTGGAGTAAATCTTTTTGGTAAGTTTTTTCGCTTTTTTCTATTTCAGATATCTCCGTCTTCGCCTTTGTTTCTGCCAAATTTTTCTTATGCCAGGCGATGAGATTTTTTGCCTTGGGCCACATCAGAAGAGTCATCACCAGCCTTATCGCCAAATATTCAATTTGAGCATCGTGATGATTTTTTTCGTCACACTTCCACTCGCCTAGATATTTAACGTAAGAGGCCCAGCCGGGGAGGGTTGTTAGCATTAAAGTCAGAAATTCTTCATGCTCATCTTGAGCGATTTTTAACTCTTTTAAGCAGTGGTTTATGGCTTCTTCTGCCGAGTGCGGCATCAGCTCTATTTGCTTAATTTTATCGGCAGAATTTTTGTGTATCTTGCTGTCAAATTTAATGATCTGCAGCAGCGATTCATAAAATCCTAAATGACGGTTTGGCATTTTAATTGTTGCTTGACCTTGGTCGAAGAAGGCTTGGCACCATTTGATGGTTTGACGATTTATCTCTTCAATTTCTTTAGGTAGATTTTCTTGCTCAAAATAAGTTGAGGCCATCTTTAAGGCTTCTTCGAAAGGTAAGTTTTCAAAACCTTGCAGAGGATTGCAGGCAATCAAATTTTCTAGTGGCCAGAACGGCGCCATATTTTTCCAGGCGGCCTTTGAGAGCTCTTCGATATTCTGATTTTCTTGGTGATTTTGTTTTGTGATTTTAAGCGGATTTTTCACGACTCTCTCCCTAAAATTTATATTGATTGCGATTGGCTGTAACAGTGCTTGCGGCGGGCTGGCTGGCATTGAGCGCCTTCACATAAAATTTGGTCATCAGCTGCGACAATTTTTTGTCAGGGTTGCGAAGAAAGAGTCGTCCCAACCACAATAAGATGAAGATGAATATGGCGATTAGATGAAACGCGTTTAACTCCTGAGGAAGATTGATGTGAGACGGGAATAGTTGAGACTCTATTAAGTGAATGCTGATGCCGTACAAGGTTCCCGCAGCTGAGGTTAGAAGGATTGCTAATGGTAAATTTTTCAGAGGTTTTTCTCTTAAAATATTCAGAGCTAGATGAGTTGCGGCAATAAAGGCTGCTGTGGTTAGAACGGCGCTGCTATTCAGTGAAAAGTGACTTTCGTTCTTTACTAAAGAAAAAC
The DNA here is from genome assembly GCA_018970485.1 of Pseudomonadota bacterium. GTDB lineage: Bacteria > Pseudomonadota > Alphaproteobacteria > Rickettsiales > UBA1997 > UBA2645. Next base: position 2 of record JAGWWH010000002.1, on the reverse strand, counting down.
TG
>JAGWWH010000015.1 GCA_018970485.1 Pseudomonadota bacterium | reverse complement strand
ATTACCGCCATCGATTGCGCTGGAATTAAAATGGATTGCCGCGTCGCCTTCGGCTCCTCGCAATGACGAGGCGTTGGTGATGTTAGCGATTAATGCGCCTTTGAGGTTGGTGTTATCTCCAGTGTTAATCGTGACGGAGTTTGTGCCAAGAATTGATGTTTGATTGTCAGTCCAGAGACGATCGGTTTTGTTTGAAGAGTAGTTGATTCCGATACTTCCGTTTGCTGATCCTTTGCTTGATCCGCCCCCTATTCCTAGATTCATTCCGAAGCTACTTCCTTTTTCTTTGTAGGAGTTTTGGAGACTCTCAACAGTTAGATCTCCGACCGTGTTTAATTCGATATTTTCTGCGAGGAGATTGGCGCCTTCGATCGTCGCGTTGTTGAGGGAGTTTATTTTTATGGTTCCTGAGTTTGCGTTGAGGATTGAGTTGTTGTAGGTGGTCGAAGATGTGTCTCCTTTGGCTTTGCTCATCGCTAGTCCTAGAGATGCTTGTAGAGCATTTACAGCATTGTCGATCATTGCACCTGCGCCGCCGGCGTTGGTGGTGGCTAGGGTTAGGTTTTCGCTCCAGGATTTAGTTGAGGTGGAGGAGTTGTAGGTGTCTTTGCTGGCGTTGATTACTGTGTCGCCTCTTGAGGTGATGTTGATGTCTCCGGTTTGTGAGGTTAGGGAGGAGCCGGTTATTGTGGTGTCTCCTGTATTATCTAATCCTAGGCCACTCATTCCAGAACTGATGGTTAGGTTGCCGTTAGAAAGAATGTTTGATGTAACTGCAGAGCTAGTGTTGATGCTAGAATTGGTTTTAGTTCCCTCAATTGAGAGACGAAGATCGGCGTAAAATCCCGTGTAGAGAGATTCTGCGGATGCGGCAGATTTTGTGGCGGCAGCGGCAAGTTTCGCTTCAGCGAGAACGAAGTTTAGGTAAGCGATGGCGAGATTTGTTTTAGAATCTTCTACCGCTTCTTTGTCTGCTTGGCCATTTTTATAGAGGGTTTCCATGTGATTGAGATCGGTTTTAGCATCTTTAAAAGCTTTGCCTGCTTTGACTAAATCATCAGCGGCATAGGCGGTGTCAACATGGGCGTTGCCGATGCCGGCACTTAAAGTTTGAGTTCCGGTTTTAGTTTCGCTTGTTGTCGATGTTGTGTTGGCAAGAGCAAGGATGTTTACGTTTCCTTCACTACTGGTTAAAGAGATCGCTCCCGAGTCTGTAGTTAAATTACTACTCAAGATGCTGAGATCGTCTTTAGAGGTTATTGTAATGTTGTTTGCTGCAGTGAGTTCGCTTTGTTTTTGAGTAGTTGTAGTCGTAGTAGTTGTGTTCTCAGCAACTTCTGAATTCGAGTTAGCTGAGGCTCTGCCGCGATTATACTCCAATGAAGCATTGGCGTAGTCTTGTGAGGTTGAACTTGTTGAGGTGGATGAGGTGTCGGCAACAGAGGTGATTATATTCGTTCCGTTAGTTGCGGTGATGGTGATGTTGTTAGCGTCGAGAGAACTGCCGCTGATTAGGTTGTTGTTTGTTGAGGTGATGTTGAGGTCTCCCGAAGAATTTAGAGTGCTCGCGATGTTGGTTGAAGTGCTGTTGGAAGATCTAAACGAATCAGTGTCGTAAGCGAGTTCTTCTAGCTTATTATTACTCGTCTCATCACTTCCTGAATGACCGAAGTTAGGCATCGCAGAGTTGAAGGTTTGGGTGATGCCATTGCCAATTGCGGCGTAGATGCTTGGGGTTTTTTTGGAATCGAAGGAGTTGGTGAAGTCGTTTTCTGTGGCGGTTAGGATGTTGGTTGAGCCTGAAGAATTTATTGAGAGATCACCAGAGTTTGTGATTAAACTTGAGCTAGTGATGTTGGTGTCACTTCCAGAGTTTAGAGTGAGGTTGTTGAAGTTGAGAGTTGAGGCAATGATGGTTTCGTCTTGAGATTCTCTGATGTGGGTTTCTTGACGTTGCGGGAGTTCTTTAACTGAGTCGTAATTATCTTTTATTTTAGAGGCCTTCTGATCGGGAAGGAGAGTTGGGTTAAGGAAAGTTACAGCCGAAGATGCTAAAGCGAAAGCATACTGGATCTCTCCAGCAATGATTGAACTTGCGGTTACACGAGAGTTTTTTGAATCGCTGTAGCTATATTCACTGTCTTTGACGTTAGCGATGTTGATGTCGCCTGTTGTGGAAGTGAGAGAAGCGGAATCGCCGGATAGGCTGGTTCCAACTAGATTCATGTCGTTGTTGGAAGTGAGAGTGAGATCGCCGGTGACGTTGATGTTGGCGAGTTGGTTGGTAAGTTTTTGATTTTGTGCAACGGCGGAAGAAGAACTGAGATCGCCGGTTAGAAGAGTACCCATAACTGGAAGTCCTTGAACTAGAGATTCACCAATTGGCGTGAGAATCGCCGAAGTTAATCCACCTAAACCATTCGATCTCGATCTCTGCGAATAAGAATAACTAGTGTCGGCAACTGAATAAATATTGACTTCATCGGCCGATTTGAGAGCTGCATTTGTGGCAGTTAATTTTGTTCCGATTAGGTTGATGTTTCCGGTGTTTGAGGTGATTGAAAGATCATCGCCCGCAGTTAGTTCGGAGAGAATGTTTGTGACTGAACCAGAGACAGAAGATGAAGTTGATTGCGAAGTTAGTCCCTTCTTCGAACTCGAGAAAGAATTGTAAGATGTGTTCTGCGCCGCGTAAATATTCACATCATTTGCAGCGGTGATTTCGGTGTTGTTGGTTGAGGTGAGACTTGATCCGGTGATATTGATGTCGTTTGCGCCACTCGTTAAATAAAGATCCCCTCCACTAGTAATCTCTGACTCAAGATTAGTTGTTGTGTCCGTCGTTCTCGTCCAGCTTCTTCTTCTACTTCCGCCGGATTCAACGGTTCTGTCTCTTAAGATTGAGGTAGTAATGTTAACATCTCCATTAGTGGCCTCAAGAAGTGTTGATCCCGTGCTGGTGATTTTACTTCCGATGTTATTGAGGTTATTCCCTGCAACTAACACGATGTTGCCTTCTGATTCGATTGATCCCTGCGCGATTAAGTTAGATCTGATGTAATTAGCGTTGGAGTTAAGGAGATTGGTGTCGCTGGTGCTTGTTCCTGTGTCATCTAGTGTTGAGGTGGTGAAGTTGGATGCGGTTTGGGTTGAGGATAATCCTGAGCTGTAGGTTTTCTCTCCGTTGATGTTGTACTCGATTAGGGCCTTGTTCACGATGTTGTTGCCTGCGGTTAAGTAGACGAGATCTCCACCTTTAATCGTAGCACCGATGTTGGTGATGTTGTTGGCAGCATCTAGGGAGACCATTGCTCCAGCTTCGATTGATGTTGGGTTTAATGTGGCTTGTGCTGCGGTGGTGGCGGTTGAGATGTTGTTGATGTTGGTGGCGGTCATTACCACGTTATTGTCAGCTTGGATTACGTAGTTGGAGTTGTTGATGTCTCCTACTGCGTTTAAGAAGATTGAGCCTCCGGCTTGGGAGTAGTTGTTAGCGATGTTGATGGATCCGCCGGAGTTGATCTCGATGTCAGTGCCAGCATTGAAGATGGCTGCACTTCTCGCAGTTGCGGCATTGTCTTTGAGATCGGAGGTTGTTGTTGAAGAGGTGGAGGAGATTGAGGAGGTGGGAGAGATTGAAGATAAAGAAGAGACTGAAGATGAACTTACGCCACTCTTCGACAGGCTCAGAGTGACTGCTTCGGAGTCATTCTGAGTGACTGCTTTGGAGTCATGCTGAGCTTGTCGAAGCATGATGGAAGAAACGCTCCCCCGATTGTTACTGATGTTGATGTCTCCTACTGAGTTCAGAGTAAGTTTATTCCCCGAAGTTAGAAGTGTGTTACTCAGAGTGAGATTTCTCGCGGAGTTTAGGGTTAGGTTATTTGTAGCAGAGATTGCGGCTAGTTTGATGAGAGATGGAGAAGAGATTAAATCGCCGTAACTTGTGTTAAGAGTAAGGTCATTCCCAGCTTTGAGTATTCCTGAGTTAGTGAGGTTGTTGCTGGTTGTAATCGAGAGATCATTACTCGCGATGATTAAACCGGAGTTGTTAAAGTCTCCGGAGTTAATCGAGAGATTCTTAGCAGAAATTATCGCTCCGGAGGTGTTGGTGTTTTGATTGGAGGCGATGGTGGCTCGGTCTGTTTGGGAGAGATAAACTTTCGGAGCTAAGACTTTCGTGCCATCGGCGAGAGTGATTTCTTCGAACCAGACCACGCTCTTCTTGAGGTTGTTTACGATGTCTTTGGAGAGAGTGATGTTGGAAGTGAGGGCGAGATCGGTTTTAAGTTCGAGAGCATTGTCCATTAACTCCTTAATCAGAATATTCGAAGAGCTGCTGAAGAAAGAATTTCCGGAGGCGCGGTTGATCTCGGCGAGTTGTTTCTCGATTAGTTTGTAGGTGAAGAAATTGTCGCCGATTAGGATGGTGTGATTAACGGTGTCAGGATCGTAGCCGATTATGCTAAAATAGTAATCGGAGCCTTTGAATTGGCTTTGATCGAGGAACTGGGAGCGAGTTTCGTAGAGGGGTGCAAGAGGAGATGGAGTGGGGTTTTTGGCGAAGAGAGAATCGCTTAGTTGGTTGGTGAGATCGGTTAGATCCGTGAGATTTCCATTAGTGATTAAGTCATTCAAATCGTCATCGGTGAAGGCATCTGCGGTTGAGAAATCGCTTTGATTGGTAAGAGCAGAATCCTCTGTTTCCAATCCTTGATCTTCGCCATTATCGACCTTGGTGGGAGCGGTTATGGTGAGATTGTTTTTAGCGGTGATGAGTGAAGGGATGAAGGATGAGGTGGATTCGAATTCGTAATATTCTCCAAGCTCGGTGTAGAAGCCGCCGCTCTCGGTGTAGATTTTATTTCCACTTTCGTCGTAGGTAATTTTGTAGAGAATGCAGACACCGTCTATTGCTCCGCAATAGTGGCGGAAGGTGGATTTGATGGCGGTGGATTTGTTGTTGAGGGTATCAGTGGTGATGTTGATGTCATTGAAGGCGGTTATTTCAGCGTTGCTGTTGGTTAGTTGATCAGAGTTAATGATGAGATTTCCCGCGGCTTGGATGGTGGAGTTTTTGTTATTCTCGTCGGCTTGGTTTTTGATTTGGGTGATTTTTCTAATGAAGGAATCGTAGTGACTGGCGCCGCCTCTGCCGTCGTAAAGGGTGTAGGCGATATTTTCGTAGTAAGGAAGATCGGTTGATTTGCTGAAGTCTATGCCACTGAAGCCATGATTGACGCGATAGATTGGGTCTGAGGCATACTCGCCGTGCTCATAAAATCTTTCCTCATCTTCATACCAAACTTTATTCTCTTCGGTTTTTGTAACGGTGGCTATCCCCAGATCTTGAGCATCCCTTTTATTAGTAAAATCCTTGGCATTAATCGCGATATTTCCCGCGAAGGATTCGATGTGAGCGGAGTTGTTGAGGAAATTATTAATCTTGTAGAGACCGTCATCTCCTGCTTCGGAGGATTTTACGGAGACGTCACCCATCGCGAGAATTGTGGAGAGGCGGTTATTAGTGAGATCGTTGGTGATGATAAAATCGAGATCACCTCCTGAAGTGATCATCGAGTTATTTGTGAGGTTATTCGCGGTTAGAGTTTGAGTGCCAACGGAGGCGATTTCTCCGTAGTTGGTGATGTCTGCAGAAGCAGTTAGAGATAAGGAATCGGAAGCGTAGAGATTGATATTATTGGTGATGTTTCTGGCGGTGATTTTGAGTTGATTAGCTAATAACTCTCCTTCGGTGATGTTGTAATCATTGCCGTTGAGGTTGATGTCGAGAAGAGCGGTGGAAAAAATTCCGCCAGAATTAGCCAAACTATTAACCGTCAAATATTGGTTATTAGCAAGGAGGAGTCCGGAGTTATTCAACTCATCCGCCTCAATAGTGATAGTTGGAGCGATGACGCTAGCCGCTTCGACGAGCTCAGCGTGACTGGAGGATTTAATATCAACCGATTCTCCTGCACTGATGTTAGAATAATAAACATCACCATTGGCATCGATTTGAACGGAGTTTCCGGCAAGTATTTCTGCGGCCATGTTTACTCCTAAACCTTCTTTAGTGGCGATGAGGAAGATTCGGCCGGATTGGATTTTAGCTAGGTTTGAAGCGTCGATGGCAAATAGGGGTTCGGTGGTGCTTGGTGCTTGGTATGTGGTGCTGGAGGTGATTGATTTGGAGGTGTAATCGTATTTTCCGTCTCCGGTTTGAATGGTGAGATCGGTGTCGGTTCCGCCGTAGATGCTTGAGATTAACTTTACTCCTGAAGCGACAATATCAGCGGAGGTGGTGGTTGAGGCGTCTAGACCTAAGCCAGAGATTGTGATGATTGGAATAGCTAATTGGGTATTGGCGGTTTCGGTGAGTTCGAATCCTAAATTGCCACTCGCATCAAACTCGCTTTTACCACCGATTATTCCCAAACGAGAGACATTGATAAATCCACAGCCAGCGCAAGTGATTCCGTTGGGATTGGCGATGATGAGATCTGCTCTAGCTCCAGCGATTTCTGTGTAACCAAGAAGTTGAGAGACGTTGTTTGAGGTGACTTCGTTGAGGATTATTGAGGCTGAGCCGGAAGTTGAGAGATTGGAGTTAGCAGTGACTAATCCACCAATTTGCGTTGCGGTAACATCAGTTGGGGAGCCAGAGAAGTTGTTAAGAATCTGTCCTGAAGTGTTAACGTTGTAATCAGTAAACTTATTGTGCGAAAGGCCGGAGGAGTTGGGAGCGGCGATGTTTATCTGATCGATCCCGGAAGCGGTTTGCGTGACAAAAGTGCTTGTCGTTCCGTCAGGAGTGATTGGTAGATCGTCTGCATAGGCAATCCCAAAGGAAAAAAACTGCGCAAAAAGAAACGAGGCTAAGGTGAGGTAGGAAATAATGCGGTGAAGCATCGACGGGGAAAGGGTTTGTGTGTTTGGTGAAAAAGTGAGGCGGGGAAAAAAGTGAAAGTAGGGAAAAGTTGCAAGGGAAATTTTTAAACCGTCTTGACTGAGGATGCTTCACCACTCCTAGATCCCCGCTTTCACAGGGATGACATGGAAAGTAAGTGCTAATACTTCATCACGCCGGTTGAGCCTTGGGTTTCGACTCCGCTCAAACCAAGGCTCAACCGGCGGAAATGTTGATTAGGCGGCGGTGACAAAATTCTTCTTTATCTCCAAGCTCCTAAAAATTCTCTGAAATGTTTTTTATCCGACGCTCTTTCTTCTAAAAATTCGCGCAGATTTTCTTTGCATTTCACTAATGATTCTTTCGAAAGAGTGCCGTTGTGATGCTGATAAACTAGGTAGAGCAAATAGGTGTTAATCACATCAGTTTCGCAATAATCACGGATTTCTTGCAACTTGCCCTCATCAAACATTTGCATCACTTGCGAGCCATCGACACCAATCTTTCCCGGTAAATTAAAAGCAGCACAAAGTTCATTCATTTTTACTTTTGCGGAAGCGCCAAAATCAGAAAAAGCATCGACTAAATCGCAATGCCAATCGAGCGAATAACGCTGAGAATAATTATTCCATTTATCGCCTTTTTTGTAGAGCCACGAGGCTTCAACTTCATTTTTCATCGCTGCATATTTTAGCACCGGAAGATCAAAACCTTTGCCGTTAAAACTTACTAAACGTGAAAAATTCTTTTTGAGATGAGTAAAAAATCCGCGAATCAGATCAACCTCCGAGCTTTGTAAATCGCCGCCGGAGCGAATATCGATCAAGCGATAAAATTCCTGTCCGCTAAAATCGCGAACTATCTCTGCTTCTAAAAAACTAATCGAAACCACTTGATGGAAAGGTTGGCGCAAAAAGGAGTTTTTTTGATCAGTTAGATCAAGATGATATTTTGTTAAACCCTCGCGCAATTCAGTCGTGGAGCCGTCCGAAAAATCGAGCAAATTTCTTGCTGCGTTTAGATCTGGAATTGTTTCGATGTCGAAAACAAAGAGATTTTGATGTTGCATTTGTGCCCTCTCGTAGTTGGAATTCGTGTCATTTCCTCAAAACTCAAAATCTCCCAAAAACAATGCAAGCAATTGTTCTAAACAGCGCTGGTGGCAGCTTAAAAATTGAAAAACTTGAAGATCCAAAACCAAAAAAAGGTGAAGTATTAATCAGGCAAACCGCAATCGGCGTAAATTTTTTCGATATTTGTTTTCTTCGTAATCAATACCACCTCTCCAAAACGCCTGCAATTCTTGGTATGGAGGCATGTGGAATTATCGAGGCAGTTGGCGAAGGGGTTACTAGTTACAAAGCTGGAGAGCGTGTTGCTTATGCCACGGGAGGCATTGGTGCTTACGCCGAAAAACGTGTGATTGATCAGCGTCATTTGGTTCTTCCTCCCCAAGAATTAACTGATGTGCAAGTCGCCGGATCTTTGCTTAAAGGCTTAATGGCTCACACTTTATTGCATCGGGTTTACATCTCAGTTCGTGCTAAAAAAATTCTTGTTCACGCCGCTGCAGGTGGAGTTGGTCATTTAGTTTGCCAATGGGCTAAACATCTTGGTTTAGAGGTTATTGGTACGGTCGGATCAAATGACAAAATATCTTTCGCCAAAGGAAATGGCTGCGATCACGTCATAAATTATAAAGACACAAACTTTGTCGAAGAGGTGGCGAAAATCACCAATCACGAAGGTGTTGGATTGGTTTACGATTCAGTCGGAAAGGATACTTTGGAAAAATCTTTGGAATGCCTTTGGCCGATGGGAATGTGCGTGAGTTTTGGAGAATCTTCTGGGAATAACGAGAAACTCGATTTGAATCGATTACTGCTGAATTCTCTTTATCTTACACGCCCTACTCTATCCATCTACAAATCGAATCGTATCGAACTCACACTTTCTGCTAACGAAGTTTTTGCTGGACTGAAAGATGGGATTTTAAAACCAAAAGTTACTACTTACGCCTTCAAAGATTTTGCCAAAGCGCACAAAGATTTAGAAAGTCGTAAAACCATGGGATCGCTGGTTCTAACTGTTTAGAGAATCGAATTTACCGCGATAATAAATCAGCGGTTTTGCGTCATTTACTTTTCCGCAATCTAGCACTTCACCGATGATGATGTGATGATCTCCGCACTTGATCACGCGATGTTTTTTGCATTCAAAAAATGCCAAAGAATTTTGAAAAATTGGATTTCCTTTTTGACCAAAAAAATATGGCTCTACTCCCCATTTTTTAGAATTTCTCGGCGTAGCAAAAGCAGTTGCCAAGCCTTGCTGTTCTTGACTTAAAACATTTAGAGAGAAGTAACGATTCTTCTTAAAAAATTTGAGGTTTGCCGATTTATTATCGATGCAAAAAGAGACCAGAGAAGGGTTTAGAGAAACAGAAGTGAATGAATTAATCGTCATTCCAAAAAATTCGGCGGCGAAAATTTTTTTGATTTTTTCCAAAAAATTCTGCGTGGAAATTTTGCTCTCAAACTTTTTAGCAAAAGAATTTTCCTGCAAAAAGTTTTGCCAAAATTCCTCAAATTTTCCGACCAAATTTTTGTCGATAAAAAATTTTTCCGAGAAGAAATTTTCTTCTAAAAAATTTTTACGTCGCGCGCAGGCAATGATTACGCCGGTTGAAAATAATCCTAAAGTTTCGCGAAGTTTTTTTGGGTCCATTTTATTCTTAAAAACTTATCTCAAATTTTAGTAAGAGGTGGTTTATTTGATGTTTGAGAAGGTCGAATAAATCGGGCCAAAAACGCCGATTGTAATCCAAGCAATCATACCACCCATTACGATGGTTATCGCAGGCTGAATCATTCCCACCAAACGATCGATCGAGTCATTAATTTCACGATCGTAGAAGAATTTGATATTATTTAGAGCGCTTTCCATGTTACCGCTCTCCTCACCAATCTTAAACATTCTGACCACGAGATTTGGGAAGTATCCTGTCGCTGAGATTGATTTTGATAGGGATTGTCCATCAGAAACTTGCTGCTTCACTGCGATAATACTTTTTTTGATCGCCATATTTTTGATTACACCACTAGAGGCTTCCAAACACTCCAGAACGCCAAGACCGCTTTTAAATGTCATTGAAAAAAACTGACAAAATTTTGCCGCATCAATCTTGCTAATAATCGGACCAAAAATCGGTAGTTTCAGTTTAAAATCATCAATGATCACAGCGAGTTCTTCCGAGGATTTTCTCATGATTTTAACTGCGGTGAAAACGATTGGAGGAGTAAGAATGATGAAATACCAATTTCCTTTCACGAAGTCAGAAAAGCCAATCAAAGCTACAGTAACGATGGGAAGTTTGATATCTTGTGTTGCTAAAAAACCCGTCACCTTTGGCACTACAACTGAAGTCATGATTCCCAAAATAATAAACATAAGGAGAATACCAAACATTGGGCCTGTAGTCGCTTTTCTGGTTTTGCGCTTAATATCCATACTCCACTTGATGTCATCAATAATACTTGTGAAAGCGTTGGAAAGATTACCCGTCTTCTCTCCCATCGCAATCAAACCGATGTAAGTATTGCTAAAAATATGAGTATGCTTGGCTAAGCTCTCAGAGAAGAGACTACCATTTTTGATCGATTCTGCAACTTCGCCCATCAGGGTTTTGATCTCTTGGGAATCAGCACTTTCAACTAAATCTTGGATTGATTCAGCGATTGGAACTCCCGTTCTTTCCAACTGCTCCAGGTGCACAAAAATAGTAATGACATCTTTTGGTTTGATCGAAGTTCCAAATAAACTTCTACCAGATTTTTCCTCTTTAAATGAGACCAACTCTAGTTGAGTAGCGCGCAGTAAACTCACAAGCTCAGAAGGATTTTCTGCAGCCATTTTACCACTCGAATATTTGCCATCATTATTGATGGCCTTGTAACGATAATAATTCATTAACTCTGATTTTTTCTGATTTTTTTAAGGATCATTTCGCGTTTTATTTTGGAAATATGATCAACGAAAGTGATGCCGTTGAGATGATCAATTTCATGCTGTATACAAGTGGCAAGAAGTCCTTCCATCTTTTCTGTTTTCTCCTGTCCGTTGAAATCAAGATATTTTACCGTAACCACATCGGGACGCTTCACCTCGGAACGCGCACCAGGAAAAGATAAACAACCTTCGTTGTAGGAAGAAAATTCTTTCGAGGATGCAACAATTTCCGGATTAATAAAATAGCGCGGGTTGGTATTGATGATGTGATTGTGATTGCAATGATCCCCGTGATGGTGGTGGTCATCTTCCTCTATTTTGTAATCGACATCAATCACCACAATTCTTTTTAAAACCCCAACCTGCACTGCTGCCAAGCCAACTCCTTGCTCATAATACATCGTCTGAACCATATCTTTTAAGAAGTGACGCAGAGCATTATCGATGGTATCAACAGGCTTGGAAATCTGCTTCAATATTGGATTGGGGGCGATGATTAAAGGAAGAGTTTTCATTTCTAACTTAGAATTTTTTGACAAATAATTTTTAAACTTTCGGGATAAATCCGATGCTCTTCACGCAAAATTTTTGCAGCAAGAGTTTCTTTCGAATCACCATCTATTACTGGAACCGAGGCTTGCAATATGATCGGTCCCGAGTCCATTTCTTCGCGCACAAAATGCACCGTGCAGCCAGAAATTTTTGCACCAGCTTTAATCGCATCGCCAACCGCATCGGCACCTTTAAAATCAGGAAGAAGTGATGGATGGATGTTAATTAAGCGATCAAACCAACGCTCTACAAACCAAGCAGAAAGCAAGCGCATGAAGCCGGCGAGACAAATTATTTCCGTACCAAATTTACTAATTTCTTCGCTCATTTTTTTATCAAAATCTTCACGCGAAGCAAAATTTTTGTGATCAAATATTGCGGTTGGAATTTTTTTTTCGCGCGCAAATTCCAAGCCCGCTGCATCTTTTTTATTTGAAACAATCAAAACAATTTCTGCCGGAAATTCTGGATTTTCACAAGCCTGCACAAGCGCTCGCATATTACTTCCACGACCAGATATCAGAATTGCGACCTTAACTTTTTTAGACACTGTTAGCTGTAAGAGTTTCGTTAATTATTTCGTACCAAGATTGTGAATCAGTAGAATTGCCAAATCCAGCAATGTGCAACTCATCTTCAGCGCGAGTCATTGCAACATAGAGTAAGCGCAAACTCTCATCGGAGATTTCCTTAAATCGCTTTTGGCGATAAATTTTTACCAACTTATTTTCGCAAGATTTATTCGCGCACCAGATTGGCGATCCATCTTCGATCCAGAGAATTTTTTCTTTAGCGCTGAGCGATTTTCTTAAATCAAAATCACAATCTGGAATCAATACTAACTTAGCTTGAAGGCCCTTCGCGCCGTGAATTGTACTAATTCTCACGCGATCATTTTCTGCTTCAGAAAGCGAAATTTCTGGATCAATTTTTTCGACGAATTCCAAAAACTTTTGCAGGTTCGGTAAATTTTTTTGGCAAAAATCAAAAACGATCGAGAGAAATTTATTCAATATTTCTGAGTCCTCGCGATTTGGGGAAGAAAGAGAATAAAAGAACTCAAAACAGTTTAATTCTTTTGAGCTCACGATTAATTCATCTAATTTTTTTCTAACCTCTGATCCTTCCAAAGCCTTGTAAATTGTGGTTTCTTCGATGTTCTTTTTTAGGCATATTTTCAACAAATCATCTTCGCTAAAATTAAAAAGTGGTGATTTAAGCAAGCAGGCCAAATTCAAATCATCTTGCGGCAAAAGCACGAATCGCGCGGCTGCAAGCAAATCTTGTACAACCAAACTTTCGCTAAATTTCACTCGAGAAATACTAGTAAAAGGAATTTTCTGACGGTTAAAAACTTTCACCAACTGATCAAGCAAACCGTTGGTACGAGTGCGCAAAAGGATCATTACATCACCGAAATTTTTATCGGCGATCCACTCGCTAATTTTTTTTACTAAAATTTCCGAGTCAGTTTCTTTTGGCCAAACCTTTACCAAACCTTTACCAGAGCGAGTTGCACGATGTCCGCTAAATTCACTCTCTTTGCTAATCGCCGCTTTTCTTTGTGGATTTAAAAAAACTTTATCTACCGCTGCGAGCACTTCTGCCTTGGATCGATAAGAATCGTGTAGTTCAATTTTTTTAAACTGATCACCAAATTTATTTCTGAAATAAGAAAAAATTTCACTGCTAATATCCGGCTCGGCGCCTTGAAAAGAGTAGATCGACTGCTTCTCATCACCAACAATAAAAATACTTCTTTGATTATTTGAAAGACTAAGTCCGGAGAAAAAATCCTCGCACAAAGCCTTAATAATAGACCATTGCTGACGATTCGTATCCTGCGATTCGTCGATTAAAATGTGATCGAAACTGCCATCCATTTTCATTTTTACCCAATCGGAAAAATCTGGATTAGCCAAGAGTTTGTTGGTCTCGATAATCAAGTCATTGTAGTCGAGAAGACCGTGCTGCTCTTTTAATTTTGAATAATTTTGCAGAACTTTTTGGGTGAAGCGCAGAAGAAGATCGGTGTCTTTTTCAATGTTAAGTGTGTTTATTTCTTCGCTGAATTCTTCGATCAGAGCACATTGCTTTTCTATTACTCTGACAAGTTCTCCGAGGTTTTTTCCGGGAATTTTTCTTGGCTCATTTTTATCGGTAAAAAATGCTGATTGGTAAGTAGAAAAATTTTCTAATTTTGGTTCTTTAAAAAATTTTCTAACCTTAGCGGCAATTTTTTCATTAGTTACCAAGCCGCTATTTTCTAAGTCAGAAGCCAGTTGTAAATTTTCTTCGCGATTTAATTTATTCAAAAATTTCTGAAAAATTTCTTGTGGATCGCCAAGATTTTTAAATTCAAAACGTAATTTCTCTTTTTTATTGAGCAGTATTTCGAGCAGATCTGAGAGCCTCTCGTCGTGAAGTTTTCCACTAATTTCTCTCACCAAATCACTGACCGATTCATCACGAATCGCTTCTTTTTGCGCGCGCTCGAGCAGCAATCTTTCCTGCACTTTTTCTAACACCTCAAAACTCGGTTTAACCTTGGCTTCAAAGGGAAAAATCTTGATCAGAGTCTGACAAAAAGCGTGAATTGTTTGAACTTTTATTCGCGCTTCTGAATCGAGAATTTTTGCAAAAAGCGTACGTGCTTTTTTTAGTAAATCTGCGCTTGGAGATTTTCCATTTAACTCGCGTAATTTTTCTAAAAGCTCGCCGTCACTTACCAATACTAGCTCGGCGAGTCTAGAATTAATTCTTTCCTGCATCTCCGCCGCACCAACTTTGGTAAAAGTTAAACACAAAATTTTATTCGGAGAAACGCCGTCGAGCAACAAACGCACAACGCGATCAACGAGAATTTTTGTCTTGCCGGAACCGGCAGAAGCAAACACCCAGCAAGAATTTTTTGGATCAGAAGCGATGACGCCGTTACTCATTTTTTGACATTGAAACTTTTTGGAGCTCTACCTAGCTTGCGCCGCACCCACTCACCCAAAAAACCTAAAACCCATGACCACTACTACAATGCCTTTCTTCACCGTAGACACCCTACAATTCTCTAACAGATTACAAAAAGCTGGATTGGATCGAAAAATCTCGGAGGAAATTGCTGAAGCGATTAAAGAAACTCAGATGCAATCAACTGAAGGATTAGCAACCAAGCTCGATATAATTTCTGTAAAAAAAGATTTAGAGATTCTTGATCACAAAATTGAATCTTTAGAGTACAAACTCACCGTCAAAATGTTTGTAATGTTAATCGCTGCAGTTTCGCTTGTTACTTGGCTCGACAAAGTAATTAACTAAATCTTCCGACGATAAGAAACCGCTTCCAACAAGTGGCGCGAATTGATTGATTCTGCTCCTTCCAAATCTGCAATCGAGCGCGCGACCCTTAGAATCCTAGTAATTCCCCGCATCGAGCTGTGAGATTTTTGTGCGAAATTTTGCAGGATTTTTTGTCCTTCTTCATTCAGCGCGCAGAATTTTTCTAAAATTTCTCCGTCGATTTCTGAGTTAGTTTTTTCTTTCTGTCTTTTTTTCTGAATCTCGCGCGCCTTGATAACTCTAGCTTTAACCACTTCTGATCTTTCGCCATTTTGTAATTTCTTCTCAGAAAAAAGATCAACCGCCCCAACATTTACGATGATGTCGATGCGATCTAAAAACGGGCCGGAAATTTTATTTTTGTAATCTTCACCGCAGTTTGGAGCCTTTTTACATTCGCGCGCGGCATCGCCAAGAAAGCCGCAGCGACAAGGATTCATCGCCGCAACTAATTGAAAATTTGCTGGGTAAGTGATGTGTGAATTAACTCGCGAAATGCTGACATTTCCGGTTTCAAGCGGTTGGCGAAGTGAGTCCAAAACCTGACGCGGAAATTCTGCTAATTCATCCAAAAATAAAACTCCCCGATGCGCGAGTGAAGCCTCACCAGGCTTGGCTTTAGCACCACCACCAACCATCGCTGGCATTGAGCAAGAATGATGCACTTCACGATAAGGTCGCGCGGTGATTAATTTGCCGTCGAGCAATTTTCCGCTCACGCTGGCGATCATGTTGATCTCAAGAATTTCTTCCAAATCGCACGGCGGTAAAATTCCCGGCATTCTTGACGCGAGCATTGATTTTCCGGTGCCGGGAGGTCCAACCATCAATAAATTGTGACCGCCCGCCGCGGCAATTTCGAGCGCACGTTTTGCGGTTTCTTGACCTTTCACATCAAGCAAATCTGGATAATTTTTTTCCGTAAAAATCTTCGTCGTTTCTGGCCGCGCCAAAACTTGTTCGCCTTTGAGATGATTGATCAAAGTTAAAATATCCGGCGCCGCAATAATCTCTAAATCCCCAGCCCAAGCAGCTTCGCGCCCATTTTCTTTTGGACAAATTATTCCGCAGTTAAACTGATTTGCCCCAATCGCCGCAGAAATTATTCCACCCACAGATGCAATCGAACCATCCAAAGAAAGCTCACCTAAAACGAAAAAATTCTCGATTGATTCCGGCAGCAAAACGCCAATTTCCAGCATGATTCCCAGCGCAATCGCGAGATCAAAATGACTGCCCTCTTTTTGCAAATCAGCGGGCGCGAGATTAATGGTGATTTTTTTGTAAGGCCACGAAAGGCCGGTGGATGAGATCGCAGCACGAACACGCTCTTTCGATTCACCGACAGCTTTGTCGGGCAAACCAACGATCGTAAAACTCGGCGCACCGGGAGAAATTTTTACTTGGACATCAATGGGAACGACTTCAATCCCCAAAAAGGAGAAGGTTTTTATCTTGGCAACCATGGGTGATGGGTGTTGGGATTGTTAGGGTGTGGTGTGAGAGGCAGGATGGAGCGCATTCGCGCTCGCAATCTTTTAGATTTTTCTAAACTCGTTTCACTCGCTAAGAAAAATTACAAAGATTGTCGAACCTATGACGGTTCAAATCCTGCCGCCTCAGTTCGAGTTTCTAGTAAATATCGAATTCGTTACGCGGGCAGTGCAACGAAAAAAGTTGGTTGGGGCGGCAGGATTCGAACCTACGATGGCGGTATCAAAAACCGCTGCCTTACCGCTTGGCTACGCCCCAATATTTTGATTGGTATTTTAACGACTTTTTGGAAATTTTTTTTGGGGCGCGCCTTTTAGGAACGGCCTTGTGGCAAGTCAACGAGTTTGTAATTGACTTGAGGATTCAGAGCTATGTAGCGTCCGCGCTCCTTAAGATTTTAATTAAATCGCAATTTTTTCTGACATGAGTGACCTTCAAGAAATCATCGAATTATCCGATCAAATCACCAAAAACTCCGATCTTCTCATCAATAAAATCGCCGAAATGAGCTATAACGCCGCTAATGCTGGCGGAGTTAGTCCGTTTATTTTTGGTTTGACGGTTTTTGTTTTAGCCTGCTTCGTTGGCTATTTCGTGGTTTGGAGGGTAACGCCCGCTTTGCACACCCCGCTTATGGCTGTAACCAACGCAATATCTGGAATCATCATTGTCGGCGCAATTATTGCTCTTGGTTCGGCAAAAAGTTTCAGCCTCATCTCCATCATCAGCTTTCTCGCCATCGTTATCGCCTCAATCAACATCTTCGGCGGATTCCTCGTCACTTGGCGCATGCTTCAAATGTTTAAAAAATAGCAGAATCGACTCCTTTATTTCAGTCCGTCATCCCCGCGAAGGCGGGGATCCAGGAAACTTCCAGTGCGTGAAAATCTCCTGGATCCCCGCCTTCGCGGGGATGACGAACTAAAAAATCCAGACACTTAAAAAAATGATCAGCAAAAAACTTACTTTAGGACCCCTTCCCGCCTCTAAAAAAATCTACGTTCCAAGCGAAAGATTTCCCGATGTCAAAGTTGCAATGCGCGAAATCAAGCTTTCAGAAACATCAGAAGCCAAATATTTCACGGTCTACGACCCTTCTGGCGTCTACTCCGATCAAGATTTTTTAGATAAAATTGATTTAAACAAAGGTCTGCCAAAATTGCGCGAAAGCTGGATCAAAGAGCGCGGCGATGTTGAAGCAATTGAGGGCCGCAAAGTTAAGCCCGAAGATAACGGCATTTTATTTGGCGACGCCAAACCTTCCGCTCCAGAATTTGATCTGTCGCAATTCAAACCACTTCGCGCCAAAGCCGGCCAAAAGCCAACGCAAATGGCTTACGCTCGCGCCGGCATCATCACCAAAGAAATGGAATATGTGGCAGTTCGAGAAAATATCCGCCGCGAAAAATTGATTAAAGATTCAAAATATTCTGGCGAAAAATTCGGCGCCATTTGCCCCGACATCATAACGGCAGAATTTGTGCGCGATGAAATTGCGATGGGGCGCGCCATTATTCCAAACAACATCAATCACCCCGAATCTGAGCCGATGATTATCGGCCGCAATTTCTTGGTGAAAATCAACGCCAATATTGGCAATTCGGCGATTTTTTCTGGCGTTGAAGAAGAAGTTGAAAAAATGATTTGGGCCACACGTTTTGGCGCTGATACTTTGATGGATTTGTCTACTGGCAAAAACATTCACAACATTCGCGAATGGATCATTCGCAATTGCCCAGTGCCAGTTGGCACGGTGCCAATTTATCAAGCCTTGGAAAAAGTTGGCGGAGTTGCTGAAGATTTAACTTGGGAAATTTTCCGCGACACGCTGATTGAGCAAGCTGAGCAAGGTGTTGATTATTTTACAATTCACGCCGGTGTTCTGCTTCGCTACGTTCCGCTCACCGCCAATCGCATTACGGGTATTGTGTCGCGCGGTGGTTCAATCATGGCGAAATGGTGTTTGTCGCATCACAAAGAAAATTTCCTCTACACCAATTTTGAAGAAATTTGCGAGATCATGAAAAAATATGACGTAGCATTTTCTTTGGGCGACGGCCTACGCCCGGGTTCAATTGCTGATGCCAATGACGAAGCACAATTAGGCGAATTAAAAACTTTAGGTGAGTTAACAAAACTCGCGTGGGAGCACGATTGTCAAGTGATGGTCGAAGGCCCGGGACATGTGCCAATGCACTTGATTAAAGAAAATATGGATAAGCAACTTGATTGGTGCCATGAGGCGCCATTCTACACTCTCGGGCCCTTAACCACCGACATCGCTCCGGGTTACGACCACATCACTTCCGCAATTGGTGCAGCAATGATTGGCTGGTTTGGCACCGCAATGCTTTGCTACGTAACCCCAAAAGAACATTTAGGTTTGCCAAATAAAGAAGACGTTCGCGAAGGCGTTATCACCTACAAACTCGCCGCTCACGCCGCAGACTTGGCCAAGGGTAAAAAAATCGCCCGCCTTCACGACGACGAACTTTCAAAAGCCCGATTTGAATTCCGCTGGGAAGATCAATTCAACTTGTCACTCGACCCCGAAAAAGCCAAATCTTACCACGATGAAACCTTGCCGGCGCAGGGTGCGAAGGTAGCTCACTTCTGCTCCATGTGCGGCCCAAAATTCTGCTCAATGAAAATCACGCAGGATGTGAGAGACTACGCTGCCAAGCAAAAAGAAGCTGAAAAAGGAATGGAAGAGATGAGTGAGAAATTTAAGGAGTTTGGGTCGAAAGTTTATGTGAAGGCAGAGTAAATTTTTTTAACAAATTGTAGCTCGTTATGCAGACAATAATTCCAGCAATTTCTACCTCATTTTATTCGGATTGGACTTTTTGGTCAGTGGTATTTTCAGCCATTGCAATATTACTCTCTCAACTTCCTCCAATTCGAATATGGTTCAAGAGAGCTAGAATAGAATTTGAACTTCATTCAAAAATTTGTCTTACACACAAGGTTGGTAACCCAAATCTTCAACTACACATTATGATATCAAATGTCGGAGGGAGAAAAATAAAAATTAGAAAAATTAATGCCAAAATCGAATCCGATAATGAAGTGCAAATTAATCTTCCAACTCAAAATTATTTACAAACACCTAGTGACAAAAATGGGATTTTATTTACTACTTTTTCGATCAAGCCCGGAGAAGATTGGGGGCACATCATAAACTTACTCAACTTTTTTAATCGTGAAAATAACCGAATATATTTAGACCTACGTAGAAATCTCTTAAACGATTTAAGAATAAAATTAGATTCTCGATCATCAAAAGAAAAAGCAGCACAAAAGATTGTTGAGGCAGATGAAAATTACACTGTTCCGCTTAGAAATTTTTTCGATCAACACTTTGTTTGGAATTCTGGCGAGTATAAATTAACTGTAGAGATCCTAACAGACAAAGATTCCGCAAACTATTCCAAATCTTTTCGATTTACTATTTTTGAGTCCCATGTTGATGAATTAAAATCAATAGTAGATAGGTACAAATATGGCGAAGATATTTTATATGATGTTAGCTTCATTAACCTACCTCAAATTATTCTTGATGTAACCGAAGTCTAGGTTGTGTTACCGATGCAGGTCGGGGTTTGGGGTAATCCGGGGACAGTTTACCAATTCTGAGTTTGTTGTTCTGGATCCCCGCCTTTGCAGGAATGATGTGATTATTTTAAAATCGAATAACTCCTTCCGATCTAAAATCACGTAATTACTTTGTGACCACTAACCGTTAATAAAACCATTTTAAAAAATGCTCGCAAAGATCGTTCAAATCGGAAATTCAAAAGGGATAAGAATTCCGAAATCTGTTTTTGAACAATGCCATTTTGGCAGTGAAGTCACTCTGACAATCGACAAGAAAAAGCTGATCATTGAAACAGCGAAGAAGAAGCCGCGTGAAGGTTGGAGGGAGTCATTTAAGGTTGACAAAAAACCGCTAAAAAAATCGGAAAAACCCATGGAATTCCAAAACAAATTCGATCAAGAAGAATGGGAATGGTGATCTAAAACTTTGATCAACTCCACACTCACATCACATGAAAAGATTTAATGTTTATCTGGTAAAACTCGATCCAGTAATGGGTAAAGAAATAAGTAAAACGCGACCAGCTGTGATCATCAGTCCGGACGAAATGAATGAATCAATCAACACGGTGATTATTGCTCCGATGACAAGCGTAACGAGAGGTTGGGCATCAAGAATTTCGGTAAACTTTAATAATAAAAATGGAGAGGTTCTGTTGGATCAAATCAGGTCTGTCGACAAATCTCGACTCAAGAAAAAATTGGGTGAATTAGACGGTAAAGTGACAACAGAAATTCTAAAAAGATTAAGAGAGATGTTTAGTTAGCAGCCTCTAAACTTGAAAAAATAACAAACTAAAAAACTAAAAACATGACAACCAACGACACAAAAAAAGTAATTCCAGAATTCAAACCGGTGAAAAAACTTTCGCCGTTTGTTACCGATCCTTTCAATACCAGAGGCGGCAAAAAAAGTGGTAAGAAGGCCGTTGTTGTTGGTGGCTCTGCGGGTGTTAAAAAATCGAATGTGAAATCTAATTTGAAAAAAGGCGGCGCTGGAGATCGCTAGATGTTGCTTGCGACTGAAAGATTAATTCTGCGCGAATGGCGCGATTCAGACGTCTCAACTTACGTCGCAATGAATCAAGATCCACGCGTAATGGAATTTTTTCCGAGCTTGTGGAGTGAAGAAGAATCAAGGCTGGCAGCGGCGGGATACAATCAAAGTTTCGTTGAAAATGGATTTGGAAAATTCGCGATTGAGTTGAAAGAAACTCACGAATTTATCGGCTTTGTTGGATTAGCAATTCCGCAATTTGAAGCACATTTTACGCCAGCAATCGAAATCGGTTGGCGCCTTGCTTCACAACATTTCGGCAAGGGTTACGCCACTGAAGGTGCGCGCGAAGTTTTGCGATTTGCTTTTGAAGAATTGCACTTGAAAGAAGTCGTTTCCTTCACCGTTCCAGAAAACAAAGCGTCACGAAATGTAATGGAAAAAATCGGAATGACGCGCGACGAAAAAGATGATTTTCTGCATCCAAAAATTGCGCCAGATCACAAATTTTCACGACATGTTTTGTACAGAATTAAGAACAAAAAAATCTCAATTAAAAAATTCTGACTCACTTAATTTTAGCAAAATTTCGCTAAATTTTACACACCCTGTGCAACCTTGAAAATAAAGGGCTAAACAAGGTTTTCTCTGAATTTTGACCGTACGGACAAAATCTCAATTTTCTCACTCAAAAAAACTTAAAAATTGTCACTAAAACAACCGATTTCAATTTTCTGGTTTCGTCGCGATCTCAGACTTTACGACAATGCCGCACTTTGGATGGCCTTGAAATCCAGCTCGGCAATTTTGCCAATTTTTATTTTTGATCGCGACATTCTCGACCAGCTTAAAAACAAAAAAGACGCACGGGTTTTATTCATTCACCAAGAGGTTCTGCGCCTAAAAAATGAACTCGAAAAATTCGGCTCTTCTCTAAAAATTTTTTACGACAAACCGCGAGAAATTTTTGAAAATTTGTTGAGTGATTACGAAATAAAAACCGTCTTTACCAATCGCGATTACGAACCTTACGCGCAAAATCGCGACAAAGAAATTTACAATCTTCTAAAGGCGCGAGGCATTGATTTTAAAGGCGCGAAAGACCAAGTCATTTTTGAAAAAGATGAAATTTTAAAAGACGACAAAAAACCCTACACCGTTTTTACGCCCTACGCCAATAAGTGGAAAAAAGTCGCAAATGAATTTTATTTGCAGTCTTACCCGAGCGAAAATTATCAGAAAAATTTTCTGCGTTGCGCGCCTTTTTCTGCGCCAAAAATTTCTGAAATTGGTTTTGAAGATTTTGATTTTGCTTTTTTTCCTGAGCGAAAAATCGACTTAAAAACAATTTCCAACTACACCGCAAACCGCGATTTTCCTGCTGTTCAAGGCACTAGCCGCCTGAGTCTGCATTTGAGATTTGGCACAATCAGCATTCGTCAAATTTGTCGCGTCGCCATTATTCAAAACGAAAAATGGCTCAATGAATTGATCTGGCGCGACTTCTACCAAATGATTCTTTACCACTTTCCGCACTCTGCCACCAACTCTTTCAAACCAAGCTACGACCAGATTTCTTGGAATAATAATTTGGAAGATTTTCAAAAATGGTGTGAAGGAAAAACCGGCTACCCAATTGTTGACGCTGGCATGCGAGAGCTGAACACAACTGGCTTCATGCACAATCGCGTACGAATGATTGTTGCCAGTTTTTTGTGTAAACATCTTTTAATCGATTGGCGCTGGGGCGAAAAATATTTCGCTGAAAAACTTCTTGATTACGATCTGGCAAGCAACGTTGGAGGTTGGCAATGGGTGGTTGGCAGCGGCTGCGACGGCGCTCCTTATTTCCGAATTTTCAATCCCGAAAGCCAAACCGAAAAATTCGATCCCGAAAAAAAATACATCAAAAAATGGGTGCCAGAATTTGGAACCAACAAATATCCCGAGCCGTTAGTTGATCACAAACTCGCGCGGATTAGGTGCTTGGAGGCCTTCAAAAGAGGATTAGAAAAATCCTCAGCAATCAAAAAATAATTTATGACAACATCTCTCTACGCAGCAATTTTGGTAATAATTTTAATCGTGCTATCGGCTAAGGTCATAGGCGCGAGAAGATCTGCTGGCGCTTCTCTCAATGACGGCAATGACGATAAATTAAAGCGTAGAATTCGAGCGCACGGCAACTTTGTTGAATATACTCCAATCTTTTTACTCACGCTTTTAATCACCGAATTACAAGGGCTGGAGGGAGTTTATCTTAATCTTTTCGGCTCTCTATTTGTGATTGGTCGCACGCTTCACGCCTACGGAATAGTCGAGTCCGAGACCAAAAATAAAAATTTTCTTTACCGACAAAGCGGAATGTTTTGCACCTTTTTCTGCCTTGGATCTCTAGCTCTAATCTTGCTGATTCAATTTTTGCTGAGCGATTAGCATGACTACAAGTTTCTCTTAAGGAGATTAAAAAATTCTTAACCGGACAGCAGTGAGGTGTAATGCATTTCTTAGGGTGATAAGAAATTAGTATGAGTTTGTTGGAACAGCCCGCGTGCTTCGCCTGAAGGCTGCGCAGTAACGCTTAGCTCGTAAGAGAGAAGCGTGGTGGAGCTATCGAGATTCGAACTCGAGACCTCTTGCATGCCATGCAAGCGCGCTACCAACTGCGCTATAGCCCCACATAAAACTTCTGAAATATCTGAGTGATTGAAAACTTCGACGTGTAGTTGATTTTGCGGCGCGCAATAGAGCGAATCAAATTCTAACTTTCAATGTCAGATCAAATAAAAATCACTTTTCCAGATGGTGCTGCGCGCGAATTTTCACGCGGAATTTCTGGCGCAGAAATCGCTAAATCAATTTCCATTTCACTTGGAAAGGTTGCGCTGGCAATCAAGGTAAATGGGGAGTTGCGCGATCTTTCGCGCGAGATTGAATCAGATGCTCAAATCGAAATTATTACGCCAAAATCTGGTGTGGATGCTTTAGAAATTATTCGTCACGATGCTGCTCACATCATGGCACAAGCGGTAAAAGAGCTATTCCCCGACGCTCAAGTCACCATCGGACCAGCGATTGAAAATGGTTTTTTTTACGACTTCGCCCGCAAAGAACATTTCCTTTTGGAAGATTTAGAAAAGATCGAAGCAAAAATGCGTGAGATCGTGAAGCGAGACGAGCAGCTGATCCGCGAAGTTTGGAAACGCGACGATGCGGTGAAATTTTTCGATTCAATCGGTGAAAAATACAAAGCTGAAATCATCGCTTCGATTCCCGCCAACGAAGATATTTCGCTCTACCGCCAAGGTAATTTCATCGACCTCTGCCGCGGCCCGCATGCACCTTCAACTTCACACATCAAACATTTTAAATTGATGAAACTCGCCGGCGCTTACTGGCGCGGTGATGCGAAAAATGAAATGTTGCAACGCATCTACGGAACTGCGTGGGAAAGTGAGGAGTCGCTCAAGAATCATCTGCACATGCTCGAAGAAGCAGAGAAGCGCGATCACCGAAAAATTGGCAGAGCGATGGATTTATTTCACGTTCAGGAAGAGGCTGTCGGCTCAGTATTTTGGCATCCAAATGGTTGGGTGATTTATCGCGAAATCGAAAATTACATTCGCCAAAAACTCGAAAAAAATAATTACGTTGAAGTCAAAACTCCGCAAATGGTCGATAAAATTTTGTGGGAGAAATCGGGTCACTGGGAAAAATTCCGTGAGCACATGTTTGTTTCAGAAAGCGAAGAGAGAACGCTTGCGATCAAGCCGATGAACTGTCCGTGCCACGTGCAGATTTTTAATCAGTCGCTAAAATCTTACCGCCAACTTCCACTTAGAATGGCAGAATTTGGCTCTTGTCACCGCAATGAAACTTCCGGATCTCTTCACGGCATCATGCGCGTTCGTGCCTTTACACAAGACGATGCACATATTTTTTGTGAAGAAGATCAGATCAATGAAGAGACCGTAAATTTCTGCAAATTGCTCAAAGAAGTTTACCGAGATTTCGGCTTCGATCACGTGAAGGTAAAATTTTCAACTCGCCCAGAAAAACGTGCGGGATCAGACGAGACTTGGGATCGCGCCGAAAATGCTTTAGCGCAAGCAGTGAAAGTTGCGAACTTGGATTGCGAAATGAATCCCGGCGAAGGCGCATTTTACGGGCCTAAACTTGAATTCACTTTAATCGATGCGATTGGTCGTGAATGGCAATGCGGAACTCTGCAAGTCGATTTTATTTTACCAAAAAGATTAGACGCTCATTACATCGCATCAGATGGCTCTAAGCATCATCCGGTCATGTTGCATCGCGCAATTCTCGGAAGTTTTGAAAGATTCATCGGAATTTTGATCGAAAATCACGCCGGAAAATTTCCGCTTTGGCTCGCCCCAACTCAAATGACTCTCGCCACAATCACTAATGATTCTGACGCTTACGCGCTTGAAGTTTTGGAAAAGTTAAAATCGCACGGATTCAGAGCTGACGCGGATTGCGATGCTCAAAAAATCAATTACAAAATCCGCGAACATTCTTTGAAAAAAACTCCCTACATTTTGGCAGTTGGTAAAAAAGAAGCAGAAAGCGGAACAGTTTCGGTGAGAAAATTGGGCGAAGAAAATCAGAAGGTGATGTCTGTGGATGAGTTTATCAGGGTGGCCCAAAAACAGATTAGCGAGAAGTTGTAAAATCGCATTTCTTGGAGAATCCAACCGCGACAATTTTGCTACGATCTAATGCGAATTCTTGCTTGGTTTTCTGCATTATTCCCTCGACGTCTTCAAGACGCGCCTTGGCTTTGTCACAGGTGTCAATCAAGTACCAACCAGGCCTTGGAAAATTTCCTGAGTAGCCATTAATCGTCTTAATATTCAACTTCTGCGCGAGCAGCATCGCATCAATTTCATCCGTCACCTTACTAGCCAAAACAACAAGAATTGAGGATTGATCGATTGGTTGATTAATTTTTGTTCGCAGATTTTCGATTCTCTCCCTCCATTCCTTAATCGGCGAAATTGATTTATCGGCAAAAATTGGATCAATGATAATTAAGAAGCAGATGATCGAGGTGATGGCCGCAGAAGATAAATTAACGAAATTTGTCTGACGAATTTTATCGATCGAAAAAGCAACGAGATAACTAATCGGAAACAACATCACTAAGATTTCGCGCGACACTGAACGAAGAGATGAAACGCCGGGAATCGTGAGTAGAGGCAGTATGTAAAGAGTGAATCCATTCACCGATAAAGTTGCAAAAATCATTAAAAGCAACGCGTATCCATATTTTTGCGCGAGAGATTTTTTCTCGATCAGACCTTTGCGCAAATAAAGAAACAGCAGCGCTAAAAATGCGCCGATTCCGATAAACATTTGATGTTCCCAGCGCGCCGGTAATTGCGAGAAAATCGCAGAATCTGCGAACCATAAATTTGAACGATCAGCCAAAAAATAACTCTGAATTCGCGGCAACATCAAACTGATCTCAAAAAAAGATCTGCCAAGATGGTAAAGATTTTTTACCTGAAAATAAGGAATGGCGAAGAGTAGTAGGAGTAAGCCGGCAGTGATTAAGATTGGTATTGACCTAGTCCAAGAAAATTCCCTAGGAAGAAGATTTTTCATTTTATTTGGTGACACCAAAAACAGCTCGACAACAGCAAGAGCGATCAAGAAAAAAACCAAAAACATTCCGCTGTAAACCGAAATCAAAAACTGCAAAGAAACCATTAAAGCTACGACGGCGAGATGATAAAAATTTTTAGATTTTGTGTAATAATGAAAAGCCAGAAAAGCCAAGGGAACAAAGGGGCGGTAGATAAGTTGACAGTGCCCATCTTGTGCAATCACTGGCAAAGCAAATGTGAATAAAAATGCACCCATTGCCGCTGCTAATTGGGACAATTCCAACTTGCGTAAAACGTAAAAAGCTGACCAATAATTCAGAATAAATCCGACCAAAAACCAAAAGGAAAATGCCTCGATTGGCTCTGCGTCAAAGAATCTGAAGTAAGAATAAATCAGCCCAGTTCCCCAATGATTGTCGGAAAATAAAATAACTTTGCTCAAAGGATAAAAAAACGACGCATCAAGAAAGCCGCCGGTTTGGCCGGTAAGAGAAAGATAAAAATGCTCGAGAACATACATGTTGAAACGAGCGTCGTTAAGATCTCCAGGCAGGCCATCATTGACCAGATAAGCAAAAACTACTCCGATGATTCCGATTAAAAATATTGCGATCGCCCCGAAATTATTTTTCATTAATGCGTCTCCAAGTCGTTATTAGTTTCGTCTCTTTTACCTTCTCCCACTTGCCTGGAAATTTTGTTTTCATCACGTCATCAAGCTCAAAAGAAAATAGCATCGCGTAAATCGGTCGCTGATTTTTTTTAGCAACTTCGCTGATTTTTTCTAACTCGCTTCGAGTCACTGAATCGTAACGAATAATTGGAAATTCTGTGTATTGAAGCAGCGCTCCACTAGTTTGCATCGCAATAAGAATTGAGTCTTTTTCTAAATTATTTTTTACCCAATTACTCGCCAAAAAATATTCCGAACTCTCGTTTGTGATGACTGGAAATACCGCAGAAAAACTCGCCTGCCACGAAAATGTTAGGCTCAAAAAAGTTATGATTATCGTTCTGCGAAATTTTGGAAATGACTCGTAAATATCTCGCAAGGTCAAAACCATCGCCAAAATTATTGCTGGAAAAATTGGCAGTAAGAAACGCATGTACCACCAACAGCAGCTAGTGTAGCAATAGAAGGAATAGAAAATAAAAAATGGCGCAATCCATGCCGTAAGAATGATCGATCTTCTTGGGTTTTGTCGCCACAAACTTGGCATAAATATTCCAATTGCGAGAACCACAAGCGGCGTCAATTCAAGTAACAAATATTTTTCGTAAGCAACGATCGATGCGAGAAAAAATTGCGTCCCAAATAGCTCACTTAGATCTCCGTATCCGGTGGTAAAAAAATGTCCGTAAAGATTGCGATTCAAAATCAAAAGAGCGGCGGCAAAAGGAAGTCCACCGAAACCGCAATAAATTAAGTTACGCCAATTCTTACCAAAAATAATCAGCAGCGGAAATGCGATTAAAATATTTACTGGTCTAATCATTACAGCCATACCCACAGAGGCTCCAGCAACTATTGCCCAACTAGCTTTTTCTTTAGATTTTAAAGAAGAAAACACCGCCAATCCACACCAAAAAAGTGACGGCATATCGCTCATCAACTGCAACGAGTAATTGAAAAATAACGGATTTATCGCGAGCAAAATAGCTGCGAGCGCTGACCAAAATTTTTCTAAATTTAAGATGCGAGCGAGCCGATAAATCAGAATCAAAGATGCGAGAGAATGAAGACAAATCACCACATGCGGAGCGGCAGAAAAACCAACGAGAAACGAGGTTAGCGCAATTAAAATTGGCAATCCCAACGGATATGTCGGAACTATTTCTTCACGCGACGAAGCCACAAATCCGAGAGGTAGGTAAGCATTTTGCGAAATTTCTGACTCAGCGATTCCCTCAATAAAGCGCTGTTTTTCGTGCAACTTTCCCGAGGCGATTAATTTTGCAGCGTTGAGATATCCGGATGAATCTGATCCCGCAGCATAAGCACCAACTTTTACGGCAAGAAAAATTGCGTAGAGGCACAAAATTGTGATTAATATTAGATTAGTTTTGATCTTCATTGATCCAATTTTTGTGCAATAACTAGCAGATTTTTACCAAAGAAATATTTCGCTCCGAGCTTATCAAGCATTGAGCTGAGAGGATAAATACATCGATCGTAAAAATGGAAATTTTTTGGATTATTTTTGTAACCAAATTTTGGCAAAAACAGCGAAGCAAAAAATCCGAGACTGTCAAAAAAATGGCATTTGATAATTCTGAAATTCGCCTGTTCTAATTTTTTTATTAGCTCTGCTTTTTCATATCTGCGATGATGTCCGACAGCAATATCCAAGCCGGAATATAAACACATAAATGCCGGAACATAGATCGCGATTACTGCATTTTTCTTCAGCAAAGAATGTAATTTTCTGAGCATTTCGATGTCATCTTCAATGTGCTCCAGAACGTTTGAGCTGTAGATTCCATCATATTTCTTGCGACCTCATCAAGACTTGTGTAACACTTGAATCCACGCTGGATAACTAAGTCACATAAACTGCGATCAATCTCCAAACATTCCGGAGATATTCCATTTTGCAATTTCCATATTTCTGCCAAAGTTCCAATGCCCACACCGAACTCCAGCACCTCTTTATTTTTCAGAAATTCCGCGAGCTTTGAAACCAAATCGCGATTGTAATTTTTTAGATATTTTTCGATTAGCAGAAGCTCTTTTATTCCACCGTAATCACTCACTATTTACCTCGAAATAAGTTGTATTTCAAAATGCAGACGATCGCCCTAACCCCGTCTTTCCAAGTGATTTTCTTGCCTTCGGCGTAAGTACGGCCGTAGTAGCTGATGCCGATTTCGTAAATTCGACAATTCAATCTCGCAATTTTTGCGGTGATTTCTGGCTCAAAACCAAAACGATTTTCTTCGATGCGAATTTGTTGAATAATCTCACGACGGAAAACTTTGTAACAGGTTTCCATGTCGGTTAAATTGAGATTGGTAAAGATGTTTGAAAGCATTGTCAGAAAGCCATTTCCAAGACGATGCCAATAGTACAAAACTCGACGCGCATCGCCGCTGATGAAGCGAGAACCGAAAACCACATCGGCTTTATTTTCTAAAATCGGCGCCAGTAATTTTGGATATTCATTTGGATCATATTCCAAATCAGCATCTTGAATAATAACGATATCTCCACTCGCCGCAGCGATTCCACTTCTAAGCGCCGCACCCTTTCCTTGATTGACTTCGTGATAAATAATTTTCGCTACTAACGGCGCGATTTCATTTTTTAATTTCTCACGCGTACCGTCAGTTGAACAATCATCGATGACGATAATTTCTTTGTGCGGATAGGGCGAATTATTCACCGCATCAATAATCGCATTGATTGTGTTTTTTTCGTTGTAGCAGGGAATTATTACGGAGAGAAGCATGGTTACGATTTATCGGTTGGGTCGTTAATTTTTTTACAAAACTCATCAATCACAAAAAAAATGAAAAGAATTTT
The DNA here is from genome assembly GCA_018970485.1 of Pseudomonadota bacterium. GTDB lineage: Bacteria > Pseudomonadota > Alphaproteobacteria > Rickettsiales > UBA1997 > UBA2645. The sequence continues at coordinate 9,217 of JAGWWH010000015.1, read as the reverse complement.
AGTCACAGGTGGAGCGGGATTTCTTGGCTCGTTTTTATGTGAGAAACTTTTGGCAGAAAAGAACAATGAGGTGATCTCGCTCGACAATTATTTCTCCGGTCACAAAAAAAATATTGAACATCTTCTCGCCAATCCGCGCTTTGAAGCGATTCGTCACGACGTCACGCAACCAATCCATTTGGAGATCGACGAGATCTATAATTTCGCCTGCCCAGCCTCACCAATTCACTATCAACACAATCCAGTTCACACGATAAAAACTTGCGTGATGGGTGCGATCAACATGCTTGAATTGGCGCGCAACGTGAAGGCGAAAATTATTCAGGCTTCAACTTCTGAGATTTATGGCGACCCTCTAGTTCATCCGCAAAATGAAGAATATTTCGGCAATGTGAACACGATGGGCACGCGCTCTTGTTATGATGAAGGTAAGCGCGTCGCCGAAACTCTTTTTCACGATTATCGTCAGCAATATGGAGTTGAGATAAAAATAATTCGCATCTTCAACACCTACGGCCCGCGCATGGCTATCAAGGATGGAAGGGTTGTTTCTAATTTTATTGTGCAGGCCTTAAAGGGCGAAGACATCTCGATTTACGGCGATGGAAAACAGACGAGATCATTTTGCTACGTCGATGATTTGATCGAAGGCGTAATCAATTTTATGAATCTCGATTCGAAAGAATTTGGACCGATTAATCTCGGCAATCCTGATGAATTTACGATTCTAGAATTGGCCAAAAAAATTATCGAACTCACCAATTCAAAATCGAAAATTATCTTCAAAGACTTGCCGCAGAATGATCCAATGCAGCGCAAACCTGTGATCAAAAAAGCTGAGAGATTAATTAATTTTTCTCCAAAAATTGATCTCGAAGCCGGACTTAAAAAAACCATCAAATATTTCACAGAATTATGAATCCAAAACTGCGACTTGCTCTTCGTTTACTAGGAATTTTCGTGATCGGATTTTTTGCGATTCAACCCTTCAACTGGTTCTGTCAAATCACTCAAAGTTGTCGTCCATTCTTTATTTCTTACTACATACCAAAAGAGATGGGGGAGGATGTTAAAGTCTCTTTTGAGATAACGAATTATAACCAGAATCTGGAGTTTTTTGTTTCGCAACCTTCGATCGACAGCTTCACAAATAAGAAAAATTTAGTTACTTATCGCGCAAAAAATCTTTCAAAAAAAACTATCAAGTTTCGTCCTCAGCTGATTGTCGAACCAGAATATGCTACAAAATATCTTACTCGCTACGAGTGCATTTGTTTTCGTAGCTACAAGTTGAAACCGTCAGAAGAAATTGAGATGAGAATGGAATTTTTGATCGATAAAAAAATCGAAGAAGAAGAGCAATTTCTGAATAATCGTAACATAAAAATCCGAGTGAAAATCTAGATTAGATTTTCTTTCGCAGGAAATTTTTTCGACTTCACATCTGCAGAAAATTTTTTAACCGCCACCGAGATCTTCTCCGCTAAATCTTCATAACGAGTAACGAAGCGCGGCTTAAATTCTTGGTTGAGACCAAGCAAATCATCAGTTACCAAAACCTGTCCGTCGCACTCAGCAGAAGCTCCGATGCCGATAGTTGGAATTGAAATCGATTGAGTAATTTTTGTCGCAAGAGCTGCCGGAACTGCCTCGATCACCAAAGCAAAAGCGCCAGCTTCGGCAATTAATTTTGACGTTTCTAAAATTTCTTTTGCCGAATCTTCATCACGACCTTGATAGCGATAACCGCTCATTTCCTCCACCTGTTGCGGCAGTAATCCAACATGTCCAACTACGTTAATTTTATTCTCGACAAGAAATTTTATCGTTGCGACTAAATCGCGTGAGGTCTCGATTTTAATGGCGTCGCAACCTGTTTCAGAAATTACTTTTTGCGCTGATTGCAAAGCTTGTGCGCAAGATTTTTCGTAAGTTCCAAAAGGAAGATCGACAATAACTAAAGATTTTTTCGCTGCTTTCGCCACTGCTTTTCCGTGATTAATCATCATTTCCAAACTCACTTCAATGGTGTTTGGAAGCCCGTAAATCGTCATTCCCAGCGTATCTCCAACCAAAAGCATTTCGCAATGTTCATCCAAAATTTTCGCCATCGGAAAAGTGTATGCGGTAAGGCAAAGAATTTTTTCACCACCTTTTTTTTCTAAAATTTTTTGCGCTGAAATTTTGGTCATTTTATGGAGCTGTTATTAAGGTAGATTTTTCTGTTGAGCTTTGTTGAGCTTTTATCAATGGCTCCAGACCTAGATATTTCCTAGCCTGATCGATATTGGTGCTTTGTTTAATGTCTGCAGTTTTGCCCTTTAGATTACTGGCAATGTTGATTGGAATTTGCTTCTCCTTACTTCCGGTCAAAAAGATCGCGTTAAATAAAAAATCTACAGACTTGTCTTCAGCACCGAAATTTCCGGAGAGAATCGCATTAACAGCGGGGCCAGCTACGCTAATACGAACCTTTCCTTCCTTTCCATTATTGATCTGAACGGCTCCCGTTGCTTGCTTAAAAATAGTTTTTGCTTCTTGGTTAAAGAGAATTTTTTCAGGATTGGATAATTCTTGTTTGTAATTTTCTCGAGCGAACATTTTTTTGATTAAGTCGCTCAAGCCATAGCCCTCAACACTTGGTAAGTTCACACTAAATTTTATTTCACTCTTTAACTGCTTAGAAAATTCGTTTTTGTTGCTAGCGATTGCGGTGATGTTGGCAGCAAAATTACCGACTCCAGAAACATTATTGATGTCAAATAAATCTGATAAAAATGGCTTAATATCTGCGTTAATGAACGACAAATTACCGTTAATAATCTTGGTAACTTTTAGACCGAGCACACCTTGGTAAGAAAATTTTCCACCATAAAAACCTCCGGAAAAATTAGCATTTTCGATGTTACCGTCCTTGATACGACCAAATAATTTTGCGTTGTTAATTTCTACATTATCGATCTGAGCCTCAGCAATATTTAGATCAATTTCACCATTAAATCCCTCGAGCGAAGGCATCGCAAAAAATTGATCAAATGCGTTGATTTTGTTTTCATTATTTTTTTCAGATTCAGGTGTTTCGTAATGAAATTTTTCTGCATCCATCTTCAGTCTGAAGCGCAAATTTTGATCGCTGATATCAACAGCAAAATCCGCCCGCAAATCAGTTTTCGGTGATTGTAATTTTAGATCAGAGATTTCGAAGTAACCCCTTCCGAGCTTTAATTTAAAAGACTGCTCACCAAATTCTTCTTTTTTATAAATCAGCTTATCAAAACTAAGATCAAAAGAATTGCTCGAGCTCACATCATTAAGCCAAAATAATTTTTTTATCAGAAGTCCTGGTGAGAAATAAGTGTTTTGTCCAGAGATTAAAAAATGGTCATCGATGTTAAAACTATTCACATGAAGACGTCCTGATGAGTTGATCGATTTACCATCATTATCAAACTTCATTTCACCCGAAAATTCGCTGCCCTCTAGGTTTAAATACAGACCGTTCAGTGAAGTGCTATTTGGCAAAAGCAGAATATTAGAATGAGCCGAATATTGACCCAGTGCATCTAATTTGAGATTTTGTGATTCAATTTTTAACCAACGAAAAACTTCTTTTAGGCTGCTTCCTTTTACATCAAATTCGCCGATAAATTTCGATGTCACTGTGCTATTATCCAGCACTCCACTAAGTCGAAGAACGCCGGCACCAGGAATATTAAAAATTGCTGGCATGATAGTGATATCGCCTTGTCTCGAGGTAGTAAAATATAAATCCGTATCACGAACTTCAGCGGCAAGATATTTGATTTTTTTGACTTTAATCTCAGCAGCAAGATCGAGATTTTTTATCTTCCTACTCATCTCGATGTTGATTTTAGAGTCTTTGCTTTGCGACTCGTCTGAAGAATTTTGTTCTGCATTTTCTTGCTGCACATCTTCGAGATTTTTTTTCACCTCTTTAAGTGCTGAATTGTTATTAGCTGCAACCACTTCGTTTGACCAAATATTGTCGAGATCAAGCATGTCTAGCTCCAACAAGATATCTGCAGAATTGGCGTCATCAACCAAACTCAAATCAATCTTTCCATTTCCATCCACTAAATCAGAAGAAATTTTCAGATTACTTATCGAGATTTGTTGCTCCGCACTATTGATCTCGGCGCTTATTTTTATTGGCTTGGCGTTGTATTTTAATTTTGTCGCAATCACTCCATCATTGTTGATGTAGCTCTGATAAAAAGATTTTAGCTCCATAATTTCTGCATCAATATTTCCGACAAAATCACTTCTTAAAAAACCCTGATTTTTGGAGAGAAAATTTCCCTCAATATGCAATTCAAGCGCTGGAGATATGATGTGAAATTCAGAATCTTTTTTACCTGATTTTGAGTTAAAAACTGCCGACAATTTAAAATCGCTCAGAATGTTCTGACTAACAAAACTGCCTTCTGAATCAATATTTTGCGGAGAAATTTTAGCCTCAGCATTAATGGATTTTATCTCTCTTTTGCGAGCCAACTTATCATAAAAAATCATCTCACTATCCTCGATCACAATCTGCGGCAAGTTCGCACTAGAAAAGGCGGAAATATCTGAAATCGAAAATAATTTCGCGCTAATTCCTGACTTCAGACTCTCTTTTTCAGCCGCAGAATTTTTGGCAAGATTGGCGATTATTTTTGTCAAATTATCGTCGCGCTGCATTAGTTTTTTATCACCTTGATAACTTGCCAATATCGCGTCTTTAAAGATTAATTTCTTGATCGAAGAATCTTTAGAAGAGTTAAAAATTGGTAATCGAAATTCGACAGATTCGGCGTAAAGATCGTAAGTTTTTTCTGAGTCTTTTGGTTTGTAATCTTCCACCAAAACATCTTTAGCAATAATGGCAAAATGTGGCAATATCTTCACCTTAACCTTTCCGCGAATCGAAAGTTTCGTTCCCAGAGACTGGGTAATTTTTTGGGTTAATTGAAATTTTAACGCCGAATTATTGAGAAAATATGGCGCAATAAAAGCCAACAAAACTAACCACAGAGATATCAAAATAATCCTGTCCAAAAGATTCGCTTTAGAATTTTTATTCTTCGTTTCGGAATCGTGCTCTAGCTCCTCTATTTCTGTATTTTCCGTCTCATTATCTTCCATCTGAAAAGACGTTGTTTAGTTGCGAAATCAAATCTGAATTAGTGATCAAATCGCTCTTATTTGCCAATCTGTTGTAAATCGGAAAAAGCAGCAAAAAAATTATGATGGCGAGAGTTAAGGCGTGGAAAGAAATATTTTTACTCGGATGTAAATTATCCTCTTCATCAAGGTTTAGCAAGGTGTGAGCTTTATTTTCGATGTTTGATTTAAACTTTAAAAAACCCAACTGCTCCTCAATAAATTTCTCATCAATTCTTAAAAATTTAGCGTAGGAACGAATCAAGCCTGGGGCGTAAATGTGATTAGTAATGCTTCCAATTCTGTTCTCCTCAATCGCTTTAATGTCGCTTTGTTTAACGCGTAGATGCGAGCTGATTTCAGAAATTTCTATCTTCGATTCTTCGCGTTTAATTCTTAAAATTTCGCCAAGTGAAATTGGGTTATTTTCAGTCATTTAACAACCTCGCTAAATTCTCTGTTGCATCAAGAATGGCAAGGTTTCCGGCACTTTTAGATAAGGCTTTCAGCCGCGACTCGTCTTCGAGTAAATTTTTCAATATTTCATTTACCGAGTTAATAGAAAAATCATCTTCCTTCAGCACAATCGCCGCTCCATTTTCTTCGAGATATCGCGCGTTTTTTATTTGATGATCGTCAGCAGCGGCGGCGAAAGGAATTAAAATCATCGGCTTTTTTGCTGCACAAAATTCTGAGATTGAAGATGATCCGGCTCTTGCAATCACTAGATGAACCTCGCGCAATAGCTCGGGTATATCCTTGAAAAATGAGTCAACAACGATGTTGATGTTGTAAGATTTATACTGCTCAAAAGTCTCTTTGACCAACTCCGCCCTGCATTGCTGAATTACCTGAATTCTCTCTTTTGTACTATCGCTTAAATTAAAAAAAGATTTCGGCAGAATTTCGCTAAAAATTTTTGCTCCTCCCGAACCGCCAAGAACAAGGATTTTGAAGAAATTCAGCTTTTTTTCTTCTTGAATAAAATCAGATGCCAATAGCACGTCATAACCCATTCGATTATCTGGCATAAACAATATTTCTTCGTTTGAAGGAATTTGGTAAGATATTTCATGAAGCGCCGCTATTTCTGGTCGCACTGGGTTTCCAGTAAAAGATGTTTTTACCAAATCTCCGATCTCAATTCCAGAAGTTGCTGGAAAAGATAAGGCGATTTTTTTAGCAAATTTTGCAAAAACTCTGTTAACTTTTCCAAGATGAGAATTTTGTTCGTGAAGAAGAATTTTAGTTTTTGTGATACGCGACGCAACCAACATTGGAAAGGTTGCGTAACCTCCAAAAGCAACAACATATTTTGGCTTAAATTTAAGCAAAAAATAAAGTGATTGCACAATTCCAACTGAAATTTTTAGTGCCGCTAGAGCCAAACTTGGAAAAGATTTTTTTAGCTGCGAAGCCCCGATAACTGTGGTCTTAAAGCCATCTTCTGCTTGGCAATAACTCGTGACTTTTTCATCACCAAAGAAAAAAACCTGATGCCCTTTGGAAGACAAATTTGCGGCTAAACAACGCGCAGGAATGATGTGTCCACCAGTTCCACCGCTGACAATAAAAAATTTTTCTGACATTAAATTTGTGTTTTCGAAAACTTGACAAGTGTGTGCTCGCACCTACGTTCCCGCGCTTTCCCGAAATTTACAACTTCTAAAAATGGTCAAGCATTTCATCGATCTCGACGCTTTTTCTGCAAAAGAATTACGTCAGATTTTGACATTAGCCAAAAAACTAAAAAAAGATCCGATCAGTAAAATATTGGCTGGAAAGCACTTGGCGATGATTTTTGAGAAAAATTCTACTCGCACTCGCGTGTCGTTCGAAGTAGGAATTAACCAGCTCGGCGGCCATGCGATCGTGATGAATAGCCACGATACTCAACTCGGCAAAGGCGAAACGATTTCTGATACCGCGCAGGTTCTGTCGCGTTTTGTTGATGGAATAATGATCCGCTCAAACTCTCACCAAACTATTGTCGATCTCGCGCAAAATAGCTCCATTCCTGTCATCAACGCCCTTTCCGATTTTTCTCATCCTTGCCAAATCTTAGCGAGTATTTTGACGATCGAGGAACATCTAGGAAAAATTTCTGGCAAAAAATTAGCTTGGTTTGGCGACGCTAACAACGTTCTCAACTCTTACATCCACGGGGCTTTGCCCTTTGATTTTGAGCTAGCTATCGCCACTCCAAAAGAATATGATTTCTGTGATTTGGAGATCAAAAAAGCGCAGAAAAAAGGTGCAAAAATCATTGTGTGTAAAGATGCAAAAGAGGCGGCAAAAAATGCTGATGTCTTGATTACCGACACTTGGTTTTCAATGGGAGACGCCGCCGCAAAAGATAAAAAACTTCAGGAAAAAAAATTAAAAGAACTCGCTCCTTATCAAGTAAATAAAGACCTGATGAAACTGGCGAAAAAAACTGCGATTTTTACTCACTGCCTTCCAGCTTATCGCGGCTTTGAAGTGAGCGCCGAAGTTATCGACTCAAAACAATCAGTGATTTTTGACGAAGCTGAGAATCGTCTTCACGCACAGAAAGCCATTTTGGCAACAGTTTTACGTTGAAACTTGAATCTTCCTAAATAAGTTGCGCCGCCCTTTGCCGAGACCGCGTGTCTTACGGCCCCAATATCAAATTTCACTTTTATGGCTGGAAAACCAAAAGCATCAAAATCGAAAAGAAACTCGATTTTATTCAAACTAGTAAGCACTGCTGGCACTGGATTTTTCTACTTGGCGAGACGCAATCCTAAACAAAAACAGGAAAAAATGCTCTTCTCAAAATATGACCCAATCGTGCGCAAACACGTAGAATTCAAAGAGCAGAAGCTCTCGAGCTAAAAGCTCAAAATCAAAAGCGCCCCCCAAAAAAAATGGGCGGGCGCTTTTTTTTTGCCTAATCCTCTTTGCAAAAGAGGGTGGCGCGCCGCCAGGCGTAACGGCTGATTTTAGCCCAACAATCTCAAAACTCATGCTATCCCAACTCTCCTCGCAAATCATCGAAGTCACCGAAAAAGCCGCAATCGCTTGTTACGACTGGATCGGCAAAGGCGACAACATGGCTGCAGATGCTGCCGCCGTTAAATCGATGCGCGAAACTTTAAACCAGATGAACATCAAAGGAACGATCGTGATCGGTGAAGGCGAGCGCGATGAGGCCCCGATGTTATTCATCGGCGAAGAGGTCGGTAAGGGTGGATTAGAAGTTGATATCGCCCTTGATCCCTTGGAAGGTACGACGATTTGCGCCAATGCTGGCGAGTCTTCTCTTGCAGTTATCGCCTTTGCAAAAAAAGGCGGATTCTTGCACGCGCCAGATGTTTACATGGATAAAATCGCCGTTGGCGCTGGCTTGCCTGAAGGCATTATCGATCTCGATAACTCACCGCAAAAAAATCTACAAAACATCGCGCAAGCTAAGAAATGCGCGGTTTCGGATCTTACCGTGATGATCCTCGAACGCTCACGTCACAATGAGTTAATCGCTAAAGTTCGTGAAGCTGGCGCGAGAATTCGTTTGATCGGCGACGGTGATGTTGCTGGCGTAATCGCTTGCACCAACCAAACCGCTCGCATCGATGCTTACATGGGAACTGGCGGCGCGCCAGAAGGCGTCCTCGCTGCTGCGGGATTGCGCGTAATCGGCGGACAAATGATGGGTCGCCTGATCTTCGGCGATAATCAAAAACAAATCGAGCGCGCCAAAGAAATGGGCATCAAAGATTTAAACAAAAAATATACCGCAGAAGAAATGGCCAGCGGCGATGTGATTTTCGCCTGCGCTGGCGTGACTGATGGCTACATGCTTGATGGCGTGAAGAAATGCAAAAGTGGCAAGATTTTTGTGAATTCTTTGTTGATGGATTCAGCTGCGAAAAAAGTTATCAGAACTTCTTCAAAATATTTAGCATAACTTAACTTTTGCTCGATCCCTGCATGCGCGGGGATGACGCTTTAAGTTTAGTACATTACTCATCCCGTCATTGCGAGGAGCGAAGCGACGTGGCAATCCATTTTTTCGCGAGTGGAGCTGGAT
>JAGWWH010000014.1 GCA_018970485.1 Pseudomonadota bacterium | reverse complement strand
GCACGACCAAGATCATCAACTTTTGATGTAGAGGGCTCAGCTGCCAAGGCTTCGATGATTTTTTCTTTAATGATGGTCATGTTTATTTCTTATTTTTTCTATTCATTGCGGCGATATCCATGGTTTGCGGATTTTGACCCTGATGTTTGTGATCAGGTCCTTTGTAGAGGTGCAGCTTGACCATGATATCACGTTGTAGAGGGCCTCTAGAGATCATTCTTTCAACAGCGTATTGCAGCACTCTTTCAGGAAATTTTCCTTCAATTAACTCTCTGGCAGTTCTGTCTTTGATTCCACCAGGATAACCTGTGTGCCAATAGTAGAGTTTTTCAGCATACTTTTTGCCGGTAAATTTTACCTTATCTGCGTTTATGACAACAACGTGATCTCCGCAATCAAGATGTGGAGTGAACGTTGCTTTGTGCTTGCCGCGCAATATGTTTGCTATGATTGAAGAGACGCGTCCAACAACGAGTCCTTCGGCATCAATTAACCACCACTTTCTTTCAATTTCACTCGGCTTTGCCGTGTAAGTTTTAAGCATTTTTTTGGAAATTTAAGTAAGATCTAAGCCCGCTCGGGATTTGAGGGGCGGCGCATTAAAGTGATCGACTAAAAAAAGTCAATTAAAGATTTCTTGGTGAGCCCGAGACGATTCGAACGTCCGACCCACAGCTTAGAAGGCTGTTGCTCTATCCAACTGAGCTACGGGCTCGTAAAGAATTAATTTATATTTTCATTGGGAGGATAACCATATTCAAACCTTTCACATGGAGACGTCTCTGCATGATGAGCGGAGTATGGTTAAAAAGAATCTGAGTGAAGACGTTTTCGTTGTCAAAGATGAATTTGGTTCCGAAAAAAACAACGCTTGGATAGTCTTTAGCTACCCTTTCAGTAAGTTTTGATAACTTCTCAACGGTGTCAGTGTCATATCCAATGTAGGCTTTAGCAAAGCGACCGTTGGCATTGCAGTAGTTTTTATATTTATTCAGAATCGATTTAGTTTTTCTACGCATGTCTCGCCATCTTTTTTCCTCGCTCATTGTGTTTGAGTCGACTTCGCCGACAGTCACGAAAATGAAGTTTTTAAAAACCCCAGGAAAAAGTTTTTTAATTTCTAGCAAGCAATTCATTCCGCTACCAAAAGACTGGTCTACAATGATTGCGGCAGTTGGATCTGATTTATCAACCGCAGATGGATTAGGATCGGTTGGCAGAAATTCATAATTGTAAAACTCTGATTCTTTCTGCATTAAGTTGAGCTTAAAACGGCGATAAACCCTTCGAATCAGCAATCCAAAGCCAATAAATATTGAAGTAATTAGAAGTGTAATCCAGCCGCCTTCGTAAAATTTCTCGAAAATAGTGATCAACAAAATGCTGCTGCAAACAATCAATCCAATAACAGAAATGGTAAATTTGCTTAACCACTTTTCTTGACGATGGCGATGTCGGAACCAGTAAATGCTAAGTCCCAAAAGCGACATCGAAAAAGTGATGAATACGTTAATCGAGTAAAGCACAACCAGCACATGCACCGATCCGCCAGTAATTATTAGCGTGACTAGTGCGGCGATCGCCATGAATAAAATACCATTTTTCACCACTAAACGACTAGACAAAGAGCTGAAGGATTTTGGCATCCACTCATCGTAAGCCATATTAGCAATAACGTTTGGACCAGCGAGAAAACCAGCGTTGGCTGCGACTACTAATAATCCAGCCTCAAGCATTAAAACTATAGGCACGATGAAATCACTCATTGCGATGCCATTATAATTCCAGTCTTGAGTGATGAGATAAAAAGTCGTGGCGTTGAGTGTTTGGCCTTCAATTTTATTTACGCCCCAAAGCAAATAGAGAAGAATGATTCCTCCAGCGGTGAATGCTAAAGAGACCGCGACCATGAACATAGTTAGTTTTGCAGTGCGGACTCGTGGTTCAGAAAGAGTATTTACGTTGTTAGAAACCGCTTCTAGCCCAGTGTAAGTGCCGCCACCCATCGATAGGGCTTTTAAAAAAACCGAGAATAAAAAAAGCCATCCCATCGAATCTTTCATCTCATTAGTTTCCGTGATTGCTTGCGGGACTAGGCCAGAAAGTCCGTAGCGGTGAGCAAAGATTCCGTAAATAATTAAGAAAATATGAGTGACGATGAAGCCAAGAAATATTGGCATCAAAAATTTAATCGACTCTTTCATGCCGCGCAAATTGAGGAGAGAGAGCAATACGATCAATATCATCGCCGTAATCAACTTCGCGCCCTGCCAGTGCAGAGGTAAAAAGCTGAATATCGCATCAACGCCGCTGGCGAGAGAGATGGCGATTGTTAGTACATAATCGATGATCAATGCTGATCCAGAAACCAATCCAGCGTAGCGTCCAAGTAGCCTTGTGGCAACTCGATATCCTCCTCCTCCGTTAGGGAAAAGTTCAATTACTTGAACATAGGCATAAGAAATAATGAAGACCGTGAAAGCAGTGGCGATTGCCAAATAAATTGCCAACTCTTCATGAGTGCCAAGCGCTATAAATGCCTCTTCCGGACCGTAACAAGATGAAGAAATTCCGTCGGCTCCAAGTCCAACCCAAGCTAAAAAAGCGACGAGAGAAATGTGTCTGCGCGTATCCTTGTTAAAGGGATCGAGAGGATTGCCCAATAAAAAATTTCTGATTTTTAAAAACATTTTTAGGAAATATTTTTGATTTTTGTTGCCAGTTCACGAATTAATTCTGGTGATTTTTGGCCACGAGATTTTTCAATGCCGGAAGAAATATCAATCATCGTTGCGCCCGTGATTTTTAAGGCCTCATCAAGATTATCAATTCGCAATCCACCAGATAAAAACCAATCTTTTTTACTGTGAAAATTTTTGAGAATTTCCCATTTAAAACTTTTCCCACTGCCAGGATTTTGACCATCGAACAAAAAAATATCAGCAACATCTTCGAATGATTTTATCAGCTCTAAACCCTTTAAATCATTGATTTTAAAGGCTTTTATAATTTTTATGTGAGGAAATTTTTTTCTCACTTCGCGCAAAAAATTTATATTTTCTGTGCCATGAAATTGAAAAAAATCAGGGGAAAGATTTTTAGCGATTTGATCAAGAAATTCGAAATCTGGATCAACCAAAACTGCAACTTTAGAAATTTTTTCAGGTATCTTTTTGGCCAACGCTGTTGCGGCTTCGATGGTAACGAAGCGCGGAGATTTTTCGTAAAAAACAAATCCAATAAAATCGCATTCCGCTTCAATTGCGGATTCAATTGAGTTCTTTTCGGTAAAGCCGCAGAGCTTAATTTTTATTCTGCGCATTGATTAAAGTTTAAATCCCGGAGGAAGCTGTAGGCCGCTAGTAGCGCTGCGCATCGTGTCGCTTGATCCGTCATCAGCTCTTTTCTTAGCGTCGTTGAAAGCTGCAATCAGTAGGTCTTCGAGAATTTCTTTTTCATCTTTATTGATCAAAGAAGGATCTATGAAAATTTTTTTTGTTAAGCCGGCGCCAGTAATATTAATCTTGATCATGCCTCCAGCGGAAGATCCCTCAAATTCTTGATTTGCCAAATCTTCCTGAATTTTTTGCATTTTTTTTTGCATTTCTTGCGCTTGGCGCATGAGCATTTTGATATCCATGTTTAGGAGAAAAATTTATTGTAAAAAATACGAATTTTGTAACGAAGAATTTGGGTTATCCTCTTGAGAGGTCCGGCCTTGTCAATTTCTTCTTTTGCAAAAAGTGGGTAAGAAAGATTTTTATATCCCTTAATCTCAATTACTAAATCTGCGATTTTTTCATGAGATTTTAAAGGGGCGTAGATTGGTTTTTTATATTTTACTTTAACGCTTACGGCATCGAGTGGGCGATCAGAGGGAATATTAAAAGAAATTTCTTGGTCAGTAACCGCATCAACCTTCGACTTGCTTCCTAACCAAATTGGTAATTGAGCCACGGTATGATTTTTGCCGAATAAGACCAATTTTTTGTAGTTGTGAAAGCCGTAGTCAAAAAGATCGATCAGGGCAGCAGATCTTTGCTTGGGTGTTTTTGATTTATTTACTACCGCTATCAGGCGACGATGATTGCGCTTTACGATTCCAACAACTCCATAGCCGCCTTCATTGGTGTGGCCAGTTTTTCCACCAACAACTCCATCATAATTTTCTTTGATGAGTGGATTGCGATTGTGTTGGGTAATGTTGTGATAAGTAAATTCGGGAATTCCGAAATAATGTGAGTATTGCGGGAAGTCTTGATTTAAGTGGATCGCTAGCATGGCCAGATCTCGTAAACTCATGTAATGTCCTTCTTCATTTAAGCCGTGCGGATTGCGAAATTGACTATTTTTCAAACCCAATTCTCTAGCTCTTAAATTCATTAGATTGACGAAGTTATTGATGCCGCCAGCACTACTTTCGGCAAGAGCAATTGCCGCATCATTACCAGAAACCGCCAGTAATCCTTGTAGTAATTTATCAATCGAAACCACGTCGCCGTAGTTTAAAAACATACTTGAGCCAGATTTGCGCCAAGCATCTTTTCCGATTAAGCACTGACTATCGAAAGAGATTTTACCTTTTTGAATCTGATCAAAAACCACGTAAGCCGTCATCAGCTTTGTCATTGACGAAGGAGCAATGCGAATATCAGCATTTTTCGAAAGAAGGACTTCTTTTGTGTCGGCGTCAATCAAGAAATAAAATTGAGATTCTTGGAGAGCCTTACCCATCACCTCAGCTCTTGCGGGCGTCGCAAAAAATAGAAATAGAGAGATAAGCGCGATAAGGTAATTCATTTAGGAGTGCTGTTATTTTCAACTACACTTCTGATGAAGCCGGAAACTCGATTTTCTGCAGCATCGATTTGGGAAGGGCTGTTATTATTTTTGAATTCTTTTTCTTCAGATATTTGGGGGTTTTTTTGGAATAAATTCGAATTTTCCTGATTGAGCGAAATCTGACTTTCTCCATTTTTTCTTTGCATATTTTTCTTTTCTCGAACCAGCATTTTGCTGATCTCAACGTCAGTATCAGTTTTTTGCGAATTGATCGAATCGACTGCTCTTTGCAGCGAATTATTTCCAACTAGAAGATAAGTTTTGTCAGACATTTCTGTGGAAACGCCAAAAGCATCATATCTAGGCACGCTTATTTTATCGAATTCAGCACCCATTTTATGAAATGGTGGATAGAGAGCCAAATTATAACTAAGCTCAAAAATATCAGAAGGAAGTTTGTTGCCTGAGCCAGCAATTTGTTGGTAGATTTCGCGATTAGGAAGGTTCATCTGCAATGGTGTATCGCCGATTCTGTTGGTTCTGACATAAGGATAATATTCCGCCTTCTTCGCCAAGCTTTCTGTGACCTCTTGCTCGGTTGGTGGTTGAGATGAAATCATCTCCTTTTCTTCCCCCTTTTTCAAGACGCGCTGCTCGTTAATTGCCAATACTTCTGTTTGGTATTTTGTAACAAAATTTTTGTTGGGATTGGGTATTTCTGCAGAACAAGAGAAAATAAAAAGCGCCATCAAGATTTTGGTGCGCTTGTACAAAACAGACATCTAGTTCCCTTTTGTTAGAATAGCATCTTGTCCGCTATTGGTGATTTTTTTCATCACCTCTCTAGCCTTTGCCTTAGTGGAAAAAGGGCCAATCAGAACTCGGTAAATTGTTTTTTCCGCCTCAATAGTTTCAATTTTTCCTGAGTTAAATTTCTGCATTTTTTTTAGCAAAGAGTCAGCTGCTAATCGATTCGAAAATGATCCTACTTGAACAAATATTTTGTTTCCCGAGCTAGGTAAAACAGGTTTTTTGCTCGATAATTTTTTTTCTATTTTTTCCGATTTTTCAGATTTTTTTTCTTCGCTTGGTTGTGATAAATCATACTCGACTTGTTCTGATTCTTTTGTCGTCGCTCCCAAAAAAACTTCTTTGGTTTCTACCTTGCTTTCCGGCGCGGGAGTAGGATTTGGTTGAGGGAAGCTGCTAGTTGCCTGAGCATTCGCAATATTTTGATCCTGATAGTTTTGATATTTTATTTCGCCTTGTTGGGATGATTTTTTTTCATTAATCATTTTTTCCACTCTAGCTGGCGCGGAGCCTTGCGAAGAAAGGGCTTGTGCATTCAATTCTGGAACTCTCGTGGCTACGGGATGAACATTTCCTTGCAGATCAACGATTCTAATTTTTGGCGTAGGATTTTTTTGCCAAACACAGGAAGTAACAACTAGGACCAAAAAAATGATTAGATTACTACTTTTCATGTGAAGAGAAAATGTTTGAGAGGCTTTGTAAATAAAGGGCTGGCAGCTCTAGTCTGAGAGGAAAAAAAGACAACAGAAACTTATTTTTGTCGCTGCTCAATTATTTTTCTTCTTCGTCAAATAAGATTCGACTAGCAGCTCCATCGAGATCCTCGTACTGCTTATTTTTCAGGCTCCATAAAAAAGCAGCGAGTCCGAGCAGTGCGGTAAAAAGAGCGACTGGGATTAGAAAAATTAAGACTGACATTTTGAGTTCATGCGTAGCGAGTTGAACAATACCAACAATGAAGATGAAGACATGGCGATTGCTGCAACCAAAGGCACAACATGTCCGGCGATTGCGTAAGGAACGGCGATTAGATTGTAGATCAAGGCAATTAGCAAATTCTGCCTCATCAACGAAATCGCTTTTTTGGAGGAATTAATTAGCTCAAGAATTGGCGTTAATTTTTCGCCCTGAATTATGATGTCGGCGACATTTTGTGAGATGTCCGCAGCGCGTGAAAAAGAAATCGAAACTGGAGCTGAGGCCAGAGCTGGCGCGTCATTGAGGCCATCTCCGATCATTACAAAATTCTTTAAATCCTCTAAAATTTTTACTTTCGAAACTGGAGTTTGTTCAAAATAAAATTCGGTAATTCCTAATTCTTTTGCTACTGACTCAACTGAGTTTTGCGAATCTCCCGACAATAAAATTATTTTTTTACCAGAGTTGCGAAGGCTTGTTATTACTGATTTAGCATCAGTTTTAATTTCGTCAGAAAATAAAAATACTGCTTCAGTTTCGCCGAATTTTAGAAAACAACTGAGAAGGTTTTTGTTATTTTCAAAATCACTTTTTACGTCGCAAAAATCTTTTCTGCCGAGTCGTAAAATTTTATTCTCGAAATTTGCTTCCAGTCCAAAGCCTTGATTTTCTTGGATCGACAGCTCTTCTAAATTTCCCGAATAGCCCGACGAGATTGCTTGAGAAATTGGATGACGACTATTTTTGGTAAGTGATGCAGCGAGTTTTAGCAGATTTTTTTCTTCACCTTTTAGGGTTTTTATCTCGACTAATTTTGGTGATCCGATCGTCAAACTTCCGGTTTTATCAAAAACAATAATATCGATTTTGATCAGTTTTTCCAAGGCCTCGCCGGATTTTATTAAGATTCCTTTTTTGATAAAATTAGAAATCGCGATTGTTTGTACGATTGGTACAGCCAATGCCAGAGCGCACGGACAAGTGATTATCAAAACTGCAGTTGCATTCATTAGTGCAATTTCCCAGCCATTTTTAAACCAAAAACAAAATGTCGCGAAAGCAAGCAGGTGAACGGCTGGAGTATAAAATCTTGAGAGGTAGTCGGCGATTCGAATGTAGTGAATTTTTTTACCTTCAGCCTCTTCACTGAGACGAATAATTTCTGCGAGTAAACTATTTTGTGGCGATTTGGTGATTCTGATTTTTAGCGGCTGCGCCAAGTTGATGGTTCCGGCAAAAATTTCAGAGCCTTTGCTGATTTTTTTTGGCAGGCTTTCGCCAGTGATTAAAGATGAATCAATTTCACTTTCTCCGTCGATTACTACTCCATCGGCGGCAATTTTTTCACCGGATGAAACCAGTAGAATCATGCCTTCGCGTAATTGCTTGCTGGGAAGAATTTTAACTTTTCCTTCCTCCTCAACCCTGCCAAAACTTGCGGCCAGTAATGTAAATTCTGTTGCTACAGCAAAAGCTTTTTTGCGCGCTTTTAAATCCAAATATCTGCCGATCAAAAGAAAGAAAGTTAGCATCACTGCCGAGTCAAAATAGACGTGGTTGGCGCTACGAAAAGATTCGATTAGGCTCACGACGCAAGCTAAAAAAATCGCGATTGAAATCGCGAGATCCATGTTGGGATAGCCCTGTTTTATTGATCGGAAGGCAGATAAGAAAAAAGGGCGCGCCGAAAAAATAATTACCGGAAGTGCGATCAAAGAGGAAAAAAAATGCAGAAGATTTCTGGTTTGTATTCCCATCTCATTTGCATCAGCGAACCAAAGTGAAAAAGAAAATAACATTACATTTCCAGCTCCAAAGCCAGCAACAGCAAGGGCGCGCAGAATTCCATCGTTATATTTTTTCTCAGTGGAATCGAGTATTTCTTGGTCGAAAGGCAGAAGTTTGTAGCCGATTTCTTGAATCAACTTGATCAGATCACCACCTTGTGCAGCAGTTCCTTGCCAGCGTAAAAACAGAGTTTTTTTTGAAAGATTAATTCTCGCATCCACAACATTTTTTTGTTTTTTCAAAATGCTCTCGATCAGCCAAATACAAGCGGCGCAGTGCATTCCTTGTACCATTAAAGATGCGGAGTTTATGCCATCTTTTTCGCGCAGAACAAATTCGGAAATGTCTAACTTTTCAGTAAGTTCTGGCTTAATTTTTCCTACAGAAAAATTTTCTGCGCGCAATTTGTAGTAATTATTTAGGCCGAGTTTGTTGATGATTTTGTAAGCGGTTTCGCATCCTAGACAGCAGAATTCTTCCCGTGTTTTTTCGCCGCAATGTAGGCATTTATTGGACAACATAGCGCTTCATCAAATAGAGCGAATCCTTGCCTTTATGAATTGAAATCATTGCGTCCCACTGTCCTTTTTTCGGAAAGGTGACGTTGAATAAGTAACTGCCTCCAGAAGTATCTGCGACCTCAGAAAAATCATATCCATCCTGAACGGGATTCCTGAAGGATATGTTGATCGCGGCATCTTTAATTTCGTATGATTTCTCGTCTAATAAAATTACAGAAAGTCGCATTTTATTATCCCCGGCGATTGATGATTTTACGTCTACTTTCCAGCCTAATTTTTTTTGTTTTTCGGCCTGTTCTAAAGTTGCGTTATAGTCGAGACCTTTTTGATAGGATTCATCGGTTGTGATGCCGCGCCAAGTCGTTTTTGCTAGGTAGATGTAGCAAATGTTAACCGCGATAACTATGCCAAAAAAAGCGAAAAAAATATAGGGAATTTTGCTAGCGCTAACTTTGTATTTTTTTTGCATTGTTTGGAGAGGTTTTTGGTCGATGAATTCTTGTGATGCAGAATTTTAGATCGTTGGAAATTTTTGCAAAATCCGCGATTAAAATTTCTTTTCTAGCGATCACAACGTAATCGAAATTATTTTTTGCGTGAATCGGAGCTAGATTGCGTATGATCTCGCGCAATCTTCTTTTGGCTAAGTTTCTTTTAACTGCGAGTTTGCTGACGGTTTTTGCAACGGTGTAACCGATTCGACAAAAGTTTTTGGAATCTGGTCTGAGGTAGATTTGCGGAGTTGGAAGAGAGAGGAGGATCAGGGTTTCTGAAAAAAACTTCTGACCCTTTTTGCTGATATTTTGAAATTCTGCGGATTCTTTAATCGTTAGAATGTGCAAGGTCCAAAGGGAAATCTAGACTGATAAGGAAGCGCGGCCTTTTGCACGACGACGTGATAAGATTCTACGTCCACCAACGGTTGCCATTCTTGATCTAAAACCGTGTCTTCTTTTACGTACTATTTTGCTGGGCTGCCAAGTTCTTTTCATAATTTACCTAAAGTGATTTTACTGAGATTTGTTTTGGTTTTAATTCTATCAAATAAAGGGCGGCGCAACCTATTTACCGTTCTTTAAATGGCAAGTTTTCAGAGTTCGCGCTTGATTCGAGAAATCACTTCTTCTTTTCCTAAAATTTCTATCACGTCGAAAATTCCACCTGGTGAGGAAGAAGAAAAAGTTAAAACGATTCTTAGTAGCGGACCAAAATCTTTAATTTTTAAATTTCTGGCGACGGCGAATTCATCGAGAGAATTTTTGACTCCGTCATGCGACCAATCATTCAGTTCAGAAAAAACTTTTTGTAATTCATCAAGCAGAGATTTTTTTTCGGTGATGATTTTTTTATCTTCTTTGACTAGCTCGAGAAAAAATCCGTCTCGATAAATTTCTAAAGTTTTTGTTAAATCGATCAGCAGCTCTGATCTTTCTTTGGCAAATTTAACAACTCGTAAAAAACGCGACTTTTCCTTTTCGTTAGAGGCTGGAATCAGCAACTCTTCTTCACTTTTTTCTTTGATGTAATGCTTATTTAGCGATTTCAATTTTGCGAAATCGAAGCGTGACGGCGACTTACCGACCTTGTCTAAATCAAACCATTCAATCGCTTGTGAGTCAGAAATAATTTCGGCATCGCCGTGCGACCAGCCGAGGCGAAGTAAATAATTTCTGATTGCTTCTGGTAGGTAGCCCATGTCTTTGTACTCGATCACCGAAGTGGCGCCGTGGCGCTTGGAAAGCTTGGCTCCATCGGGTCCGTGAATGAGTGGAATGTGAGCAAATTCGGGCACTTTCCAACCCATCGCTTGGTAAATTATTTTTTGGCGGAAGGCGTTAGTGAGGTGATCGTCGCCGCGAATTACGTGAGTGATTTGCATGTCGAAATCATCGACGATAACCGCGAGCATGTAGGTCGGAGTGCCATCGCCGCGCAGCATTACGAGATCGTCGAGTTCAGAATTTTTTACGCGAATTTCGCCTTGAACTAAATCATTAATCACCGTTTCGCCTTCGAGTGGAGCTTTGATTCTAATTACCGGCTTAACACTTGAAGATTGTGATTGCGTCTTGTCTCGCCACGGACTTTTAAACCGAAAAACTTCTTTTTTTGCCTCGGCATTTTTGCGCATTTCTTCGAGCTCTTCTGTTGAAGTGTAGCAAAAATAAGCCTGATTTTTTTCGAGTAATTTCTCGGCAATTTCCTTGTGACGTGCTAAATTTTTTGATTGGAGAATAAAATCTCCATCATGCTTTATACCAAGCCAGTCAAGGCCTCGCAAGATTGCGTCTATCGCTTCTTTTGTCGATCTTTGTGAGTCAGTGTCTTCGATTCTTAGTAGAAATTTTCCGTTGTGATGTTTGGAGAAAAGATAATTAAACAAAGCGGTGCGAGCTCCGCCAATATGTAAATAGCCAGTCGGAGAGGGGGCGAAGCGAGTAATAATTTGCATTAATTTTTTATTGAAATTTTTGATTTTAATTTAGCACATACAGCAAGATCAAAAATCAAAAATCAAAAATCAAAAATTGACTTCTCTCGAGTCCCTGCGCAACTTCAAAAAGCCAATAACGCAGTCATAAAACCTTCTCAAACCTAATTAAAATTTTTTCAAAAATGGCAGCTTCTTATGCTAGTACCGATGTCGGCGCTAAACTCTTGGAACAGAAAGTTATCTCCGAAGACCAACTGGCGATTGCTTTAACTGAACAGAGTCGTCTCCAGGGCTCAAAAACAATCGGGGTGATTTTGGTTGAGATGGGATTCATCTCGGAAGGTGCCCTTGGGGAGATTTTGAATGAATCAACCGGCTCTAAAAAATTCGATTTAAAAGCAACGATCATCGACGCGAAACTCGTAAAAAGAGTGCCAAAAGATTTCGCCACCAACAACAAAGTAATCCCTGTTTCTTTCACCATCGACTCAGTAACCATAGCAATGGCAGACGTTTTTGATATCGTGGTTATCGATCAAATTCGCCGCTTTTTTCCTCCTAATTTTCACATTAATCCTGTTTACGCGCCAGAAACAGATTTGCTCTCAGCTATCGATCAATATTACGGCTACGAAATGTCGATCGAAGGTATCCAAAAAGAGTTGGAGAGCAGTGGCAAGGATAATAAAAATCTCGACGAAAGTCAGCTAAAGGGTGATTATAAAAGTCCGGTTGTTCGTCTTGTTGATGCCATTTTGACGGATGCAGTTCATCGCGGCGCATCAGATTTGCACTTCGAGCCCGAAGCGTCATTCCTTCGTATTCGTTATCGCATCGACGGAAAGATGGTTCAAATTCGTTCGATCCACAAAGATTATTGGTCGTCAATCGTGGTGCGTCTGAAAATTATCGCCTCGATGAATATCGCAGAAACTAGGAAGCCACAAGACGGTCGTATTAACTCAGAAATTCTCGGTCGCAAAATCGATTTTCGTGTTTCAACTCAGCCAACAATAAATGGCGAAAACGTCGTAATGCGTATTTTGGACGAGAAGCAATCGATTCTGTCGCTAGACAAATTGGGTTTTTCGGAGATGAGCATCAACTTATTGAGGAAATTAGTTCAGCGTCCGGAAGGCGTAATCATTCTCACCGGCCCTACAGGCTCAGGTAAAACGACTACTCTTTACACCGTTCTCAATTACATCAACTCGATCGATAAGAATATCATGACGCTCGAAGATCCGGTTGAATATCACATTCCGATGATTCGTCAGTCGAACATCAAAAGTGAAGTTGGTATGGATTTTGCTTCGGGCATTAAAGCCTTACTACGTCAAGATCCCGACGTAATTTTAGTCGGAGAAATTCGTGATAAAGATACCGCGATTACTGCCATTCAAGCTGCGATGACGGGTCACCAAGTTTACTCTTCTCTGCACACAAATGATGCGATTGGTGCGATTCCGCGTTTAATGAATATTGGTGTACCAAACTATCTAATGGCGGGATCGCTGATTGGAGTGGTTGCGCAACGCTTGGCTCGCAAACTTTGTCCTCATTGCAAAAAAGAAGAGCAAGTTACTGAGCTTGAAAAGAAGCTATTCGGACCAAAATTTGCTAACATTACCAAGACCTTCAAAGCAGTTGGCTGCGAAAAATGTAACGGTGGTTACAAGGGACGTGTTGTTGTTGCTGAAATATTATCATTCGACCGCGAACTCGATGATCTCGTCGCCAGAAGTGCCAGCCGTAAAGAAATCGTTTCCTATGCCATGGAACACGGTTTTGTGCCGATGGTTGAAGATGGTTTGCTGAAAGTGGCGGCTGGAATAATTGATATGAAAGAACTCATCCGCGTAATTGACATAACCGACAGAATGTAATTTGAAAATGACTAGATTATCCAAAACAAAATTCTCGGTAAATAAATTGCTAGAAGACGAAGTTATCTTCTCCCAAGCATATGCTAATAAATCATATTCGGCGACAACCAAAGATATTGAAATCACAGTTTGGCCTGAATTTTTAGACAGCAAATCTAGCGCAGTTGGAGATCTTTTTGTTTGGGCCTATCACGTAAGAATTGACAATAAAAGCTCAGACTCTGTTCAGCTTCTAAATCGCTACTGGCGTATCATCGACGAGATGGGGGTGGTCCAAGAAGTTAATGGCGAAGGCGTGGTTGGTGAGCAGCCAATAATTATTTCGGGTGGTTCTTATCAATATTCCAGCGGAGTTCATTTGCGCCATCCTTCTGGCATCATGGCCGGTAAATATCAGATGCAAAAAATAGAAGGGGACGAAGTTTTTGATGTAACGATTCCAACATTTTCACTTGATGTCCCAACTATCAAAAATGTTGTTAACTAGTGCTAGTCTTGGCCTTTGACACTGCTGGCTTGGAATTATCAGTTGCCTTACTCAAAGAAAAAAAACTACTCGCAAAAAACACAATTAATGAAATCGGAAAACAGTCCGAATTACTAATTCCTGAGATCGAAAAAATTCTGCGTGAGCAAAAAATTTGGTACCAAGATTTGGATTTAATCGTCACGACAAAAGGCCCAGGTAGTTTTACTGGAACTCGTATCGGCCTTACTGTGGCAAGGATAATAAAGGCATCAACCAATCTACCACTAATCTTAATAAACTCCGATGAAGTCAAAAATATCGAAATTAATTCAATCGCTTTGCTCGGTCTGGAAAGATTCTGCGGCGGTGAAAACTCGAAAGACCTTAACCCAATTTATTCACAAGGGCCGAGGATTAGTGAGCGGAAAAAATAATTTTTATATTACCACGCAGCCAGAGCTAGATAGGGTTGTTGATTTAATCTCAGAAAGAAAATTAGTCGCTCTCGACACGGAATTCACCCGCGAAACTACCTACTATCCAATTCTATCAATTATCCAAATTGCCGTAAAAAATTCTTCTAACGTTAAAGAATCTTTTATCGTCGATTGCCTTTGCGACCTTGATTTAACAAGGTTTTTTGCATTAGTCGCTGACAAAGAAATTATCAAAATTCTCCATTCCCCGGCGCAAGATTTACAAATTTTTTACCGCCAATCTGGGCTGCTTCCGCGCAATATTTTCGACACGCAAATTCTCGCTAATTTTTGTGGTTTAGGCTTCAATATTGGCTACTCAAATTTGGTGCATTCTCTATTTAAAAAAGAACTCAACAAGAACCAACAAAGGAGTGATTGGCAGCGCCGCCCGCTTAGCTCGGGGCAGGTTAAATATGCTTTACTTGACGTATTTTTTCTCGAAGAAATTTACGAAAAACTTTTGACTGATTTGAAGAAAAAAAATCGCTTCGAATGGTACCTAGAAGAGATGAAAACTTTCTCTGAAAAAGTAATCCAAGATTCAGAAGAAAATCTCTTAAAAAAATTCTCATTTCGTCGCAAAAATCCTCAGCAAGTTTCGCAAATTAAAAATCTTATTTTTTGGCGCGAGCAATGGGCGCGCAATCTAAACATTCCTCGCCAACATTTTATTCGTGACGAACAAATTGAAAATTTGGTCGAAAAAGATTTGTCAGAAGTAAGGCTTGGGAAGAGAATAAATAAGAAAATGATCACAGAAATTTCTGAAATTTTGGCACAAAAAGATGAGCTAATTCTCGAAAATATTTCGCTCGATTCTGTGCAAAAAAAAATGCTGGAAAAAGCTAAAGAAATGATTGCCAAAATTTCGGTGGAAAAAAATTTTCGCGAACAGTTTTTGGTTACAAACTCCGATCTAAAGAAAATTATTTGTGAAAAAAATTCGCTAAAAAAAATAATCACCGGATGGCGCTACGAGATGTTCGGTAATGAATTAGAACAACTACTTTTAGACCAATGAAAATCATCGCAGCAAACTGGAAAATGAATCACGATTTCGACGAAGCAGACAATTGGCTTGATAACTTCCTTGAGCATTACGCGCGTCAATATGACTTCTTAAAAAATGTTGAAATGGTGCTTTGCCCACCGACGATTTTACTCGATTACATTGATTCAGAATTGATGGAAGACGGCTTCCAATTTCTTGAAAAATTTGCCGACAAAGAGGGTAGGAAAATCGAAGATTTTGCCGCAGAAGAACTCAATGAAATCGTTTTAAATTCTCGTCCAATCAAACTCGGAGGACAAGATTGTCATTTCGAAAAATCTGGATCTTTCACCGGAGATGTAAGTGCTTCTTTGCTAAAGAAAGTCGGTTGTCATTACGTAATTCTCGGTCATTCCGAACGTCGTGCACAGCATTTTGAAAATGACGAAATGGTCGCAAAAAAAGTTCGCTCTGCACTCGCTGAAGATTTAATCCCGATTATTTGTGTTGGTGAAAATAAAGAGACGCGTGATCGCGGTGAGCATCTCGAATTTGTGCGTCAGCAATTACTAAAATCAGTTCCTGCGGACGTAATTTTTAAGAAATTAGTAATTGCTTACGAGCCAATTTGGTCAATTGGAACCGGCGTCATCCCAACATTGGAGCAGATCGCCGAGATGATTAATTTTATTAAAAATACCGTCGGCAAAGAATGTTTTACTCTTTACGGCGGTTCGGTTACTTCAAAAAATTCTCAAGAAATTCTCGCTGTTGCCAATGTAGATGGATTGCTGGTGGGTAAGGCGAGCCTTGATTCCGAAGAGTTCGTGAAAATTGCACTGAGCAACTTGGTTTCGGACTAATAGCCCCAAAAATTTCCTTTAATGTGTTTGGTTACAAACTCTTGGTGCAGCTTTAAATCATCCTCTGACACAGGAAAATCGCGTTTCGGTAAGATGTTTTTGTTTTTAGCGGAGGCGGATTTTTCTAGCTCAATTCTCTTCGCTTCTATTTTAGCCGCGTCAAATCCAAAGCCAGTTTGCGCGCCACCCATTAATTCAATGTAAACTTCGCAAAGCAGCTCGGCGTCTAACAGCGCTCCGTGTTTTGTTCTTTTAGAAAGATCGATTGCGAATCTACGACAGAGAGCATCAAGGGAGGCGGGCGCGCCAGGAAATTTTTGGCGCGCGATTTTTAATGAATCGACAACTTTAGTTGTGTCGAGAGCCGGAAGCCCAAGCAAAGTAAGTTCGTAATTTAGAAATTTTAGGTCGAAAGCAGCGTTGTGAATGACCAGCGTTCCGCCCTCAAGGAAATCCAAAAATTTCTGTGCAATGTGATCAAAAACTGGTTTGTCTTTTAGAAATGTGGTGGAGATGCCGTGAATATTAAAAGCCTCTTGGGGCACCTCGCGCCTAGGATTGATGTAGGTGTGAAAAACATTTCCCGTCTTAACTTTATTAACCATTTCGACCACGGCGATTTCAATCACGCGGTCACCGCTGCGCGGATCGAGGCCAGTAGTTTCAGTGTCGAGACAGAGTTCGCGCATATTTTAATCGTGCTTCTACAAGCTTGGCATGACCGCGCGGGTCACTCTGAGCTTGTCGAAGAGTTTTTTTAAGAATTAGGATTTTCTTTCGGCTGACAAAAAGAGCGCGCAGATTCTGATTTTACGAAAGTCACAATTTCTTGAACCACTTTGCTTTCAAACTCTTGAGAGGCTTCCGCAACTCGCAGCGAAAAACTTTTTTCGTTGTCGGAAAAAACTTTTTTGTAGAAGTTGCGTATTGCGTGGATGTCGTCGCGATCGATGCCGCGGCGCTTCATTCCGACAAGATTTAATCCTGCAAGCGAAGCGCGCTCGCCCATTACTAAGCCATTTGGAATGACGTCGTGCTCAACGCCTGACATGCCGCCAATCATCGCTCCAGCGCCAACACGAACGAATTGGTGTAGTGCAGAAAGTCCGCCAATCACGACGTGATCTCCTAAGACAACGTGTCCTGCAAGCGTGGCATTATTGGCGAGAATGACGTGATCACCAACGACACAATCGTGCGCAATGTGCACCCCAACCATCAGCAAACAATTACTGCCGATTTGTGTAAGCATTGTTCCGTCTTGCGTGCCGAGGTGAATTGTTACGTGTTCGCGAATGGAATTATTGTCGCCGATTACAACTTTCGATTTCTCACCGCGAAATTTTAAATCTTGTGGTGCGAGCCCAATTGAGGCGAAGGGAAAGATCGTGTTGTGCTTGCCGATTGTTGTGTCGCCTTCGATCACGACGTGTGATTTAATCACCGTGCCTTCGCCGATTTTTACTTCGTCACCAATAATTGAAAAAGCTCCGATCTCAACATTGGCACCGATTTGCGCCTTTGCGCTGACTAGTGCGCTTGGATGAATTTTTGCCGTCATTATTTTTTCTCCTCGGGATTCTTGTCGACAATCATTGCTGAAAGTTGTGCTTCAGAAACTTTTTGTCCGTCAACCATCGCTACAGCGGAGAGCTTCCACACTGGTCCGCGATTTTGTACGACCTCGATGTGCAATTCTAAAACATCACCAGGAATTACCGGTTTTCTAAATTTCGCGCCGTCAATCGACATGAAATAAACCAACTTTTCTTCAGCTTTAAAACCGGGAGCGGCAGTGACCATCAAAGCTCCAGCCTGCGCCATCGCTTCAATAATCAGAACTCCTGGCATGATTGGGTGATCCGGAAAATGTCCAAGAAAATGTGGTTCGTTAAAAGTTACGTTCTTGATCGCGACGATTTTTTTGCCGATTTCGAGTTCAATAACTTTATCGACGAGAAGAAGTGGGTAGCGGTGCGGCAGCGATTTAAGAATCTTTTCAATGTTGAGGATTGTCATTTGTGAAGTCTTTGGGGTTAAAACTAAAATCAGTTTCCAACGCGTGAATTTTTTTTAAAATGAGAATCTCAATTTTTATTTTGCTTAGTTTTTTCTTTGCAAAAATCGCTGAAGCAAGAATTACCATTTACGCCTGCGAGCCGGAGTGGGCTAGTTTGGCAAGGGAGATTGCTGGCAATAAAGCGCAGATTTTAATTGCAACGGTGGCGCAAGAAAATCCGGTAAATGTGCGCGTAACTAATGGCGTAGTTAGCGTGATTCGTACGGCTGATTTGGTTTTTTGTACCGGCGGTGGACTCGAACAGAAGTGGCTAAAGAGAGCGATTGAAGAAAGTAACAATGTAGTGGTCAGAAGCAATCCAGAGGCTCTGCTCTTGGTTTACGGCGATAAGGTTAGTGACAGGAAAGTTTTGCCGCGTCCGCATTTAAATCCGCACAATATTTTGCCAATTGCTCAGGAGTTGACGCGCAGACTCAAATTACTCGACGCAATCAATGCAAATTTTTACCAAAAATCTTACGAAAAATTTTCAACAAAATGGGAAAATTCGATCGAGCTGTGGGAGAAGGCGGCCTCGCCAATCAAGGGAATGCGGGTTGTGGTTAGCGACGATTCTTGGGCGGAATTAGTGAAGTGGCTTGGCTTAGAAATTGCGGCAAAAATCGACACACAAAAAAGTTACGTCGCAAACAATCAGCGTCTAAATGAAATTGTTGCCGAGCTGAAAAACAATCCAGCGCAAGCGATTATTTTTGCTAATTACGAAGACAAAAAACCGATTTTGTGGCTGAGTGAAAAAACCAAAACCAGAATCATTCTTTTGCCCTTTACGATTGGCGGCGCAGCTAATTCAGCGGATCTTTTCTCTCTCTTTTCAACGACGATTAATTCACTACTTGTTGACTGCTCGAAGTCGGTTTGTCCGAAGCTTAAAATTGAGCCTGAAATAAAGCGCTAAAGTGGCGCAGTAAATTGCATTCCAAGCTGCCATTGAAAGTCCAAGGAAGAAAAATTGCGGCTCGTCGCAGCGCACAGCTTTAGTTTTTTCGAGGGCATTTTTTAGATCTTCTAAATTGTCGAAATCGTTGAGATTAGAGGACGCGCACGTTGTTGGTCCGGCAAAAATTTTCTGCTCAACTCCGACGTGGTAAAAGGCAATTCCAGAATTAATTGTCAGAAAAATTACACAAAAAATTACGGCGATTTTTTGAAACTTTTTGGTGATTAGTGAGAGCGAAGAAAGAGTAATTACGGCAAAAAATGGTGCGCGTTGGTAGAGGCACAAAATGCAAGGTTGGTAGTCAAAAACGAATTGCGAAATGTAAGCAGAAATGAGGGCAAGAATTGCGGCGAAGAGAAGTAAAATTAGAGATTTTTTCTCAGTCATTTTTTGCAATTTTTGAGGTGTTTTTTGATCTGGCTTGAAGCCTTATCTGACAAGGTTTGGCAGGTTTTTTTCTTGAATTTTCGACTCGAGTCGAAAATTCAGTTCTTCAGAAGTTTTTTTGCGAGGTTTTTTCGTAACTCAACCGCTGGCTGATCGAAAGGATTAATGCCTTTAACGTAAGCAATTAAAATGGTCTCCAAAAACATCTGCATCATTAGGCCGCCCAAAACTTCTTCGTCGAATTTCACGGTTTCAAAAATGCGAATCGGCAAATTTTTCTGATTTAAAACTTCGATCGTCGTCTCTTGTTCAACGCCAACAATTTCGCTTAATTTTTTTCCACCAAACAAAGTTTCGCAGCCGACTAAATCTTTAATCTCGAAATCTTGGCGATGTTTTTTTGCGGTAATGAAGGTGAAAAATTTATCTTTCGGACCGTCGAGATAAAGTTGGAGCTGACTGTGTTGATCTACCGTCCCCATTGAGTTGATCGGGGTTGAGCCAAAACCATTTTTACCGAGAGATTCCGCCCAAAGTTGTCTGTACCAATCAGTGAAATTTTTCAATTGGTCAATGTAAGGCATTACGACGTTGCTGTTAAAACCTTGTTCAAAAGCAGTGAGCTGAATCGCGCAAGAATTGCTGATTTCTTCGCCACTCAAAAAATCTTGCAGAACTTTTTTTGCACCACCGCGAATTTTTTTTGCGTCGAGCCCTACAAGCATTGCAGGCAAAAGGCCGACGATTGAAAAGCAAGAATATCTGCCGCCGATTTTGTCAGAATGTGGAGTGATTTCGGCGCCGATTTTTTTAGCGATTTTTGCGAGTGAATTTTTTTCTGATTCGGTGACGAACAAAAATTGTTTAGCGAAATTTTTAATTTTCTGACGCTGCAATTCGTCAAGCAAAATCAAGGTCTGACAGATGGTTTCGATGGTTTCGCCAGATTTGCTGATTACTAAGAAAAACGTGTTTTTGAAATCAAGTTTCGACAAACAATTTTGCAAAGTTGCTGGGTCGATTGATTCAATAAATTCTACTTTTTCTTGTGATTTTAATGCTGAGAGAGTTTTGCCACCAAGGCTTGATCCACCTACTCCGAGGATGAGAATTTTTTTGTAATCAGAAATTTTTTTAGCGAAATTTTCGAATTCTTTCAAGTCGCGATTTGACGAAATAATTTCAATCGCCGCCAGCTCTGAAGCTTTGATTTTTTTACGCAAAAGGTCGGCAGATTTTTTGCAAAGTGCCTGAATTTTTTTGTTTGGTGAGATATTTTTGAAGCGCTGAGAGAAGAGAGTGTGAGTCATGTAAGTCATTAATCATCACCCTTCGACAGACTCAGGGTGACACCTTATTCATGCTGAGCTTGTTGAGGCGTGACGGAAATTAAGTGTCTTTTAGTGGGGGAGGCCGGGGCCAGAATCGAACTGGCGAATAAAGGCTTTGCAGGCCCTTGCATTACCACTTTGCTACCCGGCCAAGAAAAAATAAGGCCCGCCAAAAATTCGAGCGGGCCTTGTTGTGATTATTCTAAAACTATCCTTTGAATTTCCTCAACCGAAAAATCCTGTAAATTTCCGCGAAACCTAAAACGGATTACACCATCTTGGTCAACGAGCCAAGTTTCGGGAATGGCTTCGATTCTGGCTTCGTTGCCCAGCACTCCTTTTGAATCGACGGCAACTTTGTCGAAGGGATTGCCGCTAGTTGCTAAATAATTGTGAGTATTTTCAGAAATGTCGTGCCACGCCACGCCATACATATCAAGGATTCCGGACTTTTTTAAGCGCAGTAAAATTTGATGTTCAGCGTGACAAGTTGAGCACCAAGAGGCGAAAAAATTTACGAGAGAATATTTTTTTTTACCCAAATCTTTTTTGGAAAAAGCTTCTTGATCTGAGTCTAAATTGGGCAAAGAAAAATCTGGTAAAGCAATTTCAGATTTGACGAAATGCACGCCAAAATCCTCGTTATTTTCAGATTTCTTCACATCCTGTTGTTTGTTGAGATTGTAAGTCGCAAGCGCGATCAGACCAAGCAAAAAAATTAGAACTAAAAAAGGAAAATATTTATTCATGAAGTTTGATTTTCAGTTACGAACTACGGATGGAAAAGCGCGACGTGGCGAAGTTAATTGCGCGCACGGCAAAATTCAAACCCCCGCTTTTATGCCGGTTGGAACCGTGGCAACAGTGAAGGCGATGAAAACGAGCGACGTCAAAAAGTCCGGCGCAGAAATCATTTTAGGAAATGTTTACCACTTAATGTTGCGCCCAGGATCTGAGTTAATTGAGCAGCTCGGCGGTCTTCACAAATTTATGGGTTGGAGTGGCCCGATCCTTACAGACTCAGGTGGCTTCCAAGTAATGTCACTTTCCAAAATCAGAAAAATTTCTGACGAGGGCGTTGAATTTTCTTCGCACATTGACGGTGCAAAATATTTCGTAACGCCTGAGCGCTCGATTGAAATTCAGCACCAACTCGGTAGCGACATCACAATGATTTTCGACGAATGCGTACAATTTCCTGCAACGCACGCACAAGCGAAAGATGCAATGGAGCGTTCAAATCTGTGGGCTCAGCGCTCGAAAGATGCTTTTAAAAAACGAGAAGGTTACGGAATTTTTGGAATAATGCAGGGTTCAACTTTTAGAGATCTGCGCGAAATCTCGGCAAAAAAATTAATCGAAATTGGTTTTGATGGCTACGCGATCGGCGGCTTGGCTGTAGGAGAAGGACAAGATGAAATGTTTTCAACACTCGATTATGCCACAGATTTTCTCCCAACAGAAAAGCCACGCTACTTGATGGGAGTGGGCAAGCCGTCTGACATTGTCGGCGCAGTTGCGCGCGGAGTCGACATGTTTGACTGCGTGATTCCAACGCGCTCCGGCCGCACCGGGCAAGCCTTTACGCGTGACGGCACAATTAATATTCGCAACGCAAAATATCGCGACGACATCAAACCGCTTGACGAAAAATGTAAATGTTACGCCTGCGAAAATCACTCGCGCGCTTATTTGCACCACCTCGTCAAAGCCAATGAAATCCTGGCTTCAATGCTGATGTCTGAGCACAATATTTTTTATTACCAAGATCTGATGCGCGATATTCGTGAAGCGATTGAAGAGGGAAGGTTTGATGAATTTGCAGCATCTCACACCCGCCGGTCGAGCCTTGAATTAGAGAGTTGACAAGGTTTGCGATCCAATTTTTAATGGAATTACAAATTGGCATCAGCCACTGAAGCCCCTCTTAAATGAGGGGCTGACTACTCTCCCAAGATCATCTCTGCGATTTTTTTTCTGATCTCATTGAATTGCCTGTGAGGCAATTCTCCCATTCTCGATCTCATCCTTTTGCTCTCAAAAATTTTTAACTGAGAAAGCATCGCGCACTGCCCCTCATCTTTGAAAGTGATGCGATGGTAATATTTATTTTCTTTGATTTTGGTTGTTAGAGGAATGCCAAAAAATAGATGCCGATTGAATTTTCTAACTACCAAAACTGGTCGGGTAAAAAATTGATTCTTACCATTTTCTTCATGTCCTACATTTAGGCCAATACTACACCACCAGACATCTCTCTCTTTAAAAATAACTGCTCTGCGATTTTCATCCAACTTCTTTTTTAGGGTATTCCAATCGTCAAAGTTTTTTGTGGCTTCGGGTATGTTCATGGTTTTTGGTGGTTTGTTTTGGTCTAGCTGTTCAGAGATTCCCTCACGATTTTTTCTTCGTCGAATTCGGTTTTTTCGCTGCCGATTATTTGATATTTTTCGTGGCCTTTGCCGGCGAGGATTAGGATGTCGTTGGGTTCTAGTAGTTTTATTGCGTGGCCGATTGCAGCCTTGCGATTATTGATCTCGATCGTTTTTTTAGAGTCACAATTTTTTAGAATTTCGGCGCGGATTTCTTCGGGTTTTTCGCTGCGTGGATTGTCGTCGGTGATGATTACGAGGTCAGCAAGATCGCAAGCGATTCGGCCCATTATTGGTCTTTTTGTTTTGTCGCGATCTCCTCCGCAGCCAAAGAGAACAAGGACGCGTGAGGTGGTGAGTTTTCTCGCGAGATGTAAAACATTAGTAAGCGCGTCAGGAGTGTGAGCGAAGTCAATGTAGATTTTAGCCTGATTTGGCGCGGTCGCAACGAGCTGCATTCTGCCGGCGGCGGAGTGAAGATCTGAGAATTTTTTAACTAAATTTTCTAATTCTTTCTCGCTCAAGCTGTGCGCGGAAATAACATTTCCAAGGGCGCAGAGCATGTTGAATTGTTGAAATTCACCACTTGCTGAAAGTTCAAATTGGTATTTTTTTTCTTTGTACAAAAAAAATGAATCTTGCTCGAGCCTTAAATCACGGGCTTTGCGGCCATATTCAATCACTTCTAATTTTTTCTCGTCACAGATTTTTTTTAGTTTTTCGAATTCTGGAATATCGGAATTAAGCACTGCTGACGCGGCTTGATCGAAGATTAAGCTTTTGCAGCGAAAATATTCTTCCATCGATTTGTGGTAATCGAGGTGATCCCGCGTGAAGTTAGTAAATGCTCCTGCGACAAATTTTAAACCTGCTGAGCGCCCTTGTTCTAAGCCGATTGAACTCACTTCGATGGCAGCATCGTCAACGCCATTTTTTTTCAGAATCGAGAGATTTTTGTAGAGTGAAACGATGTCAGGAGTGGTGAGCGATGAGTTCTGCAATTGCGCTTGAATAGAGGCTTCGCAGGCAACGCCGAGAGTTCCGATCGACGCGGATTTTCTTCCTAAAAATTCTAAAATTTGTCGGGTGAATTCAGCGGTGGAAGTTTTTCCGTTAGTGCCGGTGATGGCGTAGATATTGGTTGGAAGCGGTGCGTAAAAAATTTTTAGGAATTCGACTAGGAGTTGGAATTGGTGCTTCGTGCTTGGTGCTTCGTGCTTGGTGATTATTAGACTGGCGCCGTTTTTGAGGGCGCTTTCGATGAATTCGCAGCCGTCTTTTTCTTTGCCGGGAAGAGCGAAAAAGACGGAATTTTTTTTGACTAAGCGGGAGTCGATTGCGATGTCTTCAACTTCGACTTCATCAGGAATTACGCCGCTTGGCAGGGTGTATTCAGTCTTAATTTGAGCGAGAATTTTTGAGAGTTTCATCTTGGAGTCCGTCATGCTTCGACAGGCTTAAGCATGACTTCGCGGAGTATTGCGATGTCTCCGCGAGAGTCGCCCTGAGCTTGTCGAAGGGTGATTACAGTTTCTTAAATTAATTGATTAAACTTTCTTGCCGCCTCTCTTGGATTGGCGTCGCGAGTGATTGGGCGGCCGACTACGAGATGCGAAGAGCCGTTTTGAATTGCGGTTTTAACGTCGGCAACGCGTTTTTGATCGTCGTTAGAGACTGCTTCCAGCCTGATTCCAGGAGTGACGATTGAAAAATCTTTTCCGAATTTTTGACGAAGTTTTTTTGCTTCGAGAGCGGAAGCGACGATGCCATCGAGGCCTGATTCCAAAGCGAGTGCGGTCTTTTTTTCGACTAAATCTTCGAGAGAAATTTTTGGATCAAAGCCCATTTCGCTCAAATCTTTTTGATCAAGATTAGTCAAAACTGTAACGCCAATAACCTGCATTTTGCCCTTATTTTGCGCGGCTTGCGACATTATTGATTTACTGGCGGTGTGAATTGTTAAGAGGTCAATTTCATGTTGTGCGAGATTGGCAACGGCACGGCCGACAGTTTCAGAAATGTCGTAAATTTTGAGATCAGCAAAAACTTTTTTGTTTTTATTTTTTAGCCAAGAGATCAGCTCGAAATAAGAGCCGCTCATCATTAATTCTAAGCCAACTTTGTAGAAAAGTCCCTCGTCGCCAATGTTATCAACCAGCTTTTTTGCCGAGGAAAAATCAGGAACATCTAAGGCGATTATTAGGCTCATTCTAGAACTTCTTTTCTTCTCCGCTTTTGAGGCGAAGCAGGTTTTCTTTGTGTCGGTAGAGAATTAGCGCGAAGAGAAGAACGCAGAATAAAATTTGTGAAAAAGATGTGCCGTAACAAATCGATAAGATAATCGAAGAAAAAATTGCCGTGATTGAAGAGATGGAGGAGGTGCGAAATATTGCGAATGTTATGGCCCAGATGAGGATCACGAAAAGCCCGATATTTGGATCGAGAGCAAGCAAAACCGCGAGTGTTGTCGCGACTCCTTTACCACCTTTGAAGTTGAGATAAATTGGATAGATGTGAGCAAGAACAGAGACCGCTCCAACAAGAACTAGAAAAATGTGCAAACCCGATACATCAAAAAATGCGAAGCGAGCGATCACCACCATTATCGCACCCTTGAGGCCGTCTAGAACTAAAGTAAGAAGGCCGATTTTTTTGCCGGCAACTCTAACGACATTTGTTGCGCCAATATTTCCCGATCCAAATTCGCGCACATCTTTTTTAGCGAAGATTTTGGTTAAGACCAAGCCAAACGGGATTGCCGCGACGAAGTAGGTCAGAATCAAGAAGAGGAATTGGTAAAAAAATATCATTTATCTGAGGGGTTGGAGCCTTTATTTTTACGGAACGCGTCGAGCGAAATAACTTTGGCTGATAAATCAATTTTTGCGTTGGTTCTTTTTTCGTTGGTATTTTTGTTAGCTGAATTTGATTCGGAAAAATCTTCGGAATCGACATCAACAGATTCGGCATAATTCATGCTGAATTTGAGAGCAAAGTTCATCGAAGGATCGGCGAATGAACTTACCGCTTTGTAGGGAACTTCTAGTTTTTCATATTTTCCTCCAAAGCTGAGAGATATTTTAAATGAGTCTTGATTGACCTCCAAGCCGCTAAATTGGTATTGGACTACGATCGTCATTTCTTCGGGATATTTTGCGAGAAGCTCTTGAGAAATTGAGACTTCGGGGAA
Organism: Pseudomonadota bacterium; assembly: GCA_018970485.1. Taxonomy (GTDB): domain Bacteria; phylum Pseudomonadota; class Alphaproteobacteria; order Rickettsiales; family UBA1997; genus UBA2645. The sequence goes on along the minus strand of JAGWWH010000014.1, from coordinate 14,116 downwards.
GTGAGTAAAAAAGGTGATGATGAAATAGTGATTGCCGAGAAGGCCAGTTTTCTCAACTTTTTTTAAAGCTTCGTAAATCACTAGGCGCATCGAATTTTCGATAATTTCGTCGTAACCGATTTGATCTTGCATGCTTGTTGGATATCAGTGGAAAGGTAAGTGCCCGAGCTTCTGTTGAAAGGTGCTCGGGCGAACCCCGACTATCTAACTTATGCAAAAGCAACTTTTGTCGCTGGAGCAAATTCTAGATTGTCATTAGCAAAGTTATCGTTTGCGTTTACTTTTTTTGAACGGATGTCGCAGAGCTTGCCCAGAAGGACATGCTTACGGCCGGCAGTTTCTCAACCGGGCAAAGTTAACCCTTTTAGCGCATGTCGAAAGCTATTCACCCCCTCATCAAATTTGCTCTAAGTAGAACAATGGTGGAGGTGCTGGGTACCGCCCCCAGGTCCATGACGTTTATTATGAATTACATTTATCACCATAGCGCTTCGAACCTTGCGGCTCAAAGGCGCGAGGCAATCTAGGTACGGAAAAATTTTAAACAAGTTCAATGTCATTTTTACGAGAAAACCTAGGAGGAGATTTGATTTTTGTGCGAGTCACGACAAATGCCGTGCAGACAAAAATTGGCGGGAAATTTATCGACGAGAAAAATCAGGAATATCTCAAAATCAACGTTGCTGCTGTGCCTGAAAAAGGGATGGCTAATGAAGAGCTGATAAAATTTTTGGCAAAAAAACTAAAAATTCCGCAATCAAAAATTGAGATTATTCGTGGCGAAACTTCGCGGCTTAAAGTGTTAAAGTTACACAGACAGGACAATGATCCGAAGGCTTTTCCCGATCTCGCACGCCTTTATCTTCAATTGCTGTCGCAGTGATTTTATCTGCCGCCAAAGGTGAGGTCAAAAGATAATCGATACGAGCGCCCTTGTTGTGCTGCCAAGATCCGCCGCGATAATCCCACCAGCTGAAGGCTTGGCTTTTTGCTTGAGTTGCTCGGTAGGAATCAATCAATCCAAGATTTAGTAGCGAACGGAATTTCTGGCGCTCGAGCGGATGAAATAAAATTTGTCCCTCAAAAGATTTCGGATCGTAGAGATCAATTTCCTCTGCCGCGACGTTAAAATCTCCGCCAAAAATCTGGATTTCATCGAAGGGAAGAAGGCTAGAGAGATGGACGCGCAAGCGATCGTAAAAATCCAATTTGTAGAGAAATTTTTTACTCGTTTCGAGTGTTTCGCTGGGCATTAAATCTCCGCCGCCATTTGGAACGTAAATTGAAGAAACGCGAATCGCTTGGCCTGCGACCGAAATTAAACCTTCGATGTAGCGAGCCTGCTCATCCTCTCCGGGTAAGCCCTTAACCACATCTTCAATTTTAAATTTCGAAAGAATTGCCACGCCGTTGTAAGTTTTTTGTCCGTAGACAGCGGAGTTGTAACCCGCGTCAAATAAGGCCTCGAAGGGAAAATCTTTTTCCAAACATTTTAATTCCTGCAACAAAACCACGTCAGGATTAGAATTTTTCAACCACTCCAGAAGCCTTGGCAGGCGTGCCTTTACAGAGTTTACGTTGAAACTCGCGAGTTTGATTTGGGTCATTACAAATCCTTCATAAAATGAAATCCGCGAATGTAGAAACCTTCGCGGTAGTAGAGCGGATGAGATTTTTTGTTTTCGGTGAAGGAGTCCAAAACAACTTTTTCGCAATTTAATTTTTTGCCGATTTTATCGATTTCTGCTAAGATTTTTTTGCCGATTCCTCCGCCTCTTTTTTCGCCATCGACGATGAAACTTGAAACTTGGATGTAGCGTCCGCAATAAAGCATGCGTAGGACCCAATAGCCGGCAACACCAAGAATTTCATCGCCAGAAAATGCGCCGATCATTTTAAAATCATTCATCTCGATCATCTCAGAAATCTGCTTTTTGTAATTTTCCAAATTCATCTCTTGGTAGCGCTGGCTAATGATCGGATAGGCCAGAAGCATCTCATCCAAACTGTTCAATTCTTTGATTTTAATTTCGTCCATTAGGAATCTTTTAATTGTTTTTCTAAGGCTGCAGCCCAGTAGGTGATACTTCCTGCGCCGGTACAAAATACGATGTCGCCAGCGGAAATTTGCGGCTTAATGATTGCCGCTAAATCTTTTTCGCTAGCAAGTTTTACCACATTTTTGTGACCAGATTTTTTTATTCCGGCGACCAAATCATCTTGCGTTGCGCCTTGGATTGGCGCTTGTCCGGCAGAATAAACATCAGCAACAATTACTTGATTAGCGTCTAAAAAAGCAGCGCAAAATTCGTTAAATAAACTATTAACGCGCGAATATTTGTGGGGCTGAAAAATACAGATTACTTTATGCGACCCAGCCAATGCTCGTGCGGCTTTGAGAGTGGTTGAAATTTCAGTTGGATGATGTCCGTAATCATCAATTATTGCTGCTCCATTAAACTCACCAACTTTAGTGAAACGACGTTTTACGCCGTTAAAAGTAGCGAGAGCTTTTCTGATTTTTTCTTCATCCATTCCCAAAAAATCACCAATCGCGATTGCCACTAAAGCATTGCTAGCATTGTGTTCGCCATAGATTGGCATTTTTAGATTTGTGAATTTACGACCATCTTTAAATTCAACATCAAAGCCAACTCCACTCGCGTCCATCCTGATATTTTTCACCACTAAATCGGCAGATTTTTTTGCGGAGTAGGTAACTAAATTTTTCTTCGACGATTTTAATTTCTCGTAAATTTTCTCAACTTCTGGCGAGTCTAAACACAAGACGCATATGCCCGCATCGGGTATTTGTCGAACATATCGCTCGAAACATTCTTTCTGTTTTTCAAAACATCCGGCATAGCCTTTGAATTCCAAATGTTCAGGTTCGATATTTGTGATAGAGCCGATCGCGCTTGGTAAATCAACGAAGCTCGCGTCTGATTCATCAGATTCCGCAACTAAATATTCCCCTTTTCCAACTTTTGAATTGCTGCCGAAATAGTGAATGACGCCGCCATTTATCACGGTTGGATCGAATCCTCCAATCTCAAGCATCAACGAAACAATTCCCGTTGTGCTAGTTTTGCCGTGGGTTCCTGCGATGGTGATTCCCTTATATTCTCGCATGATCAACGCCAATAAATTTGCGCGAGTGATCACGGGAATATTTCTTTTTTGTGCCTCGATAATTTCTGGATTGTCAGTTTTTATGATCGAGGTTTCGACGATTAAAGAGACGTCTTCAGCTATGTTTTTTGTTTCATGGCCAACGAAATAACTCACACCTTTTTCACGCAATTTTGGCGTCAAATAATTTTCCGACAAATCAGATCCCTGCACTGGAATTTTCCACTCACGTAAAATGAAAGCCAACGCGCTCATGCCGATGCCGCCAAGTCCAATAAAATGAACTTTTCTTTGTTGTTTTAATTCTTGAATGTTCATGTTGAAATCTATTGTGAGGCCAAGAGGGACGCGGCAACGTAAAAAGAGTGGATTATTTGTAAACTAATGAATCTCAACAAAATCGAAAAAATTTTTTCCATTTGGAAAGAGCAAAATCCGCATCCAAAAACCGAGCTAAATTTTGTTAATAATTACACGCTTTTGGTCGCTGTGGTTTTGTCGGCACAAAGCACCGATATTGGCGTAAATAAAGCAACAAAAGCACTTTTTGAAATTGCCGATACGCCAGAAAAAATGTTGAAGCTCGGTGAAAAAAATCTGAAAAAATACATTAACACGATTGGTCTCTACAACGGCAAAGCGGCCAATATTATCAAGCTTTCGCAGCGTTTGGTTGATGAATTTAATTCTGAAGTTCCTGAAAGATTTGAGGCTTTAAAATCACTTCCAGGAGTTGGTCAAAAAACTGCAAATGTTGTTTTAAACTGCGCTTTCGGGCATCCAACAATTGCGGTCGATACGCACGTTTTCCGGGTCGCAAATCGTCTCGGTTTCGTTGAAGAAACCACCCCCGAAAAAACCGAAATTTCTTTAATGAAAAGAATTCCAAAAAAATGGCAAACCCACGCGCATCATTGGATGATCCTGCATGGACGCTATGTTTGTCAGGCGCGGAAGCCGAAATGTGGAGAGTGTAAAATTCAAAAATTTTGCGAATATTTTTCAGCTCTAGTGCAATAAATCTGGATCCTCCCCTGCGCGGGGATGACGCTGAGAGTAAGGCGCAAAACTAATCACGTCATCCCCGCGAAGGCGGGGATCCAGTCGTGAATAATTTACTAAACTAAATGTTAACTGAATCCCAAAAACAGCGCTACCTTCGCAACACAATTCTTCCTGAAATTGGCGAGCTCGGCCAAGAAAAATTACTGAACGCGAAGGTTCTGGTAATCGGCGCCGGCGGTCTCGGCTCGCCAGTTTTGCTTTATCTTGCGGCGGCGGGAATTGGAAATATTGGCGTAGTCGATGACGACATTGTCGAGCTATCAAACCTACAGCGCCAAGTGATTCACAATGAAAAAAACCTCGGACAAAAAAAAGTTGCAAGTGCACGCGAAAAAATTTCTGACTTAAATCCCGACGTAAATTTAACAATTTTCTCCGAACGAGCAAATCGCGAGATCCTTAGAAAAATCTGCGTCGATTACGATTTTATTTTAGACGCCACCGATAATTTTCCGACTCGTTTCATCATTAATGAAATTGCTCACGAACAAAAAAAACCGCTAATTTTCGCCGCCGTAAAAGGCTTTTTGGGACAAGTTTCCACCTTCAAATCTTACCAAAAAAACAATCCCTGTTACTCCTGTTTTAATCCCAATATTCTTGACGAAAATTTTTCTTTGCCGCTCGCAGAGAAAGGCATCTTAGGCTCAGTCGCTGGAACGATCGGCGCACTTCAAGCAACTACAACAATCCGTGAGATTTTAGGAATCGGTGAAAGCCTAGTTGGCAAAATTTTACTCTTCGATTTTCTCAAAAATGATTTTCGCAAAGTTTCGTTGAAAAAGAGTTCAAGTTGCAAAATCTGTAATGCCGTCACCTAGCTTTGGATTGCTTCGCTCTGCTCGCAATGACGCTACCAGAGTTCGTCATTGCGAGCAGAGCGAAGCAATCCAGTTCCATCCACGCCAATACCAAAGGGCTCGCTGGAATGATGAAATCGATTTAGATCCAATAAATCTGAGAAAAAAATCCCAGGCTGAATGCCGGGTTGCAAAATTTGTGACCGCCAATAGAAAGCCGCGCCCTTGATTTCTTGAGGAATTTTAGTGACTAAGGAGAGGTGGCCGAGTGGTCAATGGCAACAGACTGTAAATCTGTCCGCGCAAGCGTTCGCTGGTTCAAATCCAGCCCTCTCCACCACAAACAAAAATGAGCGGGTGTAGCTCAACGGTAGAGTTCCAGCCTTCCAAGCTGGCCGTGAGGGTTCGATTCCCTTCACCCGCTCCATGTTTTTTGACCAGCCTTAGATGAGTAAAGATGAATTGAGTAGATTGATAATTTTGGGTGCTGGTGCGTCAGTTGATTGTGGCATGTATCCGACTGGGTCGCAGTTTGTTGAGATTGCGGAGAGAATTATTTCTGGAAATATCACGAGTTATTTTGCGAAGAGCGTCCTTAGCACATCACTAGAATGGCAAATTAATAGAGAGTGGTTTATAGCGACTTTGAGTAAATTAATCGAAGCTCGTCCCAGCAGTATTGATTCCTACATTTCCTCAATAAGTGACGAAAGGGAGAGGGGGCTTTTAAAATCTTTAATTGTTGCAATCATTATTGCCTCGACGGCTTACAGCAGAGTTAATTCTCAGAGATTCAAAGATAACTGGTATTTTTCCATCTGGCAGTTGATCGAGAAAAATCTGCGCGCCTGTGATGACGATAAAAAAATTGAGAGACTAAAGTTAATTTGCGGTCGCATTAAAATCATAACTTTCAATTATGATGTTTCGTTGGAGATGTATCTTCTGCAGAGGTTGAAGCAAAATTTTTCTAGTAAGAATTTAAATCTTTTGCCCGAGGCTTTTAAGGTGATTGTGGATGAGATGATAACCCATGTTTACGGAAGAGTTGCTGGTCATGAAGAAATTTTCAAAGACAGTGGTGGTTTTTTTGATGAAGTTAGATTGTCAGAAAAGCAATTCTCTTCTGATCGCGAGGTGATGAGTTTAGGAAAATTAATGAAAGAAAACGAAGGTTTTGTTGGTGTATTTGGATGGAGAGTTGGTGAAGAGGGAGAGGAATATAAAGATGTTTATAGCGCATTTCTCTCTACGATTCTTGTCGTGATGCTGTCGATCAAAGACGATCTAATAAATGCCATCGATGTTGTTGGGCACGAAAGAGAGGCGGCCAAAAAAGAAATAAACAATCTGGTATCTCAGGGGTGGGACCTGCTCTACATTTTAGGCTATGGTTTCGATGAGGCAAACAACCAAATCCTTCATTTAAAGGATCTGAATTGGAAAGGCGGGTGTTTTGTTACTAATTATGCGGTCAGCGAAATGAACGTAAATCAAAGGTTGGAAAGAGTAATTTTGGACGATTTGTTATCGAGAACTCATGATAGCGAAAGTATCGAGATTAAATCTTTTAAGATTCCTTTAATTTCTCACAAAACGGTTTCAGAAGCTTTAAAAATAGACTTCGGTCTTTTGGAAAAACCGAAAGTTCCGATTAAGATCAGGACATCTTTAACTCCTTACTTGGAGTTGAAAAAATAGATGCCCCAATCCTTCAAACTCCACTCCCCATTCTCCCCCGCAGGTGATCAGCCGCAGGCAATCGAAAAACTCGTTCACGGTTTAGAGCAAAATAAAAAAGATCAGGTTCTGCTTGGAATCACGGGCTCTGGCAAAACCTTCACGATGGCGAATATTATTCAGAAGACGCAGCGTCCGGCGTTGATTATGGCGCACAATAAAACACTCGCGGCACAACTTTATGGCGAGATGAAGGAATTTTTTCCGGAGAATGAAATTGGTTATTTCGTGTCTTTTTACGACTACTACCAGCCTGAGGCTTACATCGCCAAGACCGACACTTACATCGAAAAAGATTCTGCAATTAACGAGCAAATCGATCGACTTCGCCATGCCGCAACCCGCGCTCTATTTGAGCGCAGAGACACTGTCGTAATCGCTTCGGTTTCGTGCATTTACGGTATTGGCTCGCCGGAATTTTATTCGACGATGGTTTTGCGCCTCAAAGTTGGCGAAGAAATTAATCGGCAAAAACTTTTGTTGCGTCTGGTTGATTTGCAGTACGAGCGCAACGACGTCGCCTTCGAGCGCTGTAGCTTTCGCGTGCAGGGCGACACCGTTGACGTTTTCCCGTCGCACCAAGATGAACGTGCTTGGCGTATCTCGATGTTTGGCGATGAGATTGAAGAAATTACCGAGTTTGATCCGCTCACCGGCGAGACTTTTTGCAAGCTTGATTCTGTCGCACTTTACCCGTCTTCGCACTACGTAACTCCCGCTGACACGCTGAAGGCTTCGATTGTAAATATTAAAAATGACCTCGCAAAGCAGGTAAAAATTTTTGAAGAGCAGGGCAAATTAGTTGAGGCGCAGCGACTCAATCAGCGTACGACTTACGACATGGAAATGATGGTCACCGTTGGCTCGTGCAAGGGCATCGAAAATTATTCGCGTTATTTAACCGGACGTCCTGCAGGCGCGCCACCACCGACTTTGTTCGAATATTTGCCAAAAGACGCGTTGCTTTTTGTCGACGAAAGTCACGTCTCAGTTACGCAAGTTGACGGAATGTACAAAGGTGACGCGGCACGCAAAGCCAACCTGGTCGATTTCGGATTTCGTCTTCCTTCGGCGCGCGATAATCGTCCGTTAAAATTTTCGGAGTGGGAAGGCTTCAAGCCACAAACCATCTACGTTTCAGCCACTCCAGGAAAATATGAATTAGCCAAAACTGACGGCGAAATTATTGAGCAAATTATTCGTCCAACTGGGCTTCTCGATCCTCTTTGCGAAATTCGTCCGGCGAAAAATCAAGTTGCTGATTTGCTTGTGGAAGTCCGCGCCACAACGGCTCGCGGCTTTCGAACTTTAGTGACAACTCTGACAAAAAAAATGTCAGAAGATCTCTGCGATTATTTTAACGAGGCGGGAATCAAAGTTGTCTACATGCATTCCGACGTTGATACGCTTGATCGCATTGAGATCATTCAAGATTTACGTTTAGGAAAATACGACTGCCTAATTGGCGTAAATTTATTGCGTGAAGGTCTCGACATTCCTGAATGCGCGCTAATGGCAATTCTCGACGCCGACAAAGAAGGATTCTTGCGCAACGAAACTTCTTTGATTCAAACAATCGGCCGCGCCGCAAGAAATTCGGAGAGTAAAGTTATTCTCTACGCTGACAAAGAAACGAAATCGATCAAGGCGGCTCTAGGTGAAACAGAGCGTCGCAGAAAAATCCAAATCGCTTACAACGAAAAACACAAAATTACGCCAACAACGACAAAGAAGTCTTTCGGCTCAGCATTGGCGAACCTTTACAGCAAAAAAGACGGCGGAGAAAAAGAAGAAAAATCAACAAAAATTCCGACTGAGCGCGACGTTGAAAAATTAAAAACAGAAATGCTGAAAGCGGCCGCAGACCTTGATTTTGAAAAGGCGGCGCGACTTCGGGACGAGGTGAAAAAAATGGAAAGTTTGTTGTTGTTTAGCGGAGTTAAGTAAAGCGTTACCAACTCGAGTAAAAAATTTTAGGAAATAAAAATAGTCCAAAAAACTGAATTTTAGACTCGAGTCTAAAATCTTGAACAAACTCCGCTGAAGGCAATATTAGCAAGGCTTGAAGAGGTATTAAATTTCGAGGCATTTTTTGCATTTTTACTAACTCGATTTTTCAATTTTCATTCCCTTTCCAGTCGTCATTATTTTCAGTCGTCACTCAATTTCTAAACCACCATCCCGGCGCAGGCGGGGATACAGAAGAGTAATTTGGAAAAATAATCAAACCCCTAGATTCCCACCTACGCAAAAATGATGCCGGAAAAATTTACGAATCCTTTTTTTTCCTCGTCAACCAAAGCAAAAACAACAATCCCGGAGCGGCAAGAATGGTCGAGAAAATGAAGAATTGGTACCAGCCCAAACTCTGCGCAAAAATTCCCGCGCTTGCGGTTAAAGTGCTGCGCGCGAAAGAAGAAAGAGAGGAAAGAATCGCGTATTGCGTAGCGCTGAAGGCGACGTTGCAAAGGCTGCTTAAGTAGGCGACGAAGACAGAATTTCCGATTCCGCTGCTAAAATTTTCAGCAAAAACCACGACGTAAAGTAGCGAAGAATCGTGACCGATTTTTGACAAATAAGCGAAGGCGAGATTGGAAAGCATTTGCATCAAGCCAGCAATCCAAAGCGATTTAATCATTCCGATTCTCTTCACCAGAATTCCGCCGACAAGCACGCCAAATAAGGTCGCGAAGAGTCCGAAAGTTTTTACGATTTTGGCGATTTCAATTTTTGTAAAACCAATTTCGAGCAAAAAAGGCAGAGTCAAATTGCCGGCAAAAGCGTCGCCAAGTTTGAAGAAAATCACGAAAGCGAAAATTACGTACCACTGCTTGTGACGAGTAAAATCGCTGATTGGCGCAATTACGTAATCTTTATTCCAAGAGAGAAAATTATATTTTTTGGGTTGCCAATTTTTACGCGTTTCGTCGGCAAAAAATGTGACAAAAATGCAAAGAGCAATTCCGGTGGCCATTAAAAAGTAAACAATATTCCAACCAGCGATCTCAGCAAGGGCTAGGGCTCCGGCGCCCGAGATCAGCATTCCAATGTTGTAGCCGTAAACGTAAGATCCAGAAGCGAGTCCTTGATTTTCTTTTTCGATTAATTCGATGCGGTAGCCGTCAATTACAATATCTTGGCTGGCGGAAGCGACTCCGACTAAAAAGGCGAAGGTGGCGATTGAGCTTAGAGAGCCAATGATTCCAGCGGCTCCGAGCGAGAAAATAAAAATCGCCAAAAGTGCTTGAGTAAGAATTATCCAAGATTTTCTCTGACCAAAAATTCGCGTCAGAACTGGAATCGAGAACGAATCAATTATCGGCGAGAAGAAAATTTTTAAACTGTAAGGCAGGCTGACTAGAGAAAAAAATCCGATCGTTTTTAGGTCGAATCCTTTATCAACTAAAAGTGCTTTGAGAGTAGATAAAATAAGGGCTATCGGCAGTCCCGAAGAAATACCAAAAAAGAAAATAATCGCGAGATTTTTGTAGGATTTTTGTGCCTTCATTATTTCAGATTTCTTTTTAGCTTTGCGCCCTCAATCAAATTTAAAATCACATGATAGATCACAGAGACTCTTCAAAACTTTACGGAACGACAATTCTTTCCGTGCGTAAAAATGGCAAGGTAGCAATTGCCGGCGATGGGCAAGTTTCCTTTGGTCAGACCGTTTTAAAATCAAACGCAAAAAAAATTCGTAAATTAGGCAATGGCTCGATCATCGGCGGATTTGCTGGGGCGACGGCAGATGCCTTTACTTTATTTGAGCGCCTCGAATCAAAGTTAGACCAATATCCAAATCAATTGATGCGCGCCTGCGTTGAGCTCGCGAAGGATTGGCGCACTGACAAATATTTGCGTCGTCTTGAGGCGATGATGATTGTTGTCGATAAAAATATTTCTCTTCTGCTCACCGGAAATGGCGATGTGCTTGAGCCGGAAGACGGAATTGCTGGAATTGGCTCGGGTGGAAATTTTGCTCTTGCCGCCGCGCGGGCTCTGAATTCAGTCGATAGTCTTTCGGCAGAAGAAATTGTTAAACGCTCAATGAAAATTGCCGGAGAGCTCTGCGTTTACACTAATAATAACATTTTAATCGAGACCTTGTGATCAGAATTTTTTCTTTCTTACTTATTTTTTTCAGCCTTGCCAATCAAGCTTCGGCATCAGTTTCTCTTTCGATAAAAAATGGAGAAGTTGCGAAGACGAAAATTTTATTTCTCGGCTTTGACGCAACAAATCCACAATTCCCAAATTTGCAGCGAGACACTTCTGAAATTTTTGAGCGCATCAGAAAAAATCTTAAAACTACTGATTTATTTGAAGTGATAAGGCAGAGCGGCGGCGAAGCGAGTGCGCTAGCTCAGAATCTTTCTGTTGAGATGGTTCCGGATTTTGTAAAATATTCTCAAGCGCAAGTCGGCGTGATTTTGATTGCGCAATTTGATTACGACTTAACCGGAAACCTCGAAATGCGTCTGCGAGTCTGGGATGTGCTCGACCAGCGTCAAATGTTTGGCAAAATTTATTCAGCATCGCGCGATAATTATCGCAAAATTTCTAACGCCATTTCCAACGAAATTTTTAAAGCAGTGACGGGAGAGTTGATTGGGCATTTCGACTCTCAGATCGTTTATGTAGCTGAGTCGGGACTGACAACAAAAAGAATAAAAAAAATTAGTTTGATAGATTTTGACGGAGAAAATCATCGCGTGCTAACCAGCGGCAAAGATCTGGTTTTGACGCCAATTTTTTCCAAGAAACGTGACGAAATTTTTTACGTAAATTATCTGCAAGGTAAGCCACAAATTTTTTCGATGAATTTACAAAATCTGCGCAGTCAGAAAGTTGGTGGATTTAGAAGTACTACATTAGCAGCAGCCAATAATCCGAAGGATCCAAACATAATTTTGCTTTCAGCGATTGAGGATGGAAACAGCGATATTTACGAGCTCAATATTTCAACTAATTCGGCAAAAAAACTGACTAAGAATTCGGCGATCGACACTACTCCTTCATACTCTCCCGATGTTAAAAATATTACTTTTGCTTCGGATCGTGAAGGTAGTCAGCAAATTTATGTGATGGACTCAAGCGGTTCTTCAGTAAAGCGAATCAGCTCAGGCGAGGGATCTTATTCTAAGCCAGTTTGGTCTCCGGACGGAAAATTAATCGCCTTCACTAAAATCAAAGGAAATCAATTTTACGTTGGCGTAATGACGCCGACTGGCTCGGGAGAGAGGTTGTTGTCCAGTGGATATTTGGTTGAAGGTGCTCGCTGGTCGCCAAGCGGGCGTTATTTGATCTTTTCTCGCAAAGGTTCGCCTTACGGCCAATCTTCACTTCCGCATATTTACATTGTCGACGTTTTGACCGGATTTGAATTCGAATTGCCAACTCCAGCTGGAGAGGGCGCAACTGATCCAGACTGGATTTAAGAGTTTTTCACTACTCCAAAAATTATCTAAAATGTATTTCGTTAAGCGCACCCTTCTGATTTTTCCCACGCTTTTCGTGATAATGTTGGTTAATTTTTTGGTTATTCAAACTGCTCCCGGCGGTCCAGTTGAAAGGTTTGTGGCCCAAATGAATCACGCGACAAAAGTTGTTGGTGAGGTTGGAAGTGTTAACTTAGCGAGTGAATCAACCCTTAATTATCAAGGCTCCAAAGGTGTAGATTTAGAATTGATCGAGAAAATAAAAAAACTCTACGGCTTTGATTTACCTATTTTTGATAGGTTTCTTCTGATGATGAAGAAGTACCTATCTTTTGATTTTGGGGCTAGTTTTTACCAAGATAAAAAAGTCTCTGATTTGATTTTAGAAAAGCTTCCGGTCTCAATTTCTTTGGGGCTGTGGACGATTTTACTAACTTACCTGATCTCTATTCCGCTAGGCATCAAGAAGGCAGTGCAGGATGGTTCAAAATTTGATGTTTGGACAAGCGCGTTGGTAGTTTTTCTACACGCAATTCCATCTTTTTTATTCGCAATTTTGCTGATCACACTTTTTTGCGGAGGAAATTTTTTAAATATTTTTCCTTTACGAGGCCTATTTTCAGCAAACTTTGACGAATTGAATTGGTGGCAAAAAGTCGCAGATTATTTTTGGCACTTAATTCTGCCTGTATTCGCAATTTTAATTGGCGGAGTCGCATCTCTAACTTTTTTCGTAAAAAATTCTTTTATTGAAGAGGTGAGAAAAAATTACGTTCTCGCCGCCCACGCCAAAGGTTTAAGCCAAAATCAAGTCTTGTATCGTCATATTTTTCGTAACGCGATGCTGATTGTTATTGCAGGCTTGCCTTCAGCACTGATCGGAATTTTTTTTACTAGCTCAATGTTAATTGAGGTAATTTTTTCTCTGGATGGTCTTGGTCTCTTGGGATATGAGTCTGCAGTTTCTAGAGATTACCCTCTTATGTTCGCAACTCTTTACATTCTCACTATAATTGGATTGGTGACAAATATTATTTCTGACTTTACTTACAAAATAATTGATCCTCGCATCAGCTTCGAAAAAAGTTAAAAAATAATTTGCAAGTTAGTCTTTGAAAAATAAGTTGCCGCGCCTTTCGTTCTGGGATTAGAACTAAATTACCCGCCTCGAGGCTAGCAAATCAAGGCCTCGTCACCATTTTTCGTAAGTTTTTTAAATATGTCAAAAAGTTCCAAGGAAATTCTGGGTCTCATTAAGCTGCAGGTGCCTGTAGGAAAGGCTAATCCTGCGCCTCCAATTGGCCCAGCTCTAGGTCAAAAAGGCCTCAATATTATGGAGTTTTGCAAGCAGTTCAACGCAGTTAAATTTGATTACGAAGCTGGCACTCCAATTCCAGTCACAATAACTGCCTACAAAGACAAATCGTTTACTTTTATAACCAAAAACCCCCCAGTTTCCTACTTGATAATGAAGGAAATTAAGCTCGAAAAAGGGTCATCAAATCCTGGAAAGGATTCTGCGGGAAAGATTACTATGGCTCAAATTGCCAACGTCGCTAAGAAAAAAATGGTCGACATGAACAGCTCCGAACTCAGTGCCTGTGTGCAGATGGTAAAAGGATCTGCAGTGTCGATGGGATTAGAAGTGGTCGAATAAAATATTTTCAAAAAAATGGTTAAAAAAACTAAAGAAAAAAGAATCGAAAAGCACAGCGCAGAAAACATTCAAGAAGCGATTCAAAAAATCGTGGATTTAGCGAATACAAAAAAGCGTAAATTCGTTGAATCTGTAGATGTCGCTATAAACCTAGGAATTGATGCAAAGCAATCAGATCAGTCAGTAAAGGGCTCAATTCTTTTGCCTCACGGATCGGGGAAAAAAGTTAGAGTAATTGTTTTTACTGGTAACGAAGATCAGAAAAAAGTTGCTCTCGATTCCGG
>JAGWWH010000039.1 GCA_018970485.1 Pseudomonadota bacterium | reverse complement strand
GCTGGGATCGTTGACCCAACAAAGGTTGTTCGTACCGCACTTCAAGACGCTTCATCAGTTGCTGGTTTGTTGATCACAACTGAAGCTGCGATCATCGAGAAAAAAGATGAATCAGCTCACAACCACGCGCCAATGGGCGGTGGAATGGGCGGAATGGGTGGAATGGGCGGTTTCTAAGAATCCAAACGGAATTGTGACCCGCGTCGGTTTAGCGTAGTTCGAAACCAAGGGTCACGTCGCAAACTCTTCTTGGTTTAGACTCCGCTCAACCAGCGAAGAGTTTTCTTAAGCCCCGGTCTCAGAAATGAGGCCGGGGTTTTTTTGTTCAAAAATCTTTTTCTGGCTTTGCAACAAGGTTTACAATTTTCTGGATTCCCGCCTGCGCAGGAATGACACGACTAGTTAAGTGCATTACTTTAAGCGTCATTCCCGCGAAGGCGGGAATCCAGAATTTTAAATTCAGAATTCAATCTCATGAACAAAAACAGCAACCTCTTCATCCTCATTTTTCTCGGACTGATCTGGTCGACATTTGCGATTTTTACTAAAATTTCCGCTGCAGTTCTTCCGGCTTTTTTTGTCGCATTTTCTCGTTTGGCGATCGGATCGGCCTTGCTTTGCGCGGTGATTTTTTTTCAAAGAAAAAAACTTTTTTTCGCCAAAAATTTTAAATTTTATTTCACCGTCGGCTTCTTCAATTCCGCTTTGCCTTTCACATTGTTTGCGCTTGCTGCTAAATCTTTAGACAGCGGAATCATTGCAATTCTTGATGGTACAATCCCGATGTTTGAGGTGTTGATCTCAGTTTTGATTTTGCGTCGCAAAGCAGATTTTAATGCTTTGGTTGGGGTGATGTTGGGAATGGGAGGCGTGATTATCACATCTTACGGAAATGGTTTGAATTTCGATTTTACGCCAATTCGCCTCATCTCAATTCTAGGAATCATGGGCGCCTGTATTTCCTACGCCGGCGCTTCTCTCTACATCAATTCTCACTGCAAAAATATTGAATCAATCACGCTTGCTTGCGGTAGCGTTACTTCTGCAGCAATACTGCTTCTGCCGTCAATTTTCTTTGTCGATTTTTCGGTGATTGATGTGCGAGTTGGCATGTCTTTATTCGCACTAGGTTTTCTTTGCACCGGAATTGCTTACATCTTTTATTTCAAACTCGCTGCCGAAGAAAGTCCGCGCACTGTGGTCAGTGTTGTGTTATTAATTCCGGTTTTTGGCACAATTATTGGCGCTGTTTTCGCTGGAGAGCAAATCACCAACAGTAAAGCAATCGGCTGCTTGATGATTTTAGCGAGCATGAAATTCATTCTAAATCTTTCGCGGAAGAATTTCTTTAAATCAAAAGAGCCACACGCCCTGTAATATCAACCTGACAGGCTCAGGGTGACATCAAGCCATGCTGAGATTGTCGAAGCATTTGTTTAACGCTTCCTCAAAAATACCTGATAAGCGCGATGAAAATGGTAATTGAATTCTGCGCCGAGAATGAAGACGAGGCTGATTAAATAAAAAAACATCAGCGAAGCAATGATGCCGGCTAGTGAGCCGTAGACGAAATTCACTTGATGAAAATCTTCCAAATAAATCTCGAATAAATTTCCAAGCAAAACCCACAGAATCACTGCCAATATTGATCCGGGAACAGTTTGAGTGATTTTCTGTTTGGCGTTCGGCAGGGCGTAATAAAGCAAAGAAGTCGCGCAGGCCAGAAGAGAAAAAATCGCGATTTGGCGTAAATAAAAAATATCAAAATCAGCGACTTGAATTCCCAAATGAAATTTAGCGTCAAAATCTTTCAAGAGAGATGGCACGATGATGAAAATAATAATTCCGCTCACGATGGCTGAAATAATTACGAAAAACTCGAGAATGCTAATCAGGCGACGCAGTACGTAAGGAGGCGGGAAGGCGACTCGGTAAGCGCGATTTAAAATTGTGCGGCAACCCTCAACGGAAGAAGATGCCGTCCAAATTACGCCGATAATTGCGATGGTTAGAAAGCTTTGCTCTGGCCCAGAAGTGATTTCATTTATGCGTGGAGCGAGAGCTTCGCCGATTTCTTTTGGGGTGGAGGAAATGATGAGATTGATGATGTGAATACCTGCATCAGAAGCACCAAAAAATCCAACGATGGCAATCAAAAAAATCAGCGAAGGAAAAAGAGAAAGAATGCTGAGAAAGGCCAAATAACCTGCATGCTCGATGCCATCGTGACGAATTGTATCAACCACAGCGATGCGAAAAATTCGCATCGGGATTAGAAAATATTTGTGAAAACGGTAATTAAATTTTGAGCGGCGCTGAGGAATTGTTTGCGGCATTTATTCGTAAGTTTTTTTGAAGAATAATCCGTCGAGCAAAAACTTTTCGCGTGAAAAAATTTTTTGCGATTCTTGTCTCTTGGTTTCGAGACTACCAATGATTGTTTTGCAGTTAAAAATTGTTGCTTGCCATTCGAGGAAGCGAATCAACATTTTTCCTACACCAACGCCACGCCTAGCGCGATCGATCATAAAATCCTCGACCTCAATCACCTTACCATGCTGCAATTTGCGAACGATGCGAATACCAATGACGCCGATGCAAGGACCAAAATCTTCAAAAACAGCGGCCATTTTGTAGCCGCGCTGCATCTGATTTAGGACGTCATCGACGTAAGTTGCTTCGTTCAAATTCTCGTAAATTTGGCGCAGAACCAAAAAGGTCGCGGCAATTTCTTCGCGTGTTTGAACTTCTTTTATTTGCATTTTGTCGGGATTTCTGGAGATTTTTTTTTGTCATGCTGAGCTTGTCGAAGCAAGCTTCTGAAGGCAAATTTTAATTACAAAAAAATCAATAAAAATGACTAAGCAAATCCCCTCGGCAAAAATCAAAAAAGTTGTCCTCGCTTATTCTGGCGGACTCGACACTTCAGTAATTTTAAAATGGCTGCAAGAAAATTACGGTTGTGAAGTGATCACTTTCACCGCCGATTTAGGGCAGGGCGAAGAGCTTGAACCAGCGCGCGCTAAAGCCAAAAAAATGGGCGTCAAACAAATTTTTATCGAAGATTTACGCGAAGAATTTGTACGCGATTATGTGTTTCCAATGTTTCGCGCCAACACGCTTTATGAAGGTGTTTATTTGCTTGGAACTTCAATTGCGCGGCCACTTATTGCTAAAAAACAAATCGAAATTGCGAAAAAATTAGGAGCAGACGCGGTTTGTCACGGCGCCACTGGCAAAGGAAATGACCAAGTTCGTTTTGAACTTTCTTACTACGCCAACAAACCCGACATCAAAATTATCGCGCCGTGGCGTGAGTGGGATTTAAACTCGCGCACCAAGTTAATTGCTTACGCCGACAAGCACGGAATTCCTGTTGCCAAAGACAAACGCGGTGAATCGCCTTATTCAGTTGATGCGAATTTGCTTCACACTTCATCTGAGGGAAAAGTTTTAGAAGACCCGTCACAAGCGGCTCCGGAATATGTTTATCAAAGAACTGTTTCTCCAGAAAAAGCGCCAGATAAAGCGACGCTGATTGACATCGAATTTAAAAAAGGTGACGCAATTGCAATCAACGGCAAAAAAATGTCGCCGGCGGAAATCTTAACCAAACTCAATGAACTCGGCGGCAAAAACGGCATCGGCAGATTGGATTTAGTTGAGAACCGTTTCGTCGGCATGAAATCGCGCGGCGTCTACGAAACTCCGGGTGGAACCATTTTGTTAGTTGCCCACCGCGCCATTGAGTCAATCACTCTGGACCGCGAAGCCGCTCACTTAAAAGACGAGCTAATGCCCAAATATGCCAGCCTAATTTACAACGGTTTTTGGTTTTCACCCGAGCGCGAAATGCTTCAGGCTTTGATCGACAAGAGCCAAGAAAATGTTGAAGGAACTGTGACGCTGAAACTCTACAAAGGCAGCGCTAGCGTAGTCTCCCGCAAATCCGTAAAAAGCCTTTACTCTGAAGCCCACGTCACCTTTGAAGAAGATTCAGTTTACGACCAAAAAGACGCCGCCGGCTTCATCAAACTAAACGCTTTGCGCCTGCGAATCGGTGCACGAGTAAACGCAAAAACCGTCACTAAATCCAAAAAATAAACTCGCTCAAAAGCCCTCTTTGCAAAAGAGGGTGGCGCCGCACAAAGTGCGGTGACGGTTGATTTATGCGAAGCTCTCAAAAAAACCAAAGCTCGCGCAAAAATCACCCGTCTCAATCGCTAAAGCGATTGATCCACCCTCTTTTTCAAAGAGGGCTTAAGCAGGAAGCGCCAGCCGCAGGACGAGTTTTGCAATCCCGTTCTCAAGTTCAGTTCCAAAGTCAACAAAACAAAATCATCTAATCTGACTTAAGAAAAAGATCTTGCTTTCAGCTGCAGTCATTGCGAGCGAAGCGCGGCAATCCATTTCGTAAGCAACTAGATTGCCGCGCTTCGCTCGCAATGACGGCGGTGAAATAAGTCGGTATCTTCAGCGGTTACAAAAATCACAAAACCAAAAATATTTTTTCCATGAAGCATCTCAGAAACGCCCTAGAACTTAAGTTAGAATTGGACGAATTAAGGCCAATTTTAAAAGAGCGAGAAGCGAAAATTATGCAAAAATTTCGTCTTGATTGGAATTACCACTCTAACCACCTAGAGGGAAATTCGCTGACATTTGGCGAAACCAGAATGCTGATTTTGCACGGCATTACGGCGCAAGGAAAACCTCTCAAAGATCATTTTGAAATTACTGGTCACGATGAAGCGATAAAGTGGGTGGAAGAAATAGTTAAAGGCGAATTTCCACTCACTGAAAATTTTATTCGCCAGCTTCATCTTTTGTTGTTAAAAGAGCCGTATGAAGTGAGCGCGATAACTCCAGATGGCCAGCCAACGCGAAGAAAAATTGAGGTTGGAAAATATAAATCTGGCTCAAATCACGTGCTGACAAAAACTGGCGAAACTTTTTATTTTGCCACGCCGCAAGAAACGCCGGCAAAGATGAATGATTTATTGGCTTGGTATCGTCAAGAAGCTGAGAGCGCCGATGTTAACCCAATAATTTTAGCCGCAGAATTTCATTACAGATTTATTTTAATTCATCCCTTTGATGACGGAAATGGCCGAGTGGCAAGGGTTTTGATGAATTTCATTTTAATGAAGTTTGGCTTTCCGCCGGTGATTATTAAAACTGAAGATAAAGAAAATTATTTTTCTGCGTTAAGGCAAGCTGACGGAGGCTTGATTGAAAATTTTATTGAATACATCGCCAAAAATTTGGTGCGCTCGTTAGAAATTATGATTGCAGGTGCTAGGGGAGAAGAGATTGAAGAGGTTGACGATTTAGATAAAAAAATTGCGCTGCTGAAAAGTGAGTTCAAAGCAGAAAAAAACGAGGCTGCGATTATAAAAACAAAGCAGGCCGTTTTGACAATTTGTGAGGATTTGGTTGTTAGAATTTATGAAAAATTTACTTCGAGCTGCAGAAAGTTTGATGAGTTTTACTTGAAAAAAGAGTCATATATTCTTCTTGATTGGGCTCTTGATTGGACTCGTGTTGATGCGCAAGATCTTCTTAAAAATGTTGGAGATCGATTAGAAAAAGGAAGAGATCTTAGAGAAATTACAATGACTTATGAATATGAGGATTTTAACCGAAAAGGTTTTGCTGATTTTAACTTTCGAAGCCATGTGGAGTTAAAATTTGGTTTAGAAAACTACAGTTTAATAAACGCATTTACGAAGACAAAAATAGTAAAAAACTACGACCAACAAATAAGCGACGAAGAAATCTCCGCCTTAATGAAAATCGAAACAGAGAGGCACTTTAAGGCGATTGAAGATAAAATTAGATCTGAGGCTAAGTAATTAAGCTTAGAAAATTTCAGCTGTATGAACCGCCGCAGCGCTTGGTCCAGCGGTGTTTGAGATAAAAAACAAAAGACGTAATGAAAATGGGTAAAACAATCACAACCTACCTAATCGAAGGCAGCTCAACAGGTCTAAAATCTGTCTTCATTTCCAATAAAGTTTGTAACGCACTTTTTATTCCTCGCGCAAAACTCAATGAGGCAAAAAATCGCGAAGAGCTAAGTCGTCCATCTCTTTACCTGTTGCTTGGTGAAGAAAATCAAGCTTATGTAGGAGAGACAGAAAACTTCATCGAAAGGGTCAAAGATCATGATTCAAAAAAAGAGTTTTGGAACGAAGCAATAGCCTTCAGCGCCAAAGACAATTACCTGACCAAAGCCGATGTGCAATATCTTGAGTTTTTGGCGATTAACCAAATAAAAAAAGCTGATCGATTCAAACTCGAAGAAAACAAGCAAAGCCCCAAAGCCCCTAACTTACAAGAACACCAGCGAGATTCAGTTCACGAATTTTTTGAAGATGTGAAGCTGCTTAGTTCATTTCTTGGCTACAAACTTTTCGAGGTTATTGAAGAAAAGACCAAACATCTATTTTACTGCAAAAGTGGCAAAGGAGCTGATGCCAAAGGTTTCTACGATGAAAATGGATTCACCGTTTTGGCGGGATCGAAGGTTTGTAAAGAAACCACCAGTTCCTTTGTATTTAAAGGATCAGCTGCGATGGATCGAGATTTTTATTTCAAAGAATTTTGCAAAGAGGAAGGCGGCGTTTTTGTCGTAGAAAAAAACATCAACTTCAACAGCCCATCAACCGCATCAACATTTTGTCTTGGCATGAGAAGTAATGGCTGGACAAGCTGGAAGGACAAAGACGGAAAAACCCTCGACGAAAAATTTAGGTAAATTTATGTCTAATCGTTGGGGCGTAACTAAGGAAGTTGAAGAATTTGTGAGAAAGCGAGACACAAATTGCATTTATTGCAGGATTGAGTTTGTCTCAAACGAAGCTTCAACCAAGCTTGGTTCAAGCTGGGAACATATAATTAATGACATTAGGCTAAACAGCTCAGACAACATAGCTCTTTGCTGCCGTTCATGCAATGCTAGCAAAGGAACAAAGAAACTGGAAGATTGGCTTCAAAGCAATTACTGCAGTAATAAAGGCATCAATCGTGATAGCGTTGCTCAGGTAGCAAAGAATTATTTGAAAAAGTTATTAAATAGTCATGAAGGGCATCATCCTCTCCCGCGTATCAAACGCCGCAGGACGAGTTTTGCAATCCCGTTCTCAAGTTCAGTCCAAACTAAAACTAAGGAAATGAACATGTGGACTGAGTTGCAAACCCAGTCCAGCGCAGGGTCTACGACCAAAAAGACGCGGCAGGCTTCATCAAGTTAAACGCTTTGCGCCTGCGAATCGGCGCTCGGGTTAATACAAAAACCAAAAAATAAACCCAATCCGTAGCTCTTCGTGTCGCTAAAGCCAAATCACTAAATAAAATGATAATCAAAAATTTAAATTCCTTTGCGACCAAAATAATTTCTCTTGGAATTATTTTGGTTTTCACCAGTTCTTGTCTTGGGGTGTCGGTTATTGGTGAACAGGTTACAGAGATTTCCTTGAAGGATGGTTGTGACTATCGTCTTCCTATCAGAAGCAAAAGTAAAAGCGTGATTGATTTAGAATTCAGACCCATGAGCGATGTTCTTAAAGTGGGGATGGTGCTAGGTGATGATTGTGACTATCTTAAACTCAATAAGCGGAGGTCCACCACTGTTGTGAGAAGCCCTGAAGATGTTTTAAATTTTTGGGGCAAGCCCGACGGAATTAAAACAGTAGATGGACTAGAATATTGGGCTTACAAAAGAGAGTCTGCTTGGTCGGGAATTTGGATTAATGTTGGAATTCCGCTTGTTCCATTGATGTTACCGGTTGGAACGAGGAATGATGTTATTGTCTTCAGGGGTAACAAAATAGAAAAGATCTTAACCGAAGATGGTACGGTGAGATACTTCTTCGGCTTGGTATTAGGATTTGCAGGCAGAGCAAATATTTTTGATTTTTATTTTGGAGAAATGTCGAGCTCAAAAGAGCTTTTGTAAACCATTTAGCCGCAGGACTGAGTTTACAATCCCGTCCTCACTTTCAGTCCAGATTTAAACAAGGAAATGAACATGGGGAATGGGTTACAAACCCAGTCCGGCGCTGGGATGGGATTTGCAATCATTACTGTCCGGTTAAGAATTTTTTTAATCTCTTTAAGAGAAGCTCGTAGTCATGATGAGCCTGTCGAAGCATGATTCTGGGCGCGGTCTTGGATCATGCTTCGACAGGCTCAGCATTACTAGGAGTGTTTATTTTC
>JAGWWH010000038.1 GCA_018970485.1 Pseudomonadota bacterium | reverse complement strand
GCTTCGACACAAGAATTGGCTACGCTTACACACCAAGCATAAATTTTAGCATTGGTATCCAGAACCTTTTTGATCAGCGTTACACCGAATTCAAAAGAGCTACCTACGGCAGACAGACTGAAGTTGGTCGCACCTACTACTTCAAAATGATGTGGCAACATTAACAAAAAACCCTCACCAAGTGTTAAAAAATACTTTACTTTCGTTACTAAAACTAACTCTTCCACTAGCTCTTCTTTGCTCAAAACCAGTATTTGCAGCAACCTTAGATCATGATGAGGCTTCAGCCTACGCCAATTTTATTCAGAATTTAGTGAATAAATCGACCTTAACTAAAAAAGGTGCATTGTGTATTTACGGCCACGACTCTGTGGCTAAATCTTTAGAGAGTGGTGCCGGCAATGTTCTGATCCAAGATGGAAGCTCAGATTTTCACCACAGGTGCAAAGCAATTTACATCTCGGTTGACAGTGTAAAAAATCTCAAAGTGCGTCTCGGCGAGATGGCGAGTCATAAAATCTTGACCATTAGCACTTACGAGGAATTTGTAGAGGATGGCGGTATGATCCAAGTAGGAATGGGTCGTCGTGATTTTGAGTTGACGGTTGATGTCAGGCTGCTTCACTCGGCCCAAATCAAACTAGACACTTTGTCCACTAACTTAATCATTAACTAACATGAAAAACACATCAATCGACACCAAGTTTCTTAGAGAAATCGTTAGTGATGACAAAGAGTTTGAAAAAGAACTGTTCTCAATTTTTTCCGAAAACGCCCACCGCAATTTCATTAAGATGGAGGAATCCATAAAAAACCAAGACAACAATTCTTGGTACATGGCATCTCACGCCTTCAAAGGCGCGGCAGCCTCAATTGGAGCTTTCGGCCTTTCCATGCTGCTTGAGCATGCACAACAATTTCCAGAAGAAAGTTTCGAAGAAAAAAATGAGCTAATGAAAAGAATTCACGCAGAATTCCGTCTCGTGTTAGATTTTATTAACGAAGAGACTCTGTAAGTATTTTTGATTTTAGATTTTTGATTTTAGGTTTGGTTTTGTCTCTCAAATCAAAATCAATTCAATGAACATCATTCTCGCCAAGCCACGCGGATTCTGCGCTGGCGTCACTCGCGCAATCGAAACAGTTGAAAGAGCTCTAACCAAATTCGGCCCCCCCGTTTACGTCCGTCACGAAATCGTTCACAACAAATTTGTCGTTGAATCACTGCGCAAAAAAGGCGCAATTTTTGTTAGTGAAGTTGACCAAATTCCTGAAGGTGCAATTACAATTTTCTCTGCACACGGAGTTTCGGACCGAGTTGAAGATGACGCTGTTGCGCGAGGACTAAACGTAATCGACGCTACTTGCCCCTTGGTTAGCAAAGTTCACCGCGAAGCAAAAAAATACGAAGAAGAAGGCTACGAATTAATTTTAATTGGACATCGCGGCCACCCAGAAGTTGAAGGCACCAGCGGTCGTGTAAAAAAAGAAGTCATTCTTGTTACCAACGAAGAAGACGCGCGCAGCGTTGAAATCAAAAGTCCCGCAAAACTTTCCTACGTAACGCAAACAACTTTGAGTGTTGATGACACCAAAAAAATCGTCGAAATTTTAGAAAAAAGATTTCCGCAAATGCAGCAAGGCCTAGCCACAAAAGACATTTGCTACGCCACCCAAAACCGCCAAGACGCAGTGCGTAGTTTGTCAAAAATGGTCGACCTCTTGTTAGTAATTGGCGCCAAAAACAGCTCAAACTCAAACCGTCTGCGTGACCTTGGTGAAGAATGCGGATTACCTTCTTACCTCATCAACGGCGCGCAAGACTTACAGCCTGAATGGTTCACAAGTGCCAAAAATGTCGGCCTAACCGCAGGCGCTTCAGCCCCAGAAGTTTTGGTTCAAGACGTAATCGAAAAAATCAAAACACTTGCCACCTCTCCAGTAAAGGTCTCCGACATGGATGGAATCGAGGAGAGCACTTTCTTCGTACTGCCAAGAAAGGTGCGGAAGTAATTTTACCACCCCACTCACAACCTCATCCGCGCAGGCGGGAATTGATTCACTGCTGTCCGGTTAAGAATTTTTTTAATCTCTTTAAGAGAAGCTCTTAGTCATGCTGAGCCTGTCGAAGCATGTTTCAGGCCCGTGCTCAAAATCATGCTTCGACAGGCTCAGCATGACTACGAGTTTTTCTGTTTAGTCATTGAACTACACAGTAGTGGGATTGAGGAGAGCTCCCACTCAAAACGTCATCCCCGCGCAGGCGGGGATCCAGGAGTTCTCGCCTAGCGCTTGGGACTTTTTCTGGATTCCCTCCACCTTCGCGGGAATTACACTTAAATTGTTTGTGAGGTTTACCAACCTTAGCCGGTCGAGCGGAGTCGAGACTTAGAAAGTTCAGCGCTGATTTTTTCTTGGTCTCTCCTTGATCTCAACTTCGCTCGAGCCGGGGCTTGAGTCAGCGAAAAGATTTACTAACCCACCAACTCCACCAACCCCTTCTCCACCAAAAGCTGATTCAAAAACACCCCTTCATCCGCAACTTTTTGCGCTTCCATTTCTCCTTTTTCATCCGCCAAAAAAACATCCGCGACGTAGCGCCCGTGCTGGTCTGTACCCGAGGTTTTTACCACAAAGAACGGAATGTTTTTAAGAATTCTTTTTAAAGCGAGCGTGCTTTTTTCGCCTTCTTTAGTTCCAGATTCCGCCGCATTAATTGCACGGAGACGTAGAATTTCTTCGTGAAAAATGTCGAAGCCTAAGTCGAGAATTACGTGAATGGTGTCACCGTCTACAACCCGTCCCAAGTAAGCTTTGTAAGCATTAAGTTTGCGCCGATTAGCTTGCGATTTTTTTAGTTTGTAATTTTTTTCCTTCTTCACTGTTTCAACAATTTTCACTGTTGGCGGCATTTTTTCGTCAAACCTTTTAAAAATGCCAAAGCCGCAGTCGATGCAGGTGCTGCTTACTCCAGAGGGCTCAACTAAATTGTAATTAAAAAGTT
Organism: Pseudomonadota bacterium; assembly: GCA_018970485.1. Lineage (GTDB taxonomy): Bacteria > Pseudomonadota > Alphaproteobacteria > Rickettsiales > UBA1997 > UBA2645. The sequence goes on along the minus strand of JAGWWH010000038.1, from coordinate 5,733 downwards.
CGCCGCGGCGAGGGAGGAGTCGGGGTTCGTTCTTGGTGTTTGGTGTTTTGTTGGTTTTAAGGGTTTTTGATTCTTTTGTTTTTTTACGTAGCGACTCGGCGTCGAGGTTTTCTTTTTTGGTCAAGTCTTCCAGAAACTTTCTGTCACTTTCTTTTTTGACGCCAGAAAGGACGCGGTAGTGGCTCCAGTTTAGCTTGGCTTCGTCTTTTGGAAGCTTGGGGTAGGTTTTGTAAAAGGCGCGCATTCGGTAAAGAATGTTTTGAGTAATTCCGACGTCACTCTCGAGCTTTTCAAACAAATTTTTTCCGTAATTACTTTTCTCGGACTCTTTGTTTTTCTTCAAATGCTCCTCAACTTCTTTGCCAATGTTCCAAGCCATTTCGACTTTCTGTCTGGCAATGTTGTTCTGAGTTTTTTTGACGTGAATTTGAATTTGAGAGAGGAGTTTTTCGTAGTTTTTCAGAGTGATTTTCATGGTGATGAGTTGTGGTTAATTAAGATTTTTGCCCGCGGGCAAATTTTAACTTTTTTTACCGATCCAATGAAATCAAGGCTTGAGAGGGGGTGGTGTGTCAAAAAAGGCGAGAAGTGTCGGTGTTTTTCTTCTTACTCTACTTTGTCATCTCCGCGAAGGCGGGGATCCAGAAGGGCTAGCCGAGAACCTAGGACTTTCTCTGGATCCCCGCCTTCGCGGGGATGACGTTGCAATTAGGGTGTTTTAATTACCGAACCGCCAAATCTTTACTCTGCAAAAACTCCTTCGCTCGCTTAATCAGCGCTTCACGAAAATGAAAAATCTAAGCCGCCAAAGCCGCTGAGAACAGAGCCTGTAAGCCTTCCGCTAATCCGCTAAATGTTCGAAATTCACACTTTTGACGACGCGACCATTAACGTCGAGGCGGGGAATTGAGCGGCGCTTCAGCATTAGAGCATTCTCTTCAAAACATCATTTTCAGGCTTGTCAAAAAAGCGGTGCTTGAGAGCGGCTAAAACGTGAATTGCGATTAGGCCTAGCATTACGTAGGGCAGGATTTCGTGAGCTTCGTGGAAAAATTCCCCGCGCTCAAAATTTGTTTCGACGATTTTTGGTAATTCAAAGCCAAAGAAACTGACGGGGTAACCAAACAGGTTGGACATTAAGTAGCCAGAAAGGGGCACGAGAATCATGAACAAGTAAAGCGCGGTGTGGGCGAGGTGAGCTAGGATTACCTCTCGTCTTGCCATTGTTTTTGGCATGGCGGGAGCTTTGTAAATTAGGCGTACAGCGATTCTTACGAGAACCAAAGCCAAAACCAAAACTCCGAGAGATTTGTGTAGATTGTAAACATCCATGCGGTTTGGAGCTTCTTTGCTGAGGAAATCCGCCATGTAAATTCCAAGGCCAACTAAGAACAAAATGATTACAGCCATGAGCCAGTGTAGGATGCGAGAAGGAAGAGAATATTTCATGAGATTGGGGAGATGTAGTCACCCTGAGCCTGTCGAAGGGTGACGGATTTAGCCTTGTAAATTCATGCTTGGACAGGCTCAGCATGACGTCGATTTTCTACTCAGTAACTACTGAACCATCTTCCGAAGATTCTTCGCCGGTTTCTGCTTCGTCTACTTCATTGTTGCCAGTTTGAGCGATTCGCGCCACTGAAACCACGGTTTCGTCTTTGGTTTTAATCAAGGTTACGCCCTGAGTGTTGCGACCAGAAATTCTCACCGTTTCAACTCCAGTACGGATTAGCGTGCCTTTGTCGGTGATGATCATCACGTGGTCTTTCATTTCGACTGGGAAGCTGGCGACTACGTTACCGTTACGTTTTGAAGTAATGATGTTGGTAATGCCGGAACCGCCGCGGTTAGTGATGCGGTACTCGTAAGCGGAAGATCTTTTGCCAAAACCGTTTTCGGTAATGGTCAGAATGAATTCTTCCACAATGGCCATTTCTTCAATTTTAGCTTGAGGAAGTTCCGAGTTAATTTTTGGCAGCTCCATTGGTTGAACGAGAAGGTCGTCAGAAGGATTTTCTTTGAGATTTTTGTTGAACAACAAGGCTTCGCGTAGCGCTAGACGCTTCTCGAGGTCGATGCTTAAGTACTTTTCTTTGACTTCAGAATCTTCACCAGCGTGCTGCAGGATTGACAAAGCGATTACTTTGTTGCCCTTTTCGAGCTTGATTCCGCGTACTCCCGTAGAGTTTCTGCTTTGGAAGACGCGCAGTTTAGAAACAGGGAAGCGAATGCATTTTCCGTCTTTTGTGGAAAGGAGCATGTCGTCTTTCTCGCTGCACAAAGCCACGCCAATTAAGGCTTGGTCGCCTTCAAGCTTCATGGCGATTTTTCCGCTGGAGCGAATGTCAACGAATTGATCCATGGAATTTCTACGCACGTCGCCTTCAGAAGTTGCAAAGGCGATGCTTAATTCTGACCACTTCGACTCATCTTCTGGCAGAGCCAAAATTGTCGAAATTTTTTCGTTTTGTTCGAGTGGTAACAAATTCACCAAAGCACGGCCGCGAGCTTGTGGCGAGCCGAGTGGGAGCTTGTAAGTTTTAAGTCGGTAAACTTTTCCTTTGTCTGAAAAGAACAAAATTGGCGTGTGGGTGTTGGTGGCAAAAATGTCAGTTGTGACATCCTCTTCGCGAACATCCATGGCGCTGCGACCCTTACCACCACGGCGTTGCGTGCGGTAAGCAGAAAGTGGAACGCGTTTGATGTAGCCGTTCATTGTCGCGACCACAACCATGTCTTCTTTTGGAATTAGGTCTTCGATGTCGACTTCAAACTCACTGTCTTCGATCGTTGAGCGGCGCGGGGTGGCGAATTGTTCTTTAACTTCGATTAATTCTTTTTTGACCAAAGCGAGCATTTTTGCGCGGTCAGAAAGTAGTTCGAGGTAAGTCGAAATTTCCGCGGCGAGTGTTTTTAACTCGTCGGTGATTTTTTCCATTTCAAGACCAGTCAAGCGCGCTAAACGCATTTCGAGAATTGCCTTGGCTTGAATTTCGGTGAAGTAGAATTTTCCACCTTTGATGATGTTACCCTTGTCTTGAACCAGCTTCACCATTGCTTCAACGAGACCGACCGGCCAAGCTTTAGTGAGAAGTTTTTCTTTCGCTTCAACGACGTCTTTTGATTTTTTGATGAGCTCAACAATCTCGTCAATGTTAGCAACAGCAACGGCCAAACCAATTAAGACGTGAGTTTTGTCACGTGCTTTTCCGAGCAAGAAATTGGTGCGGCGAGTGGTGACGTCGAAACGGAAATCAGTGAAGATTTTAATTACGTCAAGAAGGTTGAGAAGCTGCGGTTTGCCATGGTTTAAGGCCAACATGTTGACGCTGAAATTACACTGCAATTCAGTGAAGCTGTAGAGTTGGTTGATGATTACTTCTTCCATTGCATCACGGCGCAACTCAATGACGACGCGGATTCCTTCGCGGTCAGACTCGTCGCGTAAGTCGGTAATTCCTTCGATTTTTTTGTCTTTTACGAGCTCAGCAATTTTTTCTACGAGCTTGGCTTTGTTAACTTGGTAAGGGATTTCTTCGATGATGATGGCGACTTTTCCGCCAGTTTTTTTCTCGATTTTGTGACGACCGCGCATGACGACAGAACCTCTTCCGGTGCGGGCTGCCGAGTCAAAACCGTTACGACCGAGAATGATTCCACCTGTTGGGAAGTCAGGGCCTGGAACGATTTTGATGATGTCTTCGATGCTGATTTCGTTGTTGTCGATGTAGGCCAAGCAAGCGTCGACCACTTCACCTAAATTGTGCGGAGGAATGTTTGTCGCCATGCCGACAGCAATTCCGCCGGAGCCGTTAACGAGAAGATTCGGGAAGCGCGCCGGTAAAACTTTCGGCTCTTTTTCGTGGCCGTCGTAATTGGGAATGAAGTCGACAGTGTCTTTGTCGAGGTCGTCCAACATTGTGTGCGTAACTTTTTCTAAGCGTGACTCAGTGTAACGCATCGCCGCTGCCGGATCGTCATCAATTGAACCGAAGTTACCTTGCCCGTCAATCAATGGCACGCGCATCGAGAAGTCTTGCGCCATGCGCACTAAGGATTCGTAGATTGCGGAGTCACCATGCGGGTGGTACTTACCCATTACTTCACCGACAATTCTCGCCGATTTTTTAAACGGTTTGTTGTAGTCGTAGTTGCCTTCGTACATTGCGTAAAGAATGCGGCGGTGCACTGGTTTTAAACCGTCGCAAGCATCTGGAATCGCACGCGAAACGATGACGCTCATGGCGTAATCGAGGTAGGATTTCTTCATCTCGGAAACGAGCGAAACTGACTGAATATCTTTGCCCACGGCAACTTGGATTGCGTTTTTGTCTGTCATTTTTTTAGAAGAATTGGGGAGGTGAAAGTGAGGGCGCGGATTCTAAAAATGCCTCATCCCACGTGCAACAGGTTTGTTTTATTCTTTGTTGGCTAAATTTTGGGAAACATTCCCTCGATTTCGTGAATTTTATTAGCGACATCTTTTACTTCTTTTCTGAAGCAAAAACCAACAAAGGTCTCATCACTTTTTAAGAAAAAACCAATTCGATGTTTCAAGGCTAAGATTCCGTAAATGTTGAGTGGAGCTTCGGCAAGAGGAGAGATGTTGTTTGATCCTAGGTTTTCTTCACTGCATTTCTCGAGTTCCATGATTAATTCTGATTCGCAATTTCTTAGCCATTTAGAATCGAAGAATTTTTTGCGAGCATTGAGGTAGGTTTTAATCTTTTTCAAAGAGTCTGAATTTTTGCTTTCAGTGGCGATGAAAAATGCTTTGTCTAAGTCACCAACTCCCCAGAAAAGTAGTAGATCAACCATTTCGCTGTGATGGGATTTAATCGCTAAATCCAACGCCGAAAGACCCAAGCTGGTTTCTTGATTGGGATTAATGCCGTAATTAAGAAGCAGTTCCGCCAAGTCACAAAATCCGCCAATCGCGGCGTAATGTAGGGCGTTCATGTTGTAGTTTTCCTCGATGGTTTTGGCGTTTTTATCGGCACCTAATTCTAGCATCAAACTTACCACTTCATTTTGACCAAACTCAGCTCCAATTATTAGTGGAGTGAGGCCAAATCCAGTTTTAGTCTCTTTGTCCGCGCCGTAGCTAATTAGTGTTTCGATTACGGAAGTGTGACCAAATTTTGCGGCGTAATGGATTGGTGCCCAACGACGATTTTCATTAGAAGCCTGAGGACCAGTCTCAGCTCCAAATTCTAAAAGAAGGTTGGTAATTATTGGATCGCCAACTCTTGCTGCAAGGTGAAGCGGGGTAAATAATTCATCATTTCTGGCGTTGATGATTTTGAAATCTCTCCCAACAATTTTTAAAATTTTTTCTGCTAGATCTACGTTAGCAAACTTGGCAGCCAGATGAAGGAGGGAGTTTTGGAGAAAGCCAAAGCGCAATTTCAAATGATTAAGTTTTTCTTCTTCGCTCGGCAAAGCATCAATTTCATTCATCGAATCAAACAAAATTTGAGAGGCTTCATCAAGTTGTTTGGTGGTGATTGTTGTTAATTTTTGGTTAGAGATTTTGTCGAGAAGTTGTGTGTTCATAAATTATAAATTAGCCGCGTCCGTGCTGTCTTCCAGCTGCGCGATCTTTTGCTTCAATCATGCTAACCCAGAAGCCTTTTTCGCCACGTTTGTTAAGGATTTGCGCTGATTGAATTAAGTAAGTTAGTTTTTGACCTAAAATCATTGAAGTCCAAAAACCAATTGGTTTGACGAAAT
>JAGWWH010000013.1 GCA_018970485.1 Pseudomonadota bacterium | reverse complement strand
AAGAATTCTTCTGAGATTGGGTAGAGTCTTTTGTCCATGACTTACCTCTAGTTTTTGGTTAAAAACTTGGAGATAAAATTAAAAAGAATAATTAGCTAACGGCGTCTAATTAACAACGATCAACCAAAAGACTTACAAACAATGAAAGCTGCTCATGTTATGAACAAAATAAAGAATCAGAAAGTTAAAGATAAAATCATAAACTTAATTGGGGAATTGGGGGAATAAATATGGAATTCATCAATCTTGTCGCGGTTTTGTTTTATAGTTATGCATTTGGTTGTTTTTGTAGTGCTTACTATTTGGTGAAAATTTTTAGTAAAACAGATATCAGAACTTTAAATAGTGGAACTGTTGGCGCAAGGAATGCGGGAAGAATTCTTGGTAGAAAAGGATTTGCGATAACTTTTGTCGGTGATTTTTTAAAGACGATTTTGACTCTTGGTGTAACGATTTATTTTTTTAGGTTAGATACAAATTTTTCCATTCTTTTCGTATCCAGTTCAATATCTGTGATGCTCGGTCACTTATTTCCAATACAGCTTCGGTTTAAAGGTGGTAAAGGTGTTGTGGTTTTTACCGCGATAATTTTTGTTATAAATTTCTGGGTGTTGCTGATTTCTTTAAGCGTTCTTTTCTTACTTCTGCTAATTACACAAAATCAAAAGCTTAGTATTGCCAAAAGTGTGTTAGCCACGATACCAAGCAGTCTAATCTTGATGAAACATTATCCGCTCTTTCTTGATCCAATCACAATTCTGACAATTTTTATTGCGATCATTTTGTTAACAATTTCTCACTTAAGAAAGGCACATGCTAACATTTAAAATAGCCAATAAAGAAGAAGAATTTGAGCAAATTTTTTCTCTAAATTATGAAACATTCGTTGAGGAAATTCCTCAGCATCAGCAAAGCGAATCACGTAAACTTATAGATAAATTCCATCACCAAAACACCTACTTCATTTGCAAAAAAAATGAGGAATTGATTGCGATGATTGCTTACCGAAATCAAAGGCCATTTTCGCTTGATCATAAGTTGCCAAATCTCGATTCATATTTTCCTCAGGGTAAGATCAAACCTTGTGAATTAAGACTTCTGAGTGTCAAAAAAGAATATCGTGGCGGTAAAATATTTTTTCAAATTGCGTTGCAACTAATGCAATATCTTCTGAACCAAGATTGTGACATTGCCTTAATATCAGGCACAACAAAACAAGAAAAGCTATACAAGCATATCGGATTTGTTCCATTTGCTCATTTGGTTGGCGATGAAAAAGCTAAGTTCCAACCAATGTTTATAACTCACGAAACAATTGCACTTAAGATATGAAAAAACCAATCAGCTTTCTTTCTGGTCCAGTTATGATTTCACCAAAAGTCTCTAAAGCTTTTGCTCAAGCTGCAATTTCACATCGTTCTTCAAAATTTTCTAAATTAGTAGGTGAGGTGCAAAGTAAGCTAAAAACCATTACCAAAGCAAAATATTCCACTTTGATGATGGGCAGTGGAAGCCTTGCTAATGAAGCGATTGCAGCAAATTTATCGACATTAAAAAATGAAGTAGGCTTGATCATTTCCAACGGAGAATTTGGAGAAAGGCTTATGAATCAAGCAAGATGTCACAAGTTAAAATTTCACAGTTTGAAAAAAAATTGGGGAGAAGTTTTTGATTATAATGAAATCGCAGAAATTTTGCTGAAGAAGAAAATTGGCTGGATTTGGCTTGTTCACTGCGAAACTTCAACTGGAGTGATGAATCATTTAGAAAAAATTCTAACTATTGCCAATAAAACAAATGCCAAAGTTTGTGTTGATTGCATTAGCTCAATTGGAATTTACCAAATTGATTTATCAAAAATTTATTTGGCCTCAGCTTCGAGCAACAAGGGATTAGAGTCATTTGCTGGCGTAGCGATTATCTTGCATAACTACCAACCAAAACCTAGCAATAATATTCCCCAGTATCTTGATATTGGGTTTTATCACGCAAAAAATAATATTCCTTTTACCCTCTCTTCAAATTTGGTAAATGCTTTGAATGCCTCGCTGAAATTGATTTTGCAAAAAAGTAAAACAGCAAAAATTAAGAAATTGAACGATGTTTTGGCAAATTTTCTTAAACAGCAAAAAATCAAGATTGTGGTCAGTGAAAAAGTAAAATCCTGCGCGATTACAACCATTGAATTTGATCAAGCTCAACAATCAGAAAAGCTGGGTAAATTCCTAGAATCTCAAGGAATTCTAGTTCATTATCAAAATAGCTATTTAAAGGAAAGGAACTGGCTACAAATCGCATTTTTCAGCAGTTCAATAAAATTTTCCGATTTGGAAAAGCTAAAAAATCTAATTTTAAAGTTAAAAAATTTGAACAACCGATATATCATTTAATGTGTTTTATAATAGGCGTTAAAGCGTGTAATGATTATTATAAAGAACATTAAATCAAATTTTTAGACACCGTTAGCTAATTATTCTTTTTAATTTTATCTCCAAGTTTTTAACCAAAAACTAGAGGTAAGTCATGGACAAAAGACTCTACCCAATCTCAGAAGAATTCTTTAACGAGAAGATAAATCCATTAGTTGTTAGCGCCTACTCGGCAGCTGGAAGGCAGAGAAGATAAGTAATTACCAAGTCTTTTGCGCCTCTCTTTACGTGCTTCGACAAGAAGAAATGATCATACCAAAGATGAGATTAAAGAAATGATAATCAGGGCCGGCTCTGATTTAATTGATAAATCTCCTTTTTCTGGATTTGGCACTCGTCAAATTGTTAAGGAAATCGGATACACCGTTATAACTTTGTACAATGTTTTTGACAGCTATGACGATATAGTTTTTCACATCAATGCTACAACATTGGATGATATGAAAGGTTTCATGAAAGGAAATTTGTAACCGAATTTAAAAAACTCTGCTGCGATTAAACAATTAGCTCGTCTTTACATAGAATTCGCCAGCCAGAATTATAATAGATGGAGTGCACTAATTTGAGTATAGCATTCCGGAAGAATTGCAGCTACCTGAATTTTACAACAAAAAAATAGATGAGCTTTTTACCATAGTTAAAGAAGTTCTGAAATGTTTTATCAAAGCTGATTCAGCATGTTTAAAACACGCTAAGATAATATGGGCCAGTATACATGTTATCTGTATTCTAAGTTTAACCAAAAAACTAAATGTTGCCGGACTAAATTTTGTTGAAGAACTAACAATTCAGTTAGTGGATAATTACTCACGAGGCATAGATAAATGATTCGCAAGCTTTTACTTATACTAGGCCTTAATTTATCTATTCTATTGTCAAAAGCTGATGCTGAAGTTTTAGAGCAGAAAGGCGATTATGTGATAATTTTACACGGAATTGCCGACCTACTAAGCATATGGAATCTCTAGCTCAGAGCTTAAAAAAGTAAGGCTTTCAAGTAATTAATTTTACCCATCAACATCACACAACGTACAAGACCTAACCGATATAATTCATAAAGAAATTTCTTCAAAAATCACATCAAGTAAGAAGATAAATTTCGTTGGTTATTCAATGGCTGCTTTGATGGTTCGCGCCCTTATACACAAATACGAATATTCAAATCTTGGCAAAGTTGTTCAATTAGCTCTACCCAACCAAGGTATTGAAATCGCAGGCCTACTAAAGAATTTTTGGCCTTACAAAAAATATATGGTCCAGCATGACAGCAGCTAATCACCGATCAGTCTTCGATTAAACATCTTCTTGGTGAAGTCACTTACGATCTCGGAGTAATTGCTGGCGATATGGCAATTGATCCAATATGCTGGATTATAATTCCAGGAAAAATGACGGAAAGGTATCAATTGAGCGCACCAAGCTAAGAGGCATAAGAGATTACATTGTTATCAGCGCATCTCATACTTTTTTTCCGTCAAATAAAGAAGTTTAGAACTAAGCTTTATACTTTTTAAAAAACGGTAATTTTAAACACTAAACCAATATGAAAAACCAAAGTCACCTTCTTAAATCACAAAGATTTCTTCCTCTTTTTATCACGCAATTTTTCGGAGCTTTTAACGACAACGTTTTCAAAAACGCATTTCTGATTTGGTTTACTTACGACGTTGCAACCAAGCTAAATATCGATGCACATTTTATGGCTACCGTCGCCTCTGGATTATTTGTTTTACCCTTCTTTCTTTTTTCTGCTCTAGCCGGACAAATCGCCGACAAATTCGAAAAATCAAAAATTGTTCACGTCATCAAAATTGCCGAAATTGTGATTATGATTTTTGCTTTCGTCGGATTTTATTTCGAAAATATTTATTTGCTTTTATTGCTGGTCTTCTTGATGGGCATTCATTCCACTTTCTTTGGTCCAATCAAATACAGCCTTCTTCCTGAATCTCTTAAAGATAATGAATTAGTAAGCGGAAACGCAATTATTGAGGGCGGAACTTTCTTGGCAATTTTGCTTGGCACAATTCTCGGTGGAGTTTTGGTTAGATCACAAAATGGCATCGAAATTATTTGTACTGCAGTCGTACTTTTTGCACTGATTGGTTACATCGCAAGCCGCTTTATTCCGCAAACTCCAATTTCTGATTCCAGCTTAAAAATTGGCTTCAATATCTTCTCGCAAACTTGCAAAATCATCGGTTTTGCCAAAAAAGAAAACACGGTTTGGCTTTCAATAATTGGCATCTCGTGGTTCTGGTTTATTGGTCTCACCTTTCTTTCGCAATTTCCAATTTACACCAAAAACGTCATCAATGGCGATGAGTTTATCGTCACACTTTTCTTGTCAATTTTCTCAATTGGCATCGGAGTTGGTTCTGTGATGTGCAACAGGTTACTCAAAGGACAAATAAACGGAAAGCTTGTGCCCCTTGGATCAATTGGCATCTCGCTAGGAATTTTATTTTTCTGTTTTGTCAGCAATCTTTATCAAACTCCTGAAAGTATAATCAGTCTTGGTGAATTTTTCGCCAACAGCTTCACCAGCTATTTAATAGTTCTAAGCTTGCTCGTGACAGCGGTATTTTCAGGCATTTACATCGTGCCGCTTTACGCCGTCATGCAGCATCGATCCGACAATAAATATCTCTCGCGCATTGTCGCTGCAAATAACGTCCTAAATGCTCTATTTATGGTCGCTTCAAGCTTTGTAATTGTTTGCCTTATCGCGCTACAACTAACTCTGATTCAAATTTTCCTGACACTTGGAATCTTCAACATTTTCGTCTTTTTCTTCATCCGTAAAATTGTTAACCAAAACCTAAATCGCCATGCTTAAGAACTTACTTCGCTTCACCCTAACCAAACTTTACAAAGTAGAAATTAAAGGTTTTGAAAACTATCAAAAAGCCGGAAACCGCGTTTTGATTGTCGCCAATCACTTGTCATTTTTGGATGCAATTTTGTTGGCTGTGTTTTTGCCAAATCGACCAATGTTTGCAGTTAACACTTTCATTTCAAAGCAATGGTGGATGAAGCCTTTTCTGGCTTTAGCTGAAACTTTCGCTCTTGATCCAACCAATCCAATGGCGATTAAAAGCCTGATCAACGAAATCAAAAAAGACAAAAGATGCGTAATTTTTCCAGAAGGAAGAATCACCGTTACTGGTTCATTGATGAAGATTTACGAAGGTCCGGGAATGATTGCTGATAAATCTGACGCAATGATTTTGCCAGTTCGTCTTGATGGCGCGCAGTTCTCGCCTTTTTCTCGCTTGAAAGGTCGCGTTAAAATTCACGCTTTCCCAAAAATTACGATTACAATTTTAGCGCCGCAAAAATTTTTCGTTGCAAAAGAAATTACTGGTCGCGCTCGTCGCGCAGCTAATGCTGATAAAATTTACGACATCATGACCGAAATGTTGTTTGAAAGCTCAGATTACAAAAAAACTTTGTTTTCTTCGCTAATAGACGCTGCAAAAATTCACGGAAAAAATCACGAAATTATTGTTGATGTTGAGCGCAAACCAATTTCTTACAAACAGCTAATTACCCGCAGCTTTGTTCTTGGAAAACAAATCGAGAAAGAAACTTCAGAAGGTGAATATGTTGGTTTGATGTTGCCAAATATGAACGCCAGCATCGCAACATTTTTTGCCATGCAGTCAATAAATCGCGTGCCAGCAATGATCAACTTTTCAACTGGTGGCGCGAATTTTATTGCCACTTGCCAAGTTGCAAAAATCAAAACTATTTTTACCGCTAAAAAATTTATCGAAGGCGCGAAGCTACAAAAACTTGTTGAAGCAGCAGAGAATGAAAAAATCAGAATAATTTATCTCGAGGACGTTACCAAAAAAATCACAATTGCAGAAAAAATTTGTGGCCTTCTTAAGGCATGTTTTGCCGAAAAGTTTTATCACAAAGCTTCTCCTGCAAATCCTGCTGTCATTCTGTTTACTTCTGGTTCGGAAGGTACGCCAAAAGGCGTGGTTTTGAGTCACAAAAATATTCAAGCCAATCGTTTTCAACTTGCTTCACGTGTTGATTTCTCAAGCAAAGATACAGTTTTTAACGCGCTACCAATTTTCCATTCTTTTGGTTTAACTGGTGGAACCTTGCTACCGATTTTATCTGGCATCAAAACCTTCTTTTATCCATCGCCACTGCACTATCGCATCGTGCCAGAATTGGTTTACGACACCAATGCCACAATCATGTTTGGTACGAATACTTTTCTTTCTAACTACGCACGTTTTGCTAACGCTTACGATTTTTATTCAATTCGTTATGTCTTTGCTGGTGCCGAAAAACTTGATGAAGAAACACGCAAAATTTGGTCAGAAAAATTTGGTGTAAGAATTTTTGAAGGCTACGGCACAACCGAAACCGCACCAGCACTTTCAACCAACACGCCAATGCACAATAAGCCTGGAACTGTTGGCAGATTAATGCCAGGAATCAAATTCAAACTAGAAGAAATTCCGGGAATTTTGGACGGCAAAAAACTTTTGGTTTCTGGTCCAAATGTGATGAAAGGCTATTTGCTGGCATCAAATCCGGGAATCGTCACGCCGCCCGAGAATTGCTGGTACGACACTGGCGACATCGTTGCAATTGATGATAAAGGCTACATCTCAATAAAAGGCCGCGCCAAGCGTTTTGCCAAAATTGCTGGCGAAATGGTTTCGCTAACTGCAACTGAAGGCAACATTGCCAAAATCGATCCAAAATCAGCGCACGCAATCGTGGCAATTTCTGACGCCAAAAAAGGCGAACAATTAATTTTAATGACCACCAGCCAAAGTTTGAAACGCGCTGATATTTCCGCTTACTTCAAAGAAAATCAGATCACTGAACTTTCTGTTCCGAAAGAAATTATTGTTGTTGAAAAACTACCACTACTTGGAACTGGAAAAATCGATTATGTTACCGTGAAAAATTTCATCACAAATCAAACTACGTAAAACCTTGACCAAACTCACCATATCAATTGCTGGAACTGAAAATATATTTACCAGAAAAAATTATAACTTCTGAAGCTTTAGACCAAAAACTTGGTAAAGAATCAGGATGGGTTAGGAATAAATCCGGTGTGATAAAAAGACATTTTTTGCTTAAGACCATTAAACAACTTCTTTTATGGCGATGAAAGCAGCTATTCAAGCTGTTGAGAATTATGGCATTAAGATGAGTGATATTGATTGTATTATTAGTGCATCTGGAAGAATGGAACAGGCAATTCCAAGCACTTCTTCTATAATTAGCAGAACTTTAGGATTAGAAAAATCCGGGATTACCACATTTGATGTTAATAGTACCTGTTTGAGCTTTTTGTCAGCTTTCGATATAGCTTCATGTATGATTGAGGCTGGAAAGTTTAATAATTTTTAGGTCTAGACCCATTATTTTTATCCCAGATTTTGGAATATTTTGAGCACTTTTTTGGTAAAATTTTGATAAATATCTGGATTTTTTTTGAAAAATTTTACCAAAAAATAAGCCAAAATAGGGCGAAATATGGGCTAAAAATAATTAGCTAACAGTGTCTAATAATCGTGCATTTCATCAATCTAAAATTTACCCTTATGAAGACACAAGAATTTAACTTTTTTGATGTAGCAAGAAACCGATCGGTACCACTACCGTCGCGTTAACCAAAACCCAAAACTCTCAAACCCATTGAGCCACAAAGCTTAATAAGCTATCAAAAGATTTTTCTATGTTTTTTGCGATGAGGTAGAGTTGTTAGTTTTTTTCTAACAACAAAACTCGCAAAACATGCAAAATAGCTCTCCTCGGCAAAAGATCATTTTCTCTCAAATAACTTCTCCGATTCCTTGGTATCAGTTTGATAAAATCGTTGGTGAGTTTGGTGCTGATTACCGCTGCAAAAAGTTTAAAAGCCGCGACCATTTATTGGTTATGATCTTTGCTCAATTGACCTACAGAGAAGGTCTGCGAGTAATTGAATCTTCGCTAAATTCACAAAGAGCAAAGTTGTATCACATGGGCATTAGGTGTGAAAAAATTGCTCGCAATACAATCGCCAAAGCCAACGAAGCAAGAGATTACAGAATTTACGAAGAGCTTGCCAATATCTTAACCGCAAGAGCAAGAGAGCTTTGCAGTGACGAGAAGCTATTGGAAGAGCTCGAATTCGATAAATCAATCTACGCCCTTGATTCTAGCGTGATCAACATCTGTTTCTCACTAGCTCCTTGGACAAAATATATGGAAAAATAAGGCATCGGGCGTTTGTTATTTCTGAATTCTTCAAGTGAATTTCTTGGGATTTTTATTTCGCTACTTTGCACCGATTCTAAAAAATTACTAATGGCCCTGTCGCAAATCCCATTTTAAAAATCATCTAAACTTCTTTAATTTTTTCGGATTATTTTCTTGTTATTATCTTGTGTTGAAGCTAGTGTTTTCTAGTGTTGGTGGCTGTTTTGTTTTTTGTGAATTGGTCTAATTTTTAACAAGAACTTAGTAAAAAATGTCTTTTGAGCCGAAGCAAATTCCAGATGATCTGTCTGGAGGATCTGGTTTTAGAAAATCACATTTACCGCAAGTTTTTGAGTTTGTGGAATATGGATTTAGTTCAGCGCGAGTTAGAAAAAATTGAGGCTGAATCTGATCACAAGGGCTATGGAATTTACCGAATTTTTCTTTGTTTGTTGTTGCAGTTTCTTGAAGATTTATCTGATCGTGAGTTGGAAAGATTTATTTGCGAGAATGCTGCGGCGCGATGGTTTTGTCATTTTGATTTAACAGCCAAGACACCTGATCACTCTGTGTTTGGCCGAGTTAGAAGCAGAATTGACACCGCTAAACTTTCCAAAATATTTTCTCTGCTTCGTGATCAGCTAAAATCTCAAGGCTACATGAGCGAAGTGTTTACCTTTGTTGACGCCACTCATCTTATCAGTAAAGTTGGGCTTTGGAAAGAGCGGGATAAGGCAATCGAGCTAAGACTTGAATCGCTCAACTAAAGACGCTAAATTTGGCGCTAAATCAAAAGACAAAATCTGGTTTACTCGTAAATTTTTTATTTTTTAACGAACGAGTTGCAAACGCTTCGCTTATTGTGGATACAAGCAGCATACAAGTGTTGATATGCAATCTGGCATGATCAACAAAGTAGCAATTACTCCCGCTAATATCATTGATTCAAAGGGATTCAAACATGTAGCGCCAAGTCAGGGAGCGGTTTATGCCGATAAGGGCTATTGCGATAAAAATGCCAAACAAACGGCGCAAATCAAAAATATTCATCTCGCCGCAGTAAAGAAAAACAACATGAAGAATAAGAATCGCGATCTTGATTCTTACTACACCAAACTTCGAGCTCCGTTTGAGCATGTTTTCTCAAAACAGAATAAAAGAGTTCGATACCGAGGAATCGCCAAAAATCAGTTCTCCGCCTTCATGCAGGCAATCACCTTTAACTTCAAAAAACTCGTGGTTCTTACGTCATCACCACCACTTCTATCCACATAACAAGGAATAGCTGCAATCAAACACCAAAACCCACAAAACTGCAACAAAACTGCGGATCAAAACGCAGAAAAAATCAGAAAAAATTTAAACAAAAAATTCCTGAAAATTCTGCACGGGAATTTTGCAGGGAAAAAAATTTAAGAAGTTAGATTTGCGACGGTGCCAAAGTATGAGAATGGTGTTTTAGCATGGCGGCAAGGGTAATTGTGGGTAATTTTAGGCAATTACGAATTGGAACGAAGAAAAATATCAGCAGGTTTCGATAAAGATGAGAACAGCACGAACAAACTGCTTATTTCACCCATAAAGGCTGAAGCAGCATCAGGCAAGGGATCAAACTAAAAATTATAAAGTGTATTTTGTGACACTGTTGTGACACAAAGAAGATGTGATTTTTTCTAAAACCCACAAGCCCTAGAGAAAGATGGTCGGGGCGGAGAGATTCGAACTCCCGACCCTCTGGTCCCAAACCAGATGCGCTAGCCAGACTGCGCTACGCCCCGAAATAAAATTTTCTTGAAAGTAAGTTGGTGCAACAAAATCCTGCCCTTTGCTGCCTGTCAAAGGGGCGCGCATCAAATTAACAACACCAACAAAAGTCAACCATGAAAACCACATCACTTTTTCTTACACTTCTCGCATCTTCCTTAATTGCTCTTGAGTCAGCATCAGCTTGGAGCGGATATGATTATGAGAATAAAACTGAGGTTGAAATCGGCGAAGGAAACCTTGTTCGCGAAGGTCTAATAATTCAATTCTACGACTCCAAACTAGACAATTATCAAACCGTAAAAGTTTTATTCATGGAAGACATAGCTGGTGGAACAAGGCTTCAAGTCAAAGATTTAGATACCAAAGAAGAAAGGACTCTAATTATGAACAAGAACTGATAGAGCGGCGACGCCAGGCAAATCTTTTCCTTCTAGCCATTCAAGAAAAGCTCCTCCGGCGGTCGAAACATAAGTAAACTTCTCTGCCAATCCCACTGAGTTAAGAGCTGAAATGGAGTCTCCACCACCAGAAACTGAAATTAATTTTCCAGATTCGGTAAGACTTGCTGCGATACGCACGAAACTTTCGGTTCCAATATTGAAAGGCTCGATTTCAAAAGCGCCGAGAGGGCCGTTCCAAACTAGAGTCTGATGTCTCGATAACTCCTCTGCGATTTTAGCGCTACTTACTGCGCCAACATCAAGAATCATATCGTCATCAGCAACTTCATCGACTAATACAGTTCGGCATTCAGCATTTTTTTCAAACTTCTTAGCAACTACAACATCAGTTGGCAGAACAACCTTGACATTCTTTAAAATTTCTAGCGCGACATCTTTGAGATTTTTTTCACAAAGAGATTTTCCAACATTTTTTCCCAAAGCATAAAGGAAAGTATTGGCCATGCCGCCTCCAACCACGATGGTTTGCGCTTTTTTTGCGAGAGAATTTAAGAGATCTAGTTTTGTTGAAACTTTTGCTCCTCCAACAACTGCTATCATCGGTTTTTTAGCACTTTCCAGATGATTAGTCAGACCATCCAACTCTTCTTCCATCAAAAATCCGGCAGCCGATTTTAGGATTAGAGGAATTCCAGTAATCGAAGCGTGGGCGCGGTGCGAACAAGAAAATGCGTCATTGACGTAAAGATTGCCAAGACTCGCTAATTCGCGCGAAAATTCTGGATCGTTTTTGGTTTCTTGTTTGTAGAAACGAAGATTTTCCAACATAATTACTTCGCCGTAATTTGTGGCCTCTACGGCTTTTCTTACTTTTTCTCCAACACAGTCATCAATAAAATTAACCTTTATTTTACCGAGTAATTCCTGAACTCGTGCGACTAAAATCTTAATCGACATTGAAGGCTCTATCTTTCCTTCTGGACGTCCAAAATGCGAAATCACAACAACCTTAGCTTTGTTTTCAGCTAGGTATTTTAGGGTTGGAATTATTGCTTTGATGCGAGTGTCATCATCAATTTTTCCAGCACTAATCGGAACATTGATATCTACACGAACGATGACGTTTTTATTGGTAACGACACAATCTTTTAGTCGATTGAATTTAGGCATTTTTTTAAAACTTGATTCTGGGGGATTGATTCCTACTTTGCTCCCCCTTCATTTTTTTCCAACCTAAAAAATCTCGCTAAAGCAATGGGTACTAAGAACAATCCAAAAAACCGCGTCAAAAACGTCGAAAAGAAAAAATTTAACGGCAAAGAGGTTGAGCCAGTTTACTACTACGGAGTTCACGCTGGTCACGGCAAATACATGGCGGCAAAATATGCCGGAACAACTCAGCTGGTTGTTGACGAAGCTCAAAAGCCATTACAATGGGACAATCTTAACTAATGCCTGAAGTAATTATCAGTGGCCCCGCAGGAAGGATTGAGGGACGTTATCACCAAAATACAAATCCTAAAGCGCCAGTAGCCCTAGTTCTTCACCCTCACCCGCTCCATGGCGGCACCATGAACAACAAAATCACTTACAACCTTTACAAAAGCTTTGTTGCAAACGGCTTCTCCACTTTGCGCATAAACTTTCGCGGAGTTGGTAGATCGGAAGGTAAGTTTGATAACGGAATCGGAGAACTTCTAGACGCAACAGCTGCAGCAAATTGGCTTCATGATCAAAATATGGAAGCTACCGAATATTGGATTGGAGGATTTTCTTTCGGATCTTGGATCGCCCTACAGTTAGTAATGCGCAGACCTGAGTTCGAGAACTACGTCCTTGTCGCCCCACCAGCAACGAAATATGATTTTAACTTCATCGTTCCATGCACCTCTGCTGGCCTCATAATTCAAGGTGGAAAGGATGAAGTAACTAAAGAAGCAGATTCGCTAAAACTATCGGAGAAGCTTGCGGCAAGAGATGGAGCTTCTGTTGTTTATCAACTAGTACACAATGCTGATCACTTTTTTTCTAATCACATGAAAGATTTTGAAGAGATAGTTGATTCGCATATCAAGAGTAGATTGATCGCTGATTCAACCAAAGTCCGCAAAGTGAAGCGAGATCGCCGTCGCCGTCGCAAAAAGAAGAACGTTGCTGAACTTAAGCCAGAGCGTAACCACTTTCCTGTAAAATCGCTAACTGCGTTCGAAAATTAAAAAACTAAATTAAATCAGTTTCTCATCTTTTTGTTTTTTGCCTGTGACAGAAAACACTAAAAAAATGAGCATGACTGCTATTAGAGAAATTAGCGGCAAATAACGATAAGTTGCATAGATGCTGGTTTCGGAGTTTTTTATCAGATCGACATCAACCACTCCGCTTTGATTCAAGCCTATTTTCTCAACAACTCTTCCGAACGGATCCACAAGTGCGCTAATTCCAGTATTGGCAACACGAATTAACGGAATTCCATATTCAATAGCCCGCATTCTCGCCATATTAAAATGCTGGTAAGGACCAGAACTATTTCCAAACCAAGCATCATTTGTCAGATTAATAAAAATATCTGGCCGATGTTTTCTATTCACCACCTCATCGGAAAAAATCACTTCGTAACAAACTAAAGGAGAAAAAGAAAAACCCTCTCCTAACAAGGTGTGAGGGCCTTCTCCAGAACTAAATCCTTCTCCTCCACCCGTTAGGCTATCAAGTGCCTCACTAAGCAACAAAAACGACAAAAATTTCTGCAGAGGAATAAATTCGCCAAAAGGAACTAGATGATGTTTGTCGTAGTGATCTGCGATTCCGCTGCGATTAAATACAAAAATGCTGTTCCAAGCTTTTTCCTTTTCAACCCGCAAAGCTCCAGTGATAAGAATGCCATCTTTGGGTGCCGCATTACTAAGATGAGAGCGCAATATCGGATTATCATTTACAACATAAGGAACTGAGGTTTCGGACCAAACTACCACCTTTACATTTTCCAAGCCTTGCGAATTGGTTAGCTCGATTTGGCGAATAAAATCGTTATACTTTTGCTGCTCATCCCACTTCAAATCTTGTTTAATATTGGCCTGAACTAGACGTATCTTGGTTTTGGGATCGCTGATAATTTTCGCATCATCGATGTAAAAATGTGCAAAGACCAAATTCCCACATAAAAAAATAACGATGATTGCAGCGAAAATTTTATCACAAGATGGAGTTTTTTTTTGCAGAAAGAGAGTTGGAAATAACGATATCAGAATCGCAAAAAGGCTGAGTCCGTAAACACCAAAGACAGAAGCAAGTTGTGCAAAATTTTCGTTAAATAGCCAAATGTAACCAAGCAAGTTCCACGGAAATCCAGAAAAAAGATTTGAACGCAATACTTCAAATAACAGCCAACATAAAGCGAAGAGGATGATTTTTTTGTAGGTCTCGCTGAGTCGAAATTTCGTAATAAAAAATTTATAGGTAAGCGCGAACAAAGCGACGTACAAAGCGAGAGCGCTCGGAATCAGAGTCAAAGCAAAAGGGATCAGCCAAGCAAAATGTTTCGCATCAACAAGTAGAGAGATCGAAATCCAATAAATTCCAGCCAGAAAATGTCCAAACCCAAAAACAAATCCCAACCAAAAAACCTCTTTCTTGCGCTCAATTTTCTCGAGTAACAAATAGAAAATAGAAAAAGAAATTAGCGAGGCGGGAAAAAAATTAACTGGTGCAAAAGCAAGAGCTCCAAAGGCTCCAGCAAAAAAAGAGAAGAGTAAGTTTTTATTTACGAACATAGATTTCGAAATCATGAAGCACCTGTTTTTTGGATTTAGTAATTTGATCAAAAGCGCTTGGTTTTATGCCGGTAATTAGCGGAATATTTTTTATCACTTCCACTTCATGATTGATGATCACGCGGTTTGTGAAACGGAAATTTTCTAAGAAAAATTTTCTAAAATCTTGATCTAAAAGATAATATTCCAAAGAGGTAATGAGGCATCTATTTCTCTGACTCAAGACGTTATGACTATTATTAAAAAAAATCACTTTTGTGCGCGGATTTTTTAGAACTTTTCTGATGTCGTCAAAAAGATAATAGCCAACAAAAACTCCGTCTAAATCAGAAATATCAAACATCGATTTATTGTGTAACGAACTTGCCTGAATCGAGGCTGAATGAAACTTCTGATAATTCTCTTTTTTCAAATAATTTAGTCGCGGAAAATTAAATCCATTACCGCTTGAAACCATTAACAGAGAGTCTTCGCGACTAGGCGCAAATTCTTTAGAATAGTAATTTATCATGTTCGAGACTTCGTTGGGAAAGCTGTATTCAGACTTTCGAGTCAAGGTCTCAAAAGCGCTCGAAACGTAGAGATAAATCAGACTCGACAGCGAGGCCGATATTAAAAAAACAGAAAAAACTGAAAATTTTTGCGAGAATTTGGCGTGAATTTTTTTCTCGTAAAAAAACAAAATACCAAACAAGGCAAAAATATTAAAAGCGATGTAAGACCAATATCCACAATGCTTTATGATCATAATCGCCGCTGCTAGAAATAAAAAATAAACAAGCAGAAATCTTGGATAACGAATGAGGATAATCGGAGCAATTAACCACCAAACATTATTAAATCCGGTAAGCCCAAAAATTGCCGAAGGAAAAATACTCAGATCAAAAATCGGCAAAAAAAACAGAGAAATGAGGATAAATTTATTCTCCGAAAAAATAATTTTTTTCGAGACGATTAAGTCGAAAGTAAATTTAAGAACGCAGATAGTTGTAACAGAATAAAAAATCACCGACTGGTCGATAGTCATAGCATTCTCTAGGATGAACAGCAAAACAGCGGCACAGAAAAAAAGCAGAAGAATTTTATCATTTTTATCTGGCTTCAGGCGCGAGAAAACCAAAAAACTAAATGCGAAAGGCCCAATATGAGCGGCAATCAGACGTAAAAAATTTCCTAAAAAAATATCATTGCTGTCGTAGGAGCCGTAAATTTTCATCCACATCGGAACAATCATCTCAAAAAATTCCGGCATGAATTTAAGCATCCAAATCAGATAAGAGACGTAAATCAGCGCTGCGATCAACTTGTCTAATTCAAGAAAAAAACGGACAGATTTTTTTTGCCAAAATTTGTACAACTCGATCACTAGCGGAAAAATAATGTAGTGAGACTTGAAGCATGGCATCAGGCCAATCAAGCATCCACGCGCTATTAAATCTTTTTTTGTAAAATCACTTCGACGCGGAAATGAGTAAGAAATATAAGGAAAAAGTAGCAAAAGTATGAAGCTGGTTTTCGTGCCAAACTCGCCCATTTGTAAAGCATTAGGTCGCAGAAAAAATCCCAAACAAAATCCAATAATAATGAGATTGTAATGCGCTTTATTTTGATGAACTTCGCTACGCGCCAAAATTTTTGCCGACCAAGAAATTGATACTAAAGCGAGTAGATTGATGATGATTTCAGAGGTGATGATTGGATCGATGTGAAGCAGCGCGGAGAGCCGATATTCAAGGGCGTAGAAGTAAAATGAGATCGGAAAATTACTCTCAAAAAAGTCGTAATAATATTTTTTTCCATCCGCAACTTTTTTGCCGAGACTCAAATAAATTCCCGTGTCTGGACCGATGTCAATCAGCGAGCGCAAAAAAATACTGAGCAAAAAAATCGCCGAGCAGCAAGCGATGAGAACTCTATTTTCGAATGTAAACTTCCGCATCGCGATTAATGATATTAAGGTCTGGTGATGGTTTTAGTGCGTTGGTAATTCGAGTAAGAAAAACATAATTTTCTAAGAAAATTTTTTTGAATTCCGCATCACGAAAATAATATTCGAGAAACTCAATCGAACATTTTTCGTCGTCAATGTGGTGCCAAATTTCTACGAAAACCAATTTATTTTTTGGTGACTTCAACTCTTCTTTCAGCCTAGAGATTACGTATTCTGAGCCAGAGTTTTTATCTTCATTAATTTGATTAAAAAGAACTGCATATTGCAAAAAAGGCAGTTCATTTTTTTTGCCGGCGTAAGTGATCATCGGATAAATTCCGGGAATTCCCGAAGAAATAGAAATGATTGATTCGTCCTTGTTGCTGTAGTGCTTGATGCTCTTAATCACTTCTGATGTAAAATGATTTGGAGATTTAAATTTGTATGAATCTTCGTAGAATTGGAGATTGAAAATCGCCGCTAAATTCAAGCTAATCCAATAAGACAAAACCAAGAAAATTGCAGAAGAAGATAGGCGAGAAAGTTCTTTTTTAGCGAAAAATTTTTCATGCATTTTCTGATTCCAGCTAAGCAAAGAAATCAAAATAGCTGACGAAAAAATGAAGGAGATTTCGAAAAATTCTTTAGTGCGCAAAGCCGCGCCAATTAAGAAGAAAAACCCAGTAAAATAAATTTTAGATGCCCAGCTAATCATAAAAAACTTCCGCCATTTTTGCCAAAGCAAGAAGGCAAAAATTCCCCAAAAGTAAGGCAAGCTAAGGGCAACAAAAAAAATCTTCTGCGGATCAAATTGTGGTAAAAATAAAATCAACAGCAGCACCCACCAATCGCGGCGCCAATTAATAAACTGATTTTTGATAAGAAAAAATATCACCAGAACAACAAATGGCAAAGATGTAGAATAAAAAATAAAGCGTTGATCTAGCCCACCAATTAACTCCAACAAAATTAGCAAAGCTGAGGCAATAACCGGCAAAAATATTTGAGATAAAATCTTCTCCGCAGCCAAAAAATTCTTACATAAAAATATCAACAGCAGAATCGGAAATAGATCCCGATTAAACATGCTAAAAAGCAAATTATGTGCATTACCATAATAGGTGGCCATAAGCTTAGAAAGGCCATCGATGTAATCGGGGAAAAAGTAAAATAAGGCGACTACGTAACCAATCAAAACAACCAAACTTACGTAATTCCTTAAGCAAAAAACCGACAAAAAATTACGCTTTTTGATGATTTTTGCGCACTCAAAAACAATCGCAAAAATTCCGTAATGCGGCTTGAGACAAAAGAGTAGAGCCGCAAGAAATCCGATTAAAATTTGATCGATTTTTTTGAGATTTTTTTCTTCAAGTAAGTGGTAAGAAATGTAGGGGAAAAGGATCGCAAGAAGGTAAGTGGTTTTCGTGCCAAACTCATTGAATTGTAACGTAAAAACGCGCCAAAAAAATCCGGCGGTAAAACTTAAAATCAGCAGATTAAAAATTGTGCGATCTCTCGCCAGATCTGATCTAGTAAGAATTATGCTCGAAAAATAAATCGACAAAATTCCTAGCAAATTCCAAAAAATTTCTGCAGTGGCAAAAACATTAAATTCGAAAAATTTTGCCAATAAAACTGGGATCATCGTCAGCACAAAATTCAGCGGCAAATTCGACTCGATAAAGTCATAAAAATACTTACCACCATCAAGAATCTTTTGAGCAATTTCCGGATAGGTTGCCGAGTCATGACCAAGATCACGAGATGATTGCGTCAATATGCTTGTTGCGATGATGATTATTGAGCCAAAAAAAGCGGTGGATTTCGTAGCGAAAATTTTTGCAAAAAAATCAGAGAAATTTGCTAATTTTTTTAGCAAAAATCCTTCGAGTTTTTTCCCAAAAATTAGTCGTTTTTCTTCGATAAATTTTTGAAGTTCGAGCGCGTTAAATTGCATGATTGAATCTTTGTTTAAGCCGCTCAAAGTCAATCTGGTCTAACCAAAAATCAATTTAAAATGACGAAACAAATTACGGTCGCTTACGGCGATGGCATTGGTCCAGAAATCATGGAAAGCACTTTGCAAATTTTGCGCGAAGCTGGGGCAAAAATTGAGCTAAATATCATCGAAGTTGGCAAGGATATTTACGAAAAAGGATTCACTTCCGGCCTTATGCCATCTGCGTTTGAGAACTTAAACAGCACACGAGTTTTACTAAAAGCGCCAATCACAACGCCACAGGGCGGTGGTTACAAAAGTTTAAACGTAACTTTGCGCAAAAAACTCGGACTCTTTGCCAACGTCCGTCCCATCTCATCATTTCATCCTTTCATCGCAACCAAACATCCAAAAATGGATGTCGTGATTGTGCGCGAAAATGAAGAAGATCTTTATGCGGGAATTGAATATCGCCAAACTGATCAAACCTACGAATGCTTGAAACTCGTGACTCGCGAAGGTTGCGAGAAAATCGTTCGTTACGCTTTTGAATATGCCGTAGCCAATAACAGAAAGAAAGTGAGCTGCTTTTCCAAAGACAACATTATGAAAATGACCGATGGAACTTTTCATAAAGTTTTTGACGAAATCGCCAAAGAATATCCGCAGATTCAAAATGATCATTACATCATCGACATAGGAACGGCGCGTCTTGCCGCTAAGCCGGAAATTTTTGACGTGATCGTGACGATGAATCTTTACGGCGATATTATTTCTGACGTAGTCGCAGAAACCTCTGGTTCTGTGGGTCTAGCTGGATCGGCAAATATTGGCAAAGATTATGCAATGTTTGAAGCAATCCACGGATCCGCGCCAGATATAGCTGATCAAGACATCGCTAATCCCACTGGATTGATTCACGCCGCAATAATGATGTTAGTTCATATCGGCCAAAATGATGTGGCAGTAAAAATCAGAAACGCCCTCTACAAAACAATCGAAGATGGCATTCACACCGGCGACATCTACAACTCCGCAACCAGCAAAAGAAAAGTTGGAACCAAAGAATTCACCGCCGCAGTAATCGCCAATCTAGGTCAAAAACCAAAAACATTGCCCGAGTTAGTCGTCAGCGAAAAAACCCAAAAACCCATCGAAGCACCAAGCACAAAGCATGGTTCGACAGACTCACCACAGGCTCAAGCACAAAAATCCCTAATCGGTTTCGATCTCTTCCTTGATTGGCAAAAAGAATTCGCTGATTTGCTTAACGCTCTCAAAGAAATGGAAAGTGAAAAGTTGGAAATAAAAATGATCAGCGCCAAAGGCCTTCTGCTCTGGCCCTTACTTGATCAACACATGATGCCAAACTACTCAAAAGGCCTAACGGTTTTGCGCTTTATCGGCAAAGGAATCACTGGAAAATCAAGCGGTGAAATCATCGATGCGAGCCGGAAAATCCTACAATCCGACCTCATCGAAATGCTTACGATTCTGAACGAGAAAAAATTTGATTTTGTGAAGTACGAAGGACTTTATCTATTCGACGGCAAACCTGGATATACTTCGGGGCAAGGCGAGTAGTGAACGCTGTAATGACGAGTGCAGCGAAGAATCTCATGAATCAAAATCACAACATTCTTCGCTTCATTTGGAACAACAAAAAACTTAAAGAAAATGAACTACAGCAAAATCTTCGAAGTAATTGAATCAACTATCGCCAGCCCAGATTTTTACTGGCAATCACTCTCTCTAATCCTCTGCTTCGTCTCTGCTTATTTCTGTTACAAGTTTAGTAGAAAATTCTTCTTTGCAAAAATCCTCAGCAAAAATTTGCAACGCGATTTAATGACAAATCGCTTAATTATGAAATATGCGATACCAATGCTCTATCCAGCACTGGCGCTAGTTTTCCTTGCTATTGGTCTGTCAATTTATGGAAAATTTTTCAAAGAAGTGGTGGTATTTTCCGCCACACTAAAACTGGTCACACTGTTTTTATTCCTGCGCCTTTTACGAATCTCTTCGAGCAGTAGCTTTGTCACCAACGTTGCCGGATTTTTTTTAATGCCCGCTTTGATTCTCGATATTTTTGGCCTGCTTAGTTCAACAATTTTCTATCTCGATGAATTAGCTTTTAAGATCGGAACCGTTCGCATTTCTGCTTATTTAGTCATCAAGGCCATCATTGTTCTGATAGCTTTATTTTGGATCTCTGGGTTGATTAGAAACAAAAGCAAATCTTACATCGATAGCAGCAAGTCCATCAAATCAAGCACCAAAGGCATTATCAGCAAAATAATCGATATCCTCATTTACACCGTGGTCTTGGTTGTTTTGCTAAAAACCTTTGGCGTCGATCTAACAACTTTAGCGGTAATTGGTGGTGCTATCGGCGTTGGGATTGGATTTGGTCTACAAAAAATCGCCTCGAACTTCGTCAGTGGAATTATTCTACTATTCGAAAAATCAGTGGAAATCGGCGATATTGTTGAGCTCGATAATGGTAACATCTACGGCACTATAAGACATTTCGGCGGCCGTTATACTTTAGTTGAAGCAATGGATGGCAAAGAAGTCATGATTCCGAACGAGGAATTCATAATTAACAAAGTAACAAACTGGTCTTACTCCAATAATCGCGCTCGCATTGAAATCATCCTTGGCGTTGCTCATGGCACAGATCTAGAGATGGCTTGCGAGCTTATGGTTAGTAGCGCCAAAGAAAATTCCCGCTGCTTAAATTATCCTGAGATCGAATGCTACATCACTAATTTCGGCGAATATGACATCAAAATTACCCTCTATTTCTGGATCAGCGATATCGTCGAAGGACGCATGAAGCCAAAAAGCGAAGTGTTGATGGCGATCTGGAAAAAGTTTCAAGCAAACAACATCAAAATTCCTGTACCGCAGCGCGAGATTCTTAAAGGTATCGACTAAATTCCGCACCGAACAAACAGCAGTAAAACTACTTCCTACTCTTAAACGGAGACTTGTGGTAGCCGTAAGAGAAATAAACTACGAGACCAAGTATCAGCCACATAAAGAACCAGAATCCGCTTTTGATAAGCAAGGTATAAAGCAGGTAACCACAACTTAAAATCGCTACAGGAGCAGTAAAATAGACTGCGGGACAACTAAATGAGCGATGAGCTTTTGGATCAGTAACTCTGAGAATCAGCACTCCAATCGCCACCACCATAAAAGAAGATAGTGCTCCAATACTCACTAAATGACCCAATATTTCTAGCGGCAGAAGGCCAGCGATCACGGCGGCAACAACAGAAGTCACGATTAGCGAATAATGCGGCGTGTTATATTTATGGTGCAACTTGCTCATAAAGCTAGGTAGCAAGCGGTCGCGCGACATTACGAAAAAAATTCGCGATTGGCTATAAATCAAAATCAATAAAACCGAAGTTATTCCCGCAACCGCGCCCGTAGCAACTAAAGCCGATCCAATATTGCTGCCATTTTCGCGTAATGCTTTGGCAACTGGTTCGGCATTATTTAGTTCTGAGTAATGAGAAATTCCGGTTAAAACCAAAGAAACCGAAGTGTACAGAGCCATACAAACAAAGAGCGAAGTGATAATTCCAATCGGCAAATCACGCTTGGGATTTTTGCACTCCTCGGCAGCGGTCGCGATGCAGTCAAATCCGATGTAAGCATAAAATACAACGGCGGCTCCCATCAAAATACCATTGATACCAAAAGGCATAAAATCTGCCAAATTTTCGGATTTGATCTGCGGAGTTGCGATCATCAAAAACATAAAAATGACCACCAATTTTATTCCGACTAAAACACGATTCAGAGTAATGCCTTGCTTCATTCCGCGGTAAAGCAATCCACCAATAAAGAAAATAATTAGAACAGCTGGCAGATTAATGAGACCGCCTTCAATGGGAGTTTTTGTGAGCATTTCAGGGATTGTAATTCCAGCGGATTTCAGAATTCCCACAACATATCCCGACCACCCCGAGGCAACGGTGGAGGCAGCGGACTCATATTCTAGAATCAAGATCCAACCAACTAACCAAGCAACAAATTCTCCCATCGCCACGTAGGAATAAGTGTAAGCGCTTCCAGCAATCGGAACCATTGAAGCGAGCTCTGCATAAGCAAGAGCAGCAAAAACGCAGGCGAAAGCGGCGATTAAATAAGAAATAGAAATCGACGGCCCCGCATATTTTGCGGCAGCAATTCCGGTAACAACGAAGATTCCAGTACCAACGGTTCCGCCTATTCCAATCAAAACTAGGTCGGTGGCGTTTAATGTTTTTTTGAGGGTATTTTTTTTACTATCCTCGAGGAGATCGTGGATATTTTTCTTGCGGAATCGATTCATGTAGCAGGGAAATTTGAAGGAGCCTTTTAGAAGGAAATTTGTTCAGCCTCTTTCTCTGCAACCAAAGCAAGTTTGTCTACTTCAGTTTTTTCGTAATTAACCAAATAATATTTTTCTAGATCACCTACATCCTTGATCTGACTAGCCGTGGCATAGCCGTTATTTTGTAAATAATTTGTTGCCAATACTCGTAATCTTTCCGGACGAGTTAAAAAAACCCACTCAACTTCTAGCAGCTGAATCTGATCCTGATAAACAGCAATTTCATTATCAGCGCTCGCAATTTCGTCCTGCAAAGCCTCAACCTTAAACTGCACTACGAACATCAGAATAATGCTCATTATTATTCCGGCGACTAGTGATGAATTGGTAAGATAAAATTTTTTACTACCCATGCTACAACCTCACCGCTACTCGCATTTTTGCTGAACGTGCACGAGGATTTTGAGCTACTTCTTCCTCGGTTGGCGAAATTGCTGATTTAGTTAATAGCTGAAAATTTTTAGGAAGATTTTGCTCTTCAGAAATCGGTTGGTAGCGCGAAAAACTTTGGCTCAAACCGGACTCTTCTTTGAGAAAATTTTTAACGATCGAATCTTCAAGAGAATGAAAAGAAACAACCACAAGACGTCCACCTTTCTTCAGTAGAGTAATCGATGAAGCCAGAGCGGCCTTGAGCTCATCCAACTCTTGATTCACAAAAATTCTTATTGCCTGAAAAGTTCTAGTTGCCGGATCTGTTTTTGAATAACCGTAGTAAAGTGAGCGAACTATCTGCGCCAAATCCTGACAAGTGACGATCGCCTTCTCGGCGCGCACAGAGATAATTTTTTTAGCAATCTGTTTTGCTTTTGGCTCATCACCAAATTCTTTAATAATACGCGAAAGCTCTTTTTCACTAAGCTCATTAACCACTTCAAAAGCACTTGGAAAAGAATTTTGATCCATGCGCATGTCAAGCCTGCTTTCAGAATCAAAAGAAAATCCGCGCGATCTGTCATCAAGTTGCATCGAGGAAACACCTATGTCGAAGACCATTCCGTCTAACTTCTCAACACCCTGCTCATTCACAAGTTTTGCACTTTCAGAAAATTTTCCGGGCAAAAAAACGAAATGATTTGGGAAATCTTTTGTTAATTTTTCAGCGAATTTTTTTGCGGTTTCGTCGCGATCAATGGCAAATAAATTACACTGCGCCGACTCAAGAATAGCGCGGGAATAGCCGCCAGCACCAAAAGTGCCATCAAGGTAAGTTTCACCATTTTTTGGTTTTAAGTTTGCGATTACTTCTGCAAGAAAAACTGGTTTGTGACTCATTTCGTAACCTTCAACAAATTACGCTTAGTCTTCGCATCTTTCATAGCCTGAGCCATGTACAACTCACACTTCTTCGGCTCCCAAATTTCAAAAGTTGAACCTTTACCAACGAAGGTGATTTCTGATTTTATCTTCAGTTTTTTAAGCAGATTTTCTGGCAAAATTACGCGGCCATCGCCATCGATCGAAAGTTGAACAGAGCCGCCCAGAACCGCAGTAGCAAAGGCATCACGCTCTTCCGAGAATGGATCTAGATTATCGATTGATTCAGAAAGTTTTTTGATGCGCTCAATATCGCAGCCTTCGATGCAATCATTAACGAAGGATTCATAGACTACCATTCCCGAAAAACTCTCATTCACCAAAGACGCTCGAAACTGCACTGGCACTGATACACGGCCCTTTGCGTCGATTTTGTTTGTGAAGGTTGAGAGGAATAAAGCCACGGGATAATCCGGAATTATTTGGGAAAAACCGGAAATTTGTGGAGACAAAGTGGGATGTCAACTGAAAAAGTGGGAAAATACAACATCTCTCCCGCCATGCTTAGACAAGCTCAGCATGACTAGTCACCCTGAGCTTGTCGAAGGGTGCGATTGACGAACACTTACTTTAAACGTCATCACGAGCGCAGCATGGCGATCCCTAAAAGTTCCTCATACTTGCATGTTTTCAACCTTCACTCAACGTTCGACTCAACTTACTTACCCCTACCCCATCCCCCAACATGAAAAAAAAATTCGGACAATTCGGCGGCCAATATGTTGCTGAAAGCTTGATGCCAGCGGTTTTAGAGCTTGAAGAGGCTTACGCGAAAGCGAAAAAAGATCCAAAATTTAAAGCTGAACTTGCCTATTATTTAAAATATTATGTTGGTCGTCCAAGCCCGCTATATCTAGCTCAAAGGCTTACTGAAGAAATTGGTGGTGCGAAAATTTATCTCAAACGCGACGAGTTAAATCACACTGGATCGCATAAAATTAATAACTGCGTTGGCCAAATTTTACTCGCCAAAAAAATGGGTAAAAAGCGCATCATTGCTGAAACGGGAGCTGGTCAACATGGAGTTGCCACCGCCACAGTCTGTGCGCTTTTTTCTCTTCCCTGCACTATTTACATGGGCGCAAAAGATGTTGAGCGCCAAGCGCCGAATGTTTTTCGCATGAAACTTTTGGGCGCGGAGGTTGTGGCAGTTGAGTCGGGATCAAAAAGCCTCAAAAACGCCATCAATGAAGCAATGCGTGACTGGATTTCAAACGCACGCGATACTTATTATTTGCTTGGAACTGTAACTGGTCCGCATCCTTATCCAACAATGGTTCGTGACTTCCACGCGGTGATTGGAAAAGAGGCGAAAGCGCAAATTAAAAAAGCCGAAGGTCGCCTTCCCGACGCTTTAGTTGCTTGCATTGGTGGCGGTTCAAATTCAATTGGTCTGTTCCACCCTTTTTTGAAAGATAAAAAAGTTAAGATGTATGGCGTGGAAGCTGCAGGCAAAGGCCTAAATACTCTTGAACATTCCGCCTCAATTGCGCGCGGCAGCGTGGCGGTTTTGCACGGCAATAAAACTTATTTTCTGCAAGATGAAGACGGACAAATTCAAGACGCGCACTCGATTTCTGCCGGCCTTGATTATCCCGGAATCGGACCCGAACACGCTTTTTTGCACGACAGCAAACGCGTTGAATATGTAAGCGCCACCGACGTTGAGGCCATGGAATGCTTTCAACTTTTATGCAAAACCGAAGGCATAATTCCGGCGATTGAATCAGCACACGGCATTTCTTACGCCTGCAAATTAGCCAAAAAAATGAGTAAAGATCAAATAATTATCGTGAATCTTTCAGGCCGCGGCGACAAGGATATCAACACTGCGGCCAATTATTTGGGGGTAAAATTATGAAGCGTCTCAAACAAAAATTTTCCGAGCTAAAAAAACAAAATCGCTGCGCTTTTATTTCTTACATTTGCGCTGGCGATCCCGATTTTTCAACCTCGCTCGAACTGCTCAAACAATTGCCTGAAGCGGGTTGCGACATCATTGAAATTGGCGTGCCTTTTTTAGACCCAGCGGGAGATGGTCCGATCATTGAAAATGCAGCAAAGCGCGCCATTGCTAGCGGCATGACCTTGAAGAAAACTTTGCAGATGGTTGAAGAATTTCGAAAAATTGATCAAAAAACGCCGCTAATTTTGATGACTTATTTCAATCCAGTTTTGAAATATGGCTTAAACAAAATTTTCACCGATGCAGACAAATCAGGCGTTGATGGCATGTTAATTGTCGATTTACCACTCGAAGAAGAAGGTGAAATTTTAGCTGAAATCAAAAAATCCAACCTCGATTCAATCCGCCTAATCACCCCAACCACAAGTCAAGCACGCGCCAAAAAAATCTGTAAAAATGCCAGCGGATTTTTGTATTTGGTTTCAATGCTCGGCATTACAGGCACAAAGTCCGCCGACCTCAGCGAAAACATCAAAAACCTAGAAAATTTGCGCCAAGTTTCGCGCCTACCAATCGCCATTGGCTTTGGCATCAAAACTCCAAACCAAGCTGGCGAATTCGCCAAAATCGGCGTCGATGGCGTAGTGATTGGCTCGAGCTTAGTCAAAGAAATTGACGATAATTTTTTGAGCAAAAAATCGAGCGAGGAAATTATTGAAGCGACAATCAAAAAAGTTGCAGGCTTCGCGGAAGCGATTGCTAGGAAGTAAAATAAAGTTTTAAAATTCTTGAGGAAGCGTCGCAGATACCAAAGCTGGAGGAATTTTGTAAGTCCGTCCACATGTTCGTTTTTAACTAAATTTTTAATGAAAGTAAGTTCGTAGTTACAAACCACTACTTGCGTTGAAATTGCATTGGTTTGACTTTTTCAAAGAGGCTTCTTCGGATTCATTAATTCATTAAAAAAAGAATAACTCCAAATCCCTTCAACTTAAATTTTCTAAATCATGACAATCTCAATGTACGAATCTCTGGTCCCAACCGCCATTCACAACTTACAAAATCTTTCTGCGATTTTGAGCAAAGGCTTGGCTTACGCCGAAGCAAAAAAAATTGATGAAAAAGTTTTGTTTAATGCTCGCTTATTTCCCGATATGCTTCCTTTATCGCGCCAAGTTCAAATCGCTTGCGATAGCGCCAAAGCTGGAGCGGCAAGACTTGCAGAAATCGAAGTTCCTTCTCATCCAGATGAAGAACAAACTTTTGCGGAGCTCAAAACGCGCATTCAAAAAACAGTCGATTTTTTGAACACAATTAAGCCCGAACAAATCAACGGCAAAGAAGATCTCAAAATCACTTACACTCAACGCAACAGAGAAAGTAATTTCATCGGACTGCCTTATTTGCTGAACTACACTTTGCCGAATATTTATTTTCACATCACCACAGCTTACGCGATCTTGCGTCACAACGGCGTTGAAATTGGAAAGAAAGATTATCTTGGAAATAAATAATTGAACAAAATCGGGCGCTATTTGCGGCATAAAAAATTCGTAAAATTTCTCTCAAGTATCTGTAAAAAAATAAACGAACCTTGTTTGAATTTGGGTGATTTTGAATTATTACGCGCCAAGTAAATCGGGTCATCAGCAATAATTTTAAAGTATTTAAAATGATCAAAGGCTTAAGAATCAGCACCACTAATTGCGGCATAAAATATAAGAATCGCGATGATTTGTTGTTGGTGACTTTTGACGAGCCCGCAAATGTTGCGGGCGTTTTTACGCAATCTTCGATGCCGGCGGCGCCTGTAGTTTGGTGCAAAAAAAATATTGCTGCTGGTAGCGCTAAAGCCTTGGTAGTTAACGCTGGAAATGCCAATGCTTTCACAGGAAAAGCGGGCGAAGAAACGGTTTTAAAAACAGCACAAAGCGTTGTTGCGGGCATTAATTGCAAGGAGAGCGAGGTTTTTATTTCTTCAACTGGCGTGATCGGCGAAACGCTAAATGCGCAATTAATCACTTCGGCAATTCCGCAAATGTTACAAAAATTTGATGACAGCGAAGCCTGTTGGGACAAGGCCTCGCGAGCGATTATGACTACCGACACCAAGCCGAAACTAATCAAAAAAATCTGTAAAATTGGTGAACAAAAAATCGAGCTAATTGGCTTCGCTAAAGGCTCGGGCATGATTGCGCCAAATATGGCGACAATGCTTGGTTATATTTTTACTGACGCCGATATTTCGTCAAAAATTTTACAAATTTTACTTAGCGAAATTACCCAAAAAACTTTCAACTCAATCACGGTAGATTCAGACCAATCAACCAACGACAGCGTTTTACTTTTCGCCACCAAGGCAGCAAAAAATGCAGAAGTTTTTGATGCTGATGATGCAAAACTTGTCGAATTCAAAAAGGCTTTACACGAGCTGGCTCTTGGCTTGGCAAAGATGATCGTGATTGATGGCGAGGGTGCAAAAAAATTAATTGAAGTGGAAGTTGCGGGCGCGCAATCAGAAATTCAGGCAAAAGAAGTTGCCTTTGCCATCGCTAATTCGCCTTTGGTTAAAACCGCGATTGCAGGCTGCGACCCCAACTGGGGACGTATTGTGATGGCAGTTGGTAAGTCTTGCAGCGAAACTTCTCCTGAAAAAATTGTCGTAAAAATTGGTGATTTTATTTTGACAGAAAATGGCGCCAAACACCCAAACTATGTTGAAAAAGACGTACACGAATATTTAAAAAATTCAGAAGTAAAAATTAGCGTGAGCCTTGGCATTGGTGACTCTAACGCAGTTGTTTGGACCTGCGATTTGAACGAAGAATACATCAAAATTAACAAAGATTATCGCTCATGAACGCCAAGTTCGACAGATCAAGAAAGCGCCTATCTCACGCACTAAAAAATCTTGAAGAGGCAATTAAAGAAAAGATTCGCGAAGCTGGTCGAAACGCTGAAATGCTCGCGGTAAACAGTGATAAATTTTGCGATGAAAACCATGTCCAATTTGTTGAACAGAATTCAGCCATAAATTCTCTCAAAGAAGAGGTGAATCGTTTACAAAATGAGCTTTCAGAAATCGGAAAAGAAGCAGAGTTTTTGCGCGAAACAAATCGAGCTTTACGCGAAAAAATTGAGAACAATCGTAATCAAAAAAATAATCTCGTTAAAGAGATAGAAGATGATCTAGCAAGGATTGGTGAGGTGATCGAAAAATATGACAGTTGAAATCAAAATCGGAAACAGCCTTTACAAAATCGCTTGCGCAAAAAAAGAGGAAGAGAGGTTAAAAAATCTCGCCAAACACTTAAATCACAGAATGAATGAGTTAAAAAAATCACTAAAAATAACAGATGAAAAAATTCTATTGGTGATGACAGCTCTTGCTCTGGAAGAAAATCTTAGATCAGAGACGGAAGATAAATTCGACTCAAATGAAATGATTAATTTAATCAGCGATAACATCGACAACATCTCTGATTACATCGAGAAATTAACGAACAAAATTCAGAAGTTTTAATGGATCGCTCATCAGAAAAAGCTAGATTGCGCAAGCTCTTTAGGGCCAGAAGAGATGATTTGTCAGAAGATGAGCTGTTGCTTAGATCAAGAAAAATTAACGAAAATTTTTTACAAAATCTTTTGCCAAAAATTTATCAAAAAGAAGATGAAAAAATATTCTCTCTTTATCTTTCAACTGGTCATGAAGTGTCTACAGGCCTAATAGCACAATCTTTTCAGGAAAATAAAATTTCCTTTTCTTACCCACGAATAATCGCCAAAAATCAACCTCTTGAATTTATTCGCTTCCAATCAGAAACGCGATTTCTCGCGAATAAATTTTATTCCCAAATTCTTGAGCCCAATGAAGGAGAAAAAACTTTGCCAGATTTTGTGATTTTACCGCTAGTGGCTTTTGACTCAGATTTATCAAGGCTCGGCATGGGTGGAGGATTTTTTGATCGCACCATAAATTTTTTAAAAACCAAAAAATCCAAAATAATCACTGTAGGCTTGGCCTTTGATTTTCAAGGATCAAACGACCCTCTGCCAGTTGAAAATACCGATCAGAAGCTTGATTTTATTGTAACCGAGAAAAACCTATTTTCACCAAGCCGCATCCAGTGCGGCTCGGCGAGCAAAATTATTTAGATAAAATTAGTTGCTTTCAAATTTTTCGTAAATAATTTCGCCACGCAACCTGCTGCGGAGCCAGTATACAAGCTGCTCCACGACACGTTTCTTCTTCCAAAATTATCAATCAAAAAGATTACTTAATATGCACAAGACAGATTTAATCAAAGAAATCGCTAACCAAACTGGCCTTTCTCAAAAAGATGCTAGCGCTTCTGTAGAAGCTCTACTTAAAGCAACTACTAAGGCTTTGAAAAAAGGTGATGTAGTTACATTGATCGGTTTCGGTACTTTTAAAGTGGTAAAAACTGCTGCTAGAAAAGGTCGTAACCCACAAACTGGAAAAGAAATCCAAATCAAAGCTTCTAAGCGCGTGAAATTCGCTGCTGGTAAAGCTTTGAAAGATTCTGTAAAATAGTTTCTAAACCCTTACTTGGAGAAATCTGAGTAAGGGTTTTTCTTTGCCAAAAATTTTCCTAAGAATTTTAAAACTGATGTTTTACAAAGTTTTTAGGAAAATTTTTTATGTTCACGCATGAGAAAATGAGTCTTTGAAACTCTCACGAAAGTGATTTTGTGAGAGTTTTATTTTTGACTAAGTCGAAGAAAGTTTTTTCTAAAAGTTTTATATGGGGGTGTAGCTCAGTTGGTTAGAGCGCTTGCCTGTCACGCAAGAGGTCGCGGGTTCGAGTCCCGTCACTCCCGCCACTCATACTTTCGCTCTTGCTACAAGCGGAAGTTTTATTCCCTCCGTAGCACTTCTAAGTTTTAAGTGGGTGATTAGCTCAGTTGGTAGAGCATCTCCCTTACAAGGAGAGGGTCGGCAGTTCGAGCCTGTCATCACCCACCACTTAAAATCCTGTTGAAGATGGATCCATCAGATGAATTAAAGAAAGCTTTCTAACTCCACCTCAACAGCAATTTTCCCAGTATCGCCCCAATTGCAGCGAAGAGAAATGTTGGTAGATAATGCCAAGCTAACAGATGAATTATCGAGTCGTTTGCTTCTGATAATCTAAGGATCAAACAGCCTAAAGCTGTAGCGGCCAAAACCGCGAAAATGCCCGAGCGCGACGAGTTAACAGTCGCGCCTTTCTGCAAAGTTATGAAGATGTAAGCTGAAGGAATCAGCGATAAAAATAAAATACAGACCGAACATTCCATCTTATGAATATTGCCTTCGGGCAGAATCATCTGCGCATCGATTGGTGTGAAAATCTGCAAAGTAAGAACGGCCAACAACGCAAAAAAAATAACGTAAGGAAGTTTTAAAAGACGTGATTTCTGATAAAGATCGGGATACATCGTAAGCACCGCCGAAGCAAGGCTGGTAAGGAATAACAACAACATCAACACCACTTCCAAAAAAAATAACGGACGAGTTATTTGCGCAAAAATATCCACGCGCAAACCAAGAAATATTTGCGAAATAACGGCGTAAAAAACGAGCAGAGAAAAAACGGACAACATCCAGTGAAGTGGCTTGCGCAGAGGTTTCGTCACCCTCGCCTCACTACTTAGTTTTGCGATTAAATCCTGCGTTTTGCTCATATTTTAAACTTCATTCTGATTTTTTTTATCGCCCGATGTGCGGCAACTTTTACCGCCGATTCATTCATACCGATCTTGGCCCCAACCTCTCTGGCTGTAAATCCCTCGACATGCATCATCGTTAAAATTTTCTTATGTTTTGCGTCCAGATTTTCTAGCAGCTCATCGATTGATTCGCTATCCGCAGCAACTTCGGTTACATCTTCTAAAAGATTTTCCAACTCATCGATATCAACAGCCTTGTGACGCATTTGCGCATAATATTTACGCAGATGATCAGTAATTCGAAAACGCGCGATCGCCATCAACCACGGCATAATAGGACGCTCGCCATCGTAGGTGTGACGAGCTTTGTGAATCGAAATCAAAACCTCTTGCAACACATCATCAACATCCGCGCTGGTGATTTTTTTTGCGATAACCAGTCGCAATAAAGGCGCAATCTCGGTAAGAAACTTCGCGTAAGCAGTTTTATCGCCAGCAAGTCCGGCGCGGATCAAATCACGTAATAAAATATTTTTTTCGCTTGCTGTAACCATTTGCTCGAAGGCAACGAATCTTTAGTTGAAAAGTCGTATGACACTCTCCTGGATCCCCGCCTTCGCGGGGATGACGCTGTACCAATGTGATTTTGTCATTCCCGCGAAGGCGGGAATCCAGAAAGAGAATGACGAACAAAAAAATAATACAATATGAACTACATCGAAATCGCTTTGTCATTTTTAGAAGGCTTAGCCCTCATCGCCAGTCCATGCATTTTACCAATCTTGCCGTTAATGCTCGGCGCTTCAGTTGATGGCGGAAGAAAAAGACCTTTTGGAATCATCACCGGCTTTGTTCTCGCCTTCACCGCTTTTGCGATGTTGTCGCGTCAGATTGTTAACGATCTTGGTATCGATCTCGACATCATTAAATACGGCTCTCTCGCCCTTCTCGCTTTTTTCGGAATCATTCTTTTATCCGAAAAACTCTCCGCAATTTTCAACCGCGCGACTGGAAAATTCGCCAATCTCGGCAGCAATCTCACCACAAATTCTGGCGATGGTTTTTTTAGCGGAATATTTATCGGCATGCTTATCGGCTTGATCTGGACACCTTGCGCCGGACCAATACTCGCCGCAGTTCTCGTCCAAATCATTCGTCAAGAATCAGATGCACAGGCTTTATTTTTAGTTGGTGCATTCGCCATCGGCGCGGGTTTGCCGATGTTCATCATCTCGCTAACCGGAAGAAAAATTATGTCGAAACTAAAATTCTTAACCAACCACGCCGAAACATTACGCAAATCTTTCGGGGTCTTGATCTTGGTCGCAGTAGGCTTCATGGCAGTTGATGGAAATGCCGCATCGTTTTTTTCTAAAAAAGAAATCCCACAAAATATCAATATTTCCGGCTTACAGAATGGCTTGGAAAACCCTTATCCCGCACCTCAAATCGTTGGAATCGAAAAATGGCTGAACTCCGATCCCCTTACTCTCGCCTCACTCAAAGGCAAAGTGGTTCTGATCGATTTTTGGACTTATTCCTGCGTCAACTGCGTGCGCACTTTGCCTTACATCACCAAATGGAACGAAACTTATCGCGACAAAGGCTTAGTAATTATCGGCATTCACGCACCGGAATTTGAGTTCGAGAAAAATGCGAAAAATGTTGAAAATGCTTTGATGGCGCATGGCATAAAATATCCCGTCGCACTCGATAACAGGCTCGATACTTGGACATCTTTCAAAAATAAATATTGGCCCGCGCACTATTTAATCGATCAGAAAGGCGATGTTGTTTACACGCATTTTGGCGAGGGAAACTACGCAGAAACAGAAAATAATATTCGTCATCTACTCGACTTGAAAGGCGATTCCACAACGGCTGATGAGGTTAACTCCTTTAATCAAAACCAAACTCCCGAAACTTATCTTGGCTATTTGCGCTCAGGAAATGCAGATCATTGGGCGCTTGAAGGCAAGTGGAATGTGGAAGAGGAACGAATCGTCGCCAAAGAATCTGGTGCAAAGTTACAGCTCAATTTCACCGCCAAAAGAGTATTTTTGGTTCTTGGTTCGCAAAACAAAAAACCGGTTACAGCGAGATTAAAACTGAACGGAAAAGTTCTGAAAAAATCTGAGATTATCGTTACGCAACATCAACTTTACGAACTGGTAAATCAGGAAAATGCAGAAAATGGATTACTCGAAATCACTGCTTCTGAGGCGGGTTTGGAGGCTTATGCTTTTACATTCGGCAACTAATAAACTGGGATCCCCGCCTTCGCGGGGATGACGTTGCACCTACTCTACTTAGTCATCCCCGCGAAGGCGGGGATCCAGAGAAAAAATAAAAATGAAATGAAAAAAATCATCAAACTATCCCTCCTCGCAATCCTCTATTCTCTAAGCGCCAACGCCATGACTGAAACAAAAAAATATTCTAAAAATACCAAAAACCTAACTTCATTTCAAAAATACGTCACTCAAGAAGAAGGCACAGAACCAGCTTTTCACAACGAGTTTTGGAATAATAAAAAAGAGGGAATTTACGTCGACATCGCTTCGGGCCAACCACTCTTTTCTTCAAAAGATAAATATGATTCCGGCACCGGCTGGCCTAGCTTTACGCAACCAATGCAAAAAAGTTCTGTGGTCGAAAAAACTGATGTCACTTTTGGCATGAAGCGCGTGGAAGTTCGCTCGAAAGATGCAGATTCGCATCTTGGACATGTTTTTGACGATGGCCCGAAAGACCGTGGCGGCATGCGCTACTGCATCAACTCCGCATCGCTAAAATTCATTCCCAAGGAGTCTTTAGAAAAAGAAGGTTACGGCGAATTTTTGAAAGAATTTGAGGGAGAAAAAACGCGTCGCTAAAAAATCTGACACTCTCGATTTTTCTCTCCCTAGGCAGGCGAAGATCCAAAAAAATTTCGACGGGTTTTATTTTTTATCTGCGCCTTCCCCAGCAAGTGGCGCAAGTGCTATATTTTCCGTTTTTTGCGGAGTTGGCTCGATTACCGCAGGCGCCTCAACTTTAGCTTCTGGCTTCATTTCTAGCTTCTCAGCCTTAGTCCCCGGCGCTGTATTTTGTTGCTTGATTTCCTCATCCGAAATGATCGCGATATTCAACTTATCCTGAAAATATTCCTTGATGCGATCGAGAAAAATATCGCACTGATTTCCATACCAGTTAAAGGTTTTAATTTTGTTGTTTTGGGTTTCGGCAGAGAGTTTGCAGTAAAAGGTTGTAGTTCCTCCACCCAAGATTGTGCTTACTCCAACCAACCTCGAATAATCCCACTGATAATATTTAAACTTGTCGATGCTTACAGTATTGTTTGGTGTGCCGATCGCTCTAAAAACATTGATCACATGAACATCTTTAATCTCTCCAACCTTGGTTGCGCCGGTGATGTATTTCGAAACGCTTTTGTCGTTAGATCTTCCAGACAAAGCACAGGAGGTTAGAGCCAGAAGGGAAAAAAGGAGAAGTGATTTCGATTTAAACATGTTTTGGAAATTATTTATTAGCCTTGTCATCGCCGTCGATCATCTCGATTTCTTCGATGCGGATGAAATTTTTTTCTAGATTCACTTCCGGAAAAAATTCATTTTTGAAGGGAAAATTTTCTCTGCGTTTATCTTCAAACTCAATATCGATCAAACCACCAGCGCCGTAATCTAGAACGTTTACAACTTTGCCGATTTTCTTGGAATTCATGTCGATAACATCCAGCCCAATCAAATCAGAATAATAAAATTCGTCTTTTTTGGTTGGCGCAAAATCTGCACGATTAGCAAAAATTTCCAGATTACGTATCGCCTCTGAAGCATTACGGTCATTAACTCCTTCAATCTTAACGATCACGATTGGATCGCCGCCACTTGTACCAACCACTGCTTTGTTTTTGTTGCTGATTTTGAGTTTTATCTCATTTCCCTTGGCGTCAGTGAGTGAATATTTTTCGAGATTTAGGTGATTTTCGCAGTAAGCGATAACTCTCACTTCACCCTTGATTCCAAAGGGTGAAGAGACTTTGGCGATGAGAATTTTTTTAGTCATTTTCTAGATGTAACATTTCTTCAAAACTTGGACGACGACGAATCACTCGAAAGTTATTTCCATCAACCAAAACTTCTGGGATAAGTGGACGACAGTTATATTCGTTCGACATTGATGAGCCGTAAGCACCCGCGCTGATAAAGGCTAGAAGGTCATCTGATTTTGGATCAATCAACTCGCGATTTTGCGCAAGAACGTCGGTGGATTCACAAACTGGACCAGCCAAATCGAAGCTGTATTTCGCGCCAGATTTTTTAATCACTGGAAGGATTTCGTGATAAGAGCCGTAAAGGCCGGGACGCATTAAATCATTCATGGCCGCATCAATAATCGCGAAATTTCTTACTGCGGTTTCTTTGAGAAAAAGAATCTTACTTACCAAAATTCCTGCACTGCCAACTATTGCTCTGCCTGGCGCGATGGTGATTTTAACTTTTAAGTCTGTCGTTATTTCTTTGATCAAATCTACGTAATCTTGAATCAAAAGTGTGTTTTCGTTTTTGTAGAGAATTCCGATACCACCACCGAAATCGAGAGCGGAAATTTTATGACCATTTTTACGCAAAGTTAAACAGAGCTCGCGTAGTTTTTTGAAAGCAGCAACAAATGGATCAATCGTAGTGATTTGTGAGCCGATATGCATCGCGATACCATAAACCTCTAGTCCCGGCAGCTTTGATGCTTTGGCGTAAATCTCTTCGGCTAACTCAATATCAACACCAAATTTGTCACCCTTTCTGCCAGTAGAAATCTTGTCGTGGGTCTTGGCATCAACGTTAGGATTAACGCGCAGAGAAAATTTCGCTTTCTTTTTCAGACTTACAGCCACCTCGCTTAACAGGAACATCTCTGGAACAGATTCAACCGAAAATTCTTCAACTCCACTCTCTAAAGCGTAAGAAATTTCTTCGCGCGTTTTGCCAACTCCGGCGAAAACAATCTTCTTGGGACTAACTCCTGCCTTGATCGCGCGAAAAATTTCTCCAGCAGAAACTGCATCGATTCCCGATCCAAGCTCGGCTAAAATTTTTACCAAATGAATATTGAAGTTGGCCTTGATGGCGTAACAAATTTTAAATTCAGAAATTCCAGCTTGCAAAAATGCGTCGGAAAAATTTTGAAAATTCTCAACTAAATTTTTGCGTGAGTAGCAATAAAACGGAGTGCCAACTGCATCAGAAATATCTAGAATCGGAACATCTTCAACAAAAAGAGAATCTAGTTTTTTCGAGTTTTTGTAGGTCAAGAATTTCATTTAAATTTATCTAAAATGGCGTTGACGAAAGTTACTTTTTTGTGATCAAAAAAACTTGCTGCTATCCCAACATATTCATCAATCACAACATTTGGTGGAATGTCTTTAAGTGTTTGCAACTCAAAAATCGCGAGACGCAAAATATGTAAAACAATCTTGTCGAGCTTAGAAACTGGCTGATTAATGAAGGGAGCGATATCTTGATCTATCTTCTCAAAAAGCTGCGGTGCCAAAATCAATTTATCCAAAAATTGTGAATCGATCTCACTTTGGTAAGAAGAAATTTCGTCATCAGAATTTAAGATATAGTTTTCAACCAAGTGTTTCTTAATCTCATCGTAAGATTTTTCCGATAAGCCGAAATCATGTTGATAAAAAATTTGCACCGCAATCAAACGCGACAAAGTTCGTTTGCGATTTTTGCTTTTCTGTTTTGTCATGTTTTGAACTGAATTTTTTTTCTATTTTTCTTCTATGAAGCATCAAATTTTTGTGGCCATTTTTCTAATTCTTTCGGCCTGCAGCGCAACAACAGAAAAATATTTTGCCGCCGATTCAATCCCTCCTACTTTAATAGAACCACCATTCGCAAGCGACAGCAAGGAGATGCAAGATGAAATTCAGCAAATCATCAAGATGCAGAAAAAATTTAACTTGAATGAATTAGAACTTGCTTCACGCGAAAAATATCTGCGTCCGGAAATTTTTATTTTATATGTCGATCGCTCTCTAACTCGAGATTCTTATCCCAATCTCTATCGCTTGCTTGATAGAGTTTCTGCGACTTCAAAGGCGGTCACTGATAATTTTAAAGAACACTGGAACGTAACCCGTCCCTACCTCGTCGATAAAAAAATCAACATGTTGATCACTCCAAGCCAAGGACAATCCTACCCAAGCGGACACACCAGCTCTAGTTTCATCAATGCACAAATTCTTGGATTACTCGTTCCAGAGAAATATTTTGATCTACAAAATCTTGCTAAAAAAATTGCTCAGAGACGCGTGTTGGTTGGAATGCATTATCCTCATGATGTGGTAGGTGGAGAGCAGCTTTCTCGCATCGTCATCGGCAGCTTACTACAAAACAGTGAATTTCAGGAAGACTTACAAAAAGCGCGGGAAGAGCTGGAGGAAAATCCTCCAAAATTATCAAAACCCGCTCCCGCAACACCAGCGAAAGATCAGCTA
The DNA here is from genome assembly GCA_018970485.1 of Pseudomonadota bacterium. Classification (GTDB taxonomy): domain Bacteria; phylum Pseudomonadota; class Alphaproteobacteria; order Rickettsiales; family UBA1997; genus UBA2645. The sequence goes on along the minus strand of JAGWWH010000013.1, from coordinate 5,783 downwards.
TTAGTTGCCCCGAACAATGATGCACTTCCTGCGCAGCAATAAATTTCCACTCGTCTCTTTTTCGATTGCGGTAATGCTGCTAATGCCACCCTTCCTGCGCGCACTATCGATGGTGAAATCAATGTTCGAGCCCCAAAATTTTAGATCACTGCTGTAGTAACAGGCTCTTCCTTCTTTAGTTGCCTCTCTGATGTTGGTGGTTGGTAAATTATATTGCCCTAAAGATTCGCGATAAGAAGAGCAGTTAGTCAAAAATAGAACTGCCCAAAATAGAAAAAATTTTTTCACTTACTCTCCGATTAAATAATTGTTTTCAACCGCCACAGCTTTGGTTAGAATGACGTCACCAGATTTTCCTCGCGCAAGCTTTACATCAAGAAAATTTTCTGATTTTCCAAATCCATCCTTCTCCAAAATTACACTTAAATTTTTACCAATTTGTTTGGCTAAAAATTTTTGTAATTCCCGCGCTCCCGCCTCACGTAAAATTTTTCCACGCTCTTTGATTATTTTTCCGTTAACCTGCGGCATCTTGGCAGCTGGGGTTCCATCGCGTTTTGAATAAGGAAAAATATGCGTAAAAATAATTCCCGCTTCCTCGATTAACTGCACAGAATTTTGAAACATCTCTTCAGTTTCAGTTGGAAAGCCTGCGATAATATCAGCACCGAAAGTGATTTCTGGCCTTATTTCGCGCGCCTTCGCACAAAAATCTAAAACTTGTTGGCGATTATGACGACGCTTCATCCTTTTTAAAATTACATCATCTCCAGACTGTACACTCAGATGTAAGTAAGGCGTAAAGCGTGGCTCGTCACGCAAAATCTCAAAAAATTCTTCATCAATCTCCGCCACATCGATCGAAGAAAGTCTTAAGCGCGAAAGCTCAGGAACCAGCTTGAGCAAACGCTTGATCATGCCTGATAAAGTTATCGGCACCGCCAAATCTTCGCCGTAACCAGAAATATCTACGCCAGTAAGAACCACTTCTTTGTGACCTGCGGCGACCATTTTTTTTATCTGCGAAACAATTTCACCAAATGCCACCGAACGGCTATTTCCGCGGCCAAATGGGATCACACAAAAAGTGCAGCGATGATTACATCCATTCTGAATTTCAAGAAATGCCCGCGTTCTATTTTCAAAATAAGAGACGAGTTGCGGCGCTGTATCTTTAACCGACATGATGTCGTTAACCTTGATTTTAGAGGTCTCAGACGAAGTTAAAAATATTTGCGCGGATTTTTTTGCTTCAAAAAAAATTCGATCTTTATGCGCTGTATCGTCTTTAGAAGATGACTCGTGAAATCCTCGTAACCTCACTGAATCAAAGGAGGAGGATTGTTGTTGCAGTGAATAACTCTCTGGATTCGATTTTTCTGAATTCCCCAGAACCAAATTTACTTCGGCCATTTTGGCATATTTTTCTGGATCGATTTGTGCGGCGCAGCCAGTGACCACAATCTTGATATCCGGATTATCCCGCTTAGCCCTACGTATGGCAGCACGCAGCTCACGCTCAGCTTCTGCGGTCACTGCACAAGAATTAAAAACCAGAAGATTTTTTTGATCGGTTTTCTTTAAAGCTTCTTTGATCGCCTCTGACTCATAGGTATTTAAACGACAGCCGAAGGTGATAATTTTATTATCCACGTCTTCTTGGATCATCTCTTAAAACTAGGTGGTTAACAACTTTTTCAACGCCACGAATTTTTGAGACAATAGTTAGGGCGCGCTGCATTTCAAAATCATTCGCGACTACTCCAAATAAATAAACCGAACCAGCAACGGTGGTAATTTTGTAATTTGGCCAGTTGATGTCGCGTGCCGAAAGCAACTTAAATTCAACTTCAGCAGTTATTATGTAGTCATAAAAAGCCGAAGAAATGTCTTTGGCCTTGAAGCCTTCTTCACTTATCTGAACTTCATCAATCACCTCTTTTACACCGAGAGCTCCCCAAGATAGATCTTGCGCTCGCTTTGCTTTCATTGGGTCTCGAGCGATTCCGGTGAGCAAAACCCTACCCTCATTAACGCTAAAATTAATTATGCTTCCTGGGTTTTTTAAGCCGTGAGTGATGAAATCTGTGCTGAGTGTTGCAGTAATTAAGATATCGCTACGAGTTGATTTTAGGGTTTTCTCACGAGTGGCTAAAACTCCACCACCTAATGAACCAATAACGACAGTTTCAACGCATGATGTGGTTAAGGTCAGAAGTAAAAGATAAAATATTTTGGAAATTTTCATATTGAGTGAGGGCTTGATAATAAAGGCTAGAAAGCCTCTTAGAACTAAGTTGAAACTATTTACGACTTCGCCGTTTGCAAATTATTTTCCCACTACTTACGTTGCGCGCCCCTTTTTACGGATAAGGGTCGAATAAAATTTTTTGAGCGGGCGTAGCTCAGTGGTAGAGTGTCACCTTGCCAAGGTGAATGTCGAGGGTTCGAATCCCTTCGCCCGCTCCATTTTCTCAAAAATTTCTTAGCGAAAATTTTTGATTTTTGGATCTAATATTTCGCAAACATCTCCCTCACCTTCCCCACATCGCAAGTTTTAGTCAGAGCTAACATAGCTAGAATTCTCGCCTTTTTCGGACTAAGATTATCCGCAGTCACAAAACCGAATTCATCATCCTCAATTTCAACATTTGGCTCAACCAAGCCGGAACCAAGATGTGCGCTGCGCACTATTAAAACGCCATTTTTTGCAGCTTTGGTAAGTTTTTCGACCCCCTGTTTATTGATATTTCCATCACCAACTCCTGCCAAAACTATTCCCTTTACTCCCGATTCTACTAAATAATCGATCACCCCAGAATCCATGCCAGAGTAAGCGTAAACTATTTCAACCTTTGGCAAAGAATCGGATTTTTTAACATTAAAAATAGTCTCATCTGTGTGAGCACGAATTGATTCGTAGTAGAATTTCACTTTGCCATAAATAACAGATCCAATCATGCCAGCATTGGGCGCTGCAAAGCTTGAAACGTTTGTTGTATTAGTTTTTGTAACGTCGCGCGCGGCATAAATCTCATCGTTAAACATCACCAAAACACCTTGGTTGTAAGAATTTTTAGAAGCAGCAAGGGCAACTGCGTTGTAAAGATTTAATGCACCATCAGCACTCAAAGAAGTTGTTGGGCGCATTGCACCAACTAGCACCACGGGCTTTTTACTTTTTACTACTAAGTTCAGAAAATAAGCAGTTTCTTCGAGAGTATCGGTGCCGTGAGTAATCACCACGCCATCTACGGAATTTTGAGAAAGAACTTCATTCACTCTTTTGGCGATCTTCAGCCAAGACTCGCTAGTCATATCTTGACTGGCAATTTGCATCACTTGTTCAGCTTTGATTTCAGCGAGCTTTGTAATTCCTGGAATATTTTTTATTACCTGATCAATGCCAACTTTTCCTGGCTCATATTTTGAACCAACCGCTGATTCACCTTCGCCAGCAATGGTTCCGCCGGTTGCAAGAACTACAATATTTTTCGCCTCCACATTTGCGCAGCACATAAAACAAAAGGCAAAGAAAAGTATTTTTGAAGTTTTCATAACTCTGAGATTGATTTCAAAATTGATATAAAATGAGCCTTTAAGCCCATCGGTCTTGTTTAGATTATTTCTTGATTAAATTTTTATCGATCTCGACTTCTCGATAAAATTCCTCACCGATTTTGATTTCTTCGCGACCATTTTTTACGCGCCATTCGTTAGAATCGCGAAGGGAAAAAATGCAACCGCAATATTCCTGTTTGTAAAATTCTTCGCGCTTGGCGATTTCATACATCCGCGCCGCGCCGCCTTCTTTGCGCCAGTTGTAGGTCCAATAAGATATTCCTTGGTAATTTTTTGCCGCACGAATTCCGCAATCGTTGATCTGATCCATATTTTTCCAACGCGAAATTCCCAGCGACGAGCTGATTGTCGTAAAACCATTTTCAAAAGCATAAAGCGCGGTGCGTTCGAAACGCATATCGAAACATTTTGTACAACGCTCGCCGCGCTCTGGCGACCACTCTAAACCCTTGGCGCGCTTGAACCAATCCTGCACATCGTAATCCGCGTCAACAAAAGGCATTCCTAATTTTTCAGCAAAGCGGATGTTCTCTTCTTTGCGGATTTCATATTCCTTTTTTGGATGGATGTTCGGATTGTAGAAAAAAATCGTAACCTCAATTCCCGACTCTTTCATTCGCTCCATTAAGTCTCCGGCGCAAGGTGCGCAGCAGCTGTGGAGCAAGACGCGATTATCTTTCGCATTTTCTGGAAGTGTTAATTCGTAACTCATTTTTTATGCCTGAATTGCCTGAAGTGGAAACGATTCGTCGTGGATTAGAAAATATTGTCGGAAAGAAAATCACGAACATTTTCCGCTCCGAAAAAAAATTAAGATTAAATTCCAGCCTTGATTTTCAAGCCTTAAAAGGCGCAAAGATTTCTAAAATTTCTCGCCGCGCTCGTTACTTAATTATTAATTTTAGTGATGGTTTGAGTCTGATTATTCATCTTGGAATGAGCGGAAGAATCACGCTCGAGCGAGAATTTAAGCGACTCAAACACGATCACTTCGCTTGTGAATTTAATGACGAAACTTGCTTAGTTTTTAACGATCCGCGTCGTTTTGGTTTTGTCGATTTGATAAAAACAAAAAATCTCTCAAAACATAAAATGCTTACTAAGCTAGGACCAGAGCCGCTTGAGAAAGAATTCGATTTCGCTGATTTCTCCAAAAAATTAAGCCGAAAAAAAACCAACATCAAAACTACAATCATGGATAACCAAGTGGTTGTAGGTGTCGGAAATATTTACGCCAATGAATCGCTTTTCGATTCAGGAATTTCTCCGCTACGCAAAGCCGATTCGCTGACAAAAAATGAAATCGAAAAACTGATTTCTTCGATCAAAAAAATCATCAAAGCAGCCATTAAATCTGGAGGTTCGTCAATTTCTGATTACGTAGATTCGCAGGGAAATTTTGGTCATTTTCAGGATGGATTCAGAACTTATGGGCGCTCAGGGGAAAAATGTTTGCAATGTAAAAACCCGATCCAAAGAATCTCGCAGAGCGGTCGCTCCAGCTTTTTCTGCAATCAATGTCAAAAATAGTAATGAAAAAAATCCTGATTTTAGTCCCATTTTTTTTGCTTTTTTCCTGCACCTATCTCGATCATTTCGACAAAGAAATTCAGAAATTTGTTCATCACGATGAGGTTGTAGCTGAAGAATTGAAGGCTTCGGAAGAATTTGTACAAGGAAGCGAGGATATTCCTCTTTTGGTCGGAATGGAAAAAATCTCCGATGAAGCTCTAGGATTTGACTCAGCTTCTGGCAGCATAATCACATCAAGTTATTCAACCAATCTTGAACGAGAAAAAATTAAAATTTTTTATCTAAAAACCTTGCCAGAAATGGGCTGGAACATCACTGGCAACGCTAAAGATTCGATCGAATTCAAGCGTGAAAAAGAAAATTTAGAAATCGAGTTCGCAAAAGAAGAGAAGCTGCAAGTAGTAAGATTTTTTGTTTCTTCGCTGACTAAATAAATAATCCCATCACCCCCAAATAAATGGATTGCCACGTTGCTACGCTCCTCGCAATGACGTGATGAGTTGCGTTCTAAAACTAATCACGTCATTGCGAGCGAGGCGCGGGAATCCATTTTTTACCAATGTAAGGCAGCTGTAAGCCCCAACGACGAACGAAGAGAGTCGGAAATTTAAACTGATCCGGCGTTAGAGAAATTTAGAATTAATGTAAGGCAAGCTGTAAGCCCCAAC
>JAGWWH010000037.1 GCA_018970485.1 Pseudomonadota bacterium | reverse complement strand
GTAACTTTTGCCGATGGTTCAAAAATTTCATTCGATCGCTCAAGTGGAAATTTAACTCTCGATGTTAAAGGAAGTGCCAATATCAAGGTTGCGGGAAACGCACAAATTGAAGCAACAAACATCACCTTAAAAGGCAATGTTGATCTCGGCGGCAGCGGCGGAAATGCAGTTGCCAGAGTTGGTGATAAAGTAAAAATTGATTTCGGTTCTTCCGCTGGTGAATGGCCGATTATTGGCGGATCAAGCAAAGTGAAAGCAACATGAACATCAACACTGGAAAACCAATCTCAGAAATCGCTCACATCAAGCAGTCGATTGCAAATATTTTAAGCACTCCACTGGGTTCAAGAGTTATGCGGCGCGATTTTGGTTCACGACTTTTTGAAAGAATTGATCAGCCAATTAACGGCGATCTGATCGCAGAAATTTATTCAGATATCGTTGAAGTAATTTCAACTTGGGAGCCACGATTTGAAGTTGAACAAGTGATTCTTCAAAGCATCGATAAAGGGAAAATCATCATCGATCTTGAAGGCAGTTATGTCAAAGACGGACAAAAAATAGTTTTAGAAAATATTTCGATCACAAGCAGTTAGAATGGGTAACTTCACCGCCATAGATTTATCAAAATTACCAGCACCAAAGGTGATTGAAGAGCTGAGTTATGAGACAATTTTTCAGGATATTTTAAGTGATTTTCTGACAAGAAATCCAACTTACTCAACATTGCTTGAGAGTGATCCGGCAATGATCATGTTGGAGGTTTGCGCTTATCGCGAATTGCTTCTTCGTAACCGCATTAATGAAGCTGCCAAAGCTACAATGCTTGCTTACGCAACTGGAAGCGATTTGGAAAATTTAGGTGCTCCTCTTGGTGTACAAAAGCTGGCCGGTGAAACTGACGATCAGTTGCGACAAAGAATTCAACTAGCACCAGAAGCATTCACTAATGCTGGATCAATTGGAGCTTACACATTTCATGCACTTTCTGCATCAAGCGATATAAAATCGGTTTCTGTAAAAAGTCCGAATCCTGGTGAAGTGTTGGTAACGATTCTTTCCAAAACTGGAAACGGAACTGCCTCAGAAGAATTGATTGATGCGGTCTTGGAAAAATTAAGTGAGGAAGATGTCAGACCACTTACCGATCAAGTTTCTGTGCAAAGCGCTGGAATCGTTAATTACGCAGTTGAGGCGGTAATCACAGTTTATTCAGGACCATCTTCCGCAGTTGTTGAAACCGAAGCACGAGCAGCCCTGGATAAATTTTTAGATGAAAGACACGCAATTGGAAAAATTGCAGCACTGTCAGGAATTTATGACGCACTGCATGTTGATGGCGTAAAGAAAGTTCAGCTGATTCATCCAACATCTGATGTTGTCACAACCAATGAACAAGCAGCTTATTGTAACAGCAAAACAATCTCAATCGTAGTTGATGAGTGACGAAATCAATCAATCTTTATTGCCACCGAATGCGACTCACTTGTTGAGAGATTTAGAAAGTGTATTCGGCGAATCTTTCGATTTACCAACACTTAATTGTTATGTTTTAAATCCTGATTTAGCGCCAATTCATATTTTACCTTGGCTTGCTTGGGCTTTATCAGTTGATGATTGGAGTGATAATTGGTCAGAAACAATTCGCAGAAATGTAATTAAAGCCAGCATCGAAGTTCACAGAAAAAAAGGAACGATTGGCGCACTTAAAAAGGCGCTGCAAGTTTTCAACTACACCAACATCAAAGTTGAAGAATGGTTTGAATATGGCGCCGATCCATATTTTTTCAGAGTGTTTTTTGATGTCAGAGAACCTGGCTTTGATGTGAATATTTTGCCGCAGGTTCAAAAAGTTATTGAGAGCACCAAGAACGCTAGATCGCACCTTGAAAGTTTGAGAGCTTATCTTTCAGCAGAAATGGGTTTGGTAAGCATTGGCAGCATCATTATTTCCAAAGAAGTTACATCACTTAATCCCGTGATTTTTGATCACGATGACGAGTTAGAAAATCAATCAGACGCACCAACTTTAGGTGCATTTTTTATCACTAAAGAAATTACTACGATCTATCCTCTAACATGACGCAAACTTACTACAGCCTTATTACCAATAATGGTCTGTTGAAGGAAGCAGCGGCAAGAATTTCAGGAGCATCACAAGTTAATTTAACTCACCTTGCAGTTGGTGATTCAAATGGTGCGAGTTACAATCCAAATGGTGCACAAACTGCTTTAGTGCATGAAGTTTATCGCACTACCTTAACTCATGTTGCTATTGATGAAGACAATCCAAATCAGCTAATTGTTGAAGGAGTAATTAACGAAGAAGTCGGACCGTTTTACATTCGTGAAGTTGGAATTTTCGATGAAGACGGAGAGCTTTTTGCAATTGGAAAATATCCAGAAACTTACAAATCTACTTCGGGAATCGGTTCAGGAAAAAGGCTTTATATCAGAATGGTTTTGGGGTTTGCAAATGCTCCAGAAGTTAGCCTAATTCAATCAGAAGATTTAAACAATGATCCAAACTTTAACGCGAATGTTTTGGATGCGATTGATGAAATCAACTCAGGAATCGCTACTCTGAATTCTGGCTTTTCTGCTCTTAGCATCTCGCTAGCTCAAAAGTTAGCAAAGGCGGCAAACCTCTCTGATGTTGCCGATGCAGCACAAGCAAGAAATAATCTTGGCTTACAAATTGGTGTAAATGTTCAGGCATTTGCTGCAAATCTTGCAGCACTTTCAGGATTAACCGGTGCTGCAAAAAAATTACCATTCTTTACTGGTAGCGGTCAGATGGGTGTTGCTGATTTGTTTTCTAACAAAAATGCAATCATCAACGGTGATTTAAATATCTGGCAAAGAGGAACTTCTTTTATATCAGTTGCCAATGGATCTTATACGGCAGACAGATGGCAGTACCTTAAATCTGGTACAATGGTTCACGATGTTTCTAGATCAACCGATGTTCCAACTTTTGCTCAAGCTGGAAGAGTATTTAATTATTCTATTTTGGTTGATTGCCAAACCATACAAAGTTCAATTGCCGCTGGTGATTATTGTTTCCTTGGTCAGATCATAGAAGGATTCAACTGGTTACCATTGGCTCAAAAAACCATCACTTTATCTTTCTGGGTTAAAGCAACAAAAATAGGAACTTACTGCGCATCGCTATCAAATGTAGCAACTGATAGATCTTACACTTCTGAATATGTAATCAATGCTTCAGATACGTGGGAATTTAAAACCATAACATTTACAGCATCGCCTTCTGCTGGAACTTGGGATTACACTAATGGTGTTGGAATAAGAATGAATTTTGTTTTGGCGTGCGGATCAACTCGTCAAACAACAAATAATTTGTGGCAGCCAGGAAATTATAATGCCACGGCAAATCAAGTTAACGCCTGCGATAATGCGGCAAATAATTTTAGAGTTTGTGGCATTCAGCTTGAATGTGGTTCTGTGGCAACTGATTTCGAACAAAGAAGCTTCCAACAAGAACTCGTCCTAAGTCAAAGATATTACGAAAAAAGCTACAATTTAGCTTCGTTTGCAGGAGCAATTACAGACAATGGTCAATTTTCTTATCCAGCAATTACAGGAACTCAGTGCTTTGGAACAGTTCAGTTTAAAGTTCCTAAGCGAGCAGTTCCAAGCATTACATCTTATAGTCCAACAACAGGAACTGCAGGAAAGATACTTCAATTATCCGCTTCAGACAAAGATACCGTAATTACAGGTATTGGTGAAACATCATTTAATATTTATCCGACTACAACTTACTCCGCTAACACTTCTGGTATAGCTCATTGGATAGCTAATGCAGAATTATAAAAAACAAAAAAATCACAAAGCGTGATTAATGACTCAAGAATTTTACAGTATTATAACCAATAGCGGTTTGGCAAAACACGCTACTGCAAGTCTTGGTGGTGCGCCAATTAATTTGACGCATTTAGCAGTCGGAGATTCAAACGGAACTTCTTACAATCCAGTTGCAACTGCGACAGCTCTGCAAAATGAACGCTACAGAACCACTTTAACTTATGCTCAAATTGATGGAAGTAATCCAAATCAGTTAATCGTTGAAGCGGTTATCAATGAAACAGTTGGTCCGTTTTATGTGCGTGAAGTTGGGGTTTTTGATTCAAGTGGAGTTTTATTTGCGATCGGAAAATTCCCTGAAACCTTCAAGCCAAATTTACCAAGCGGTTCAGGAAAGAAGCTTTATATCAGGATGATTCTGGCATTTGCCAGCGCTCCACAAGTTAATTTAATTCAGTCTGAAAACCTGAATTATGATCCGAATTTTTCGACCAATGTTTTTAATGCCATCGCGCAAAAATTAGCGAAGACTGCAAATCTTTCTGATGTTGCTGACGCTGTTCAGGCAAGAAGTAATATTGGATTAGAAATCGGCGTAAATGTTCAAGCGTTCGCTGCAAATTTAGCAGCACTTGCGGGATTGTCAGGAGCAGCAAACAAAATGCCGATCTTCACTGGCTCCGGTCAGATGGGATTAGCCGATTTGTTTTCAAACAGAAATGTTATCATCAATGGTGATTTTAATATCTCGCAAAGAGGATCATCTTTTACCAATGTTGCAGACAACACTTATAGCGTAGATCGGTGGGTGTATTTCAAGAGTGGAACAATGATGCACGACATTAGTCTGTCTTCGGATGTTCCAACTTTTGCTCAAGCTGGAAGATTATTTTCTAAGTCTCTTTTAATTGATTGTCAGACTACAGACACGTCAGCAACTGCCACAAAATTCTGCGTAATACAGCAGAGAATTGAAGGATATAATTCTCTCCCTTTATTACAAAGACCGACTGTTTTGTCTTTCTGGGTGAAAGCTACAAAGGCTGGAAAATATTGTGCATCAATCGGTAATGGTTCTCCTTTCGACAAAACTCTAATTAAAGAATTTGTAATCAATAATTCGGATACGTGGGAATTTAAAATCATCTATTTTTCAGCTACTCCTTCATCAGGAACTTGGGATATTGCTAACGGAACTGGAATGAGAGTTAGTATTTGTCTTGTTGCTGGCTCTTCATATCAGAGTGCTCCTGACGTTTGGCAAAATGCTAATTATTTTGCTACCTCAAATCAAGTTAATGCCTGCGATAGTACCGCGAATAATTTCAGAATTTGTGGAGTGCAATTTGAAGCTGGATTGATAGCAACTCCTTTTGAGTCTAGGTCGTATTCTCTCGAAGACATGCTTTGTAAGCGTTATTATGATCAATTGACTAGTCCAAATCTTTTTGGAGGCAGAGCTTCTTCATCAACTAATATTCAGTTTGCTGCTGCTAGATTCACAGTTCCGATGCGAACCGCACCTTCAGTTATTTTGTATAATTTTGGCGTAGCAAATCAGGTCAGAAGTTCTGGTGGAGTTGGTGTAAATTTGAACTCTCCAAATGTGGGAACCGGTATTTACGGCGTGGAATATGTCAACGTTTCGAGTGGGTTATCTTCGGGAGAATGGTATCAATGTGGTTATGCCGCTAATGCAGAATTATAAAATATTTTATGGAAATAGAATCAGTTAAAGAATTTAAAGAAAGCTATTTGGTGAACCAATATATCAGTGTTCCAAAAAATTCTGACAATTCTGACTATCAAAGAGTTCAGCAATGGATTGCAAATGGTGGAGTTGTTGAGCAAGAAGACTTGTTAGCAAAAACAAAATTAGAGAAAATAGCAAAAATCAAATCCATACGCGATCAAAAAAACATTGAGCCTATAACAGATCAACAAGCATTCATCATTGATGAAAATGGCACTGTAACGTCGCAGGAATCTTACTTTGTTTTTTACACCAATCGTCATCAAACAAATCCTGCTTCAGATCCAGAAGCAATAATATCAAGGGCAATTGTGTTGGGAGCGATGCCTTATTTCACAAAGGATAATGAGGGAAAGCAAATAACCATCGAACTCACCGCAGAGATTGCCACCATTCTTCGCCAAAAAATTTCAGAGCGTAATGATAGCAACTACAAATTAAGCAGCACACTAGAAGCAGAGATACTCAGTGCTGAGAGTGTTGAAGAAGTTGAAGCGATTTCAAATCAGATTTTAAACCAATAACAAAAAATAATAAAACTTATGACCGAGCAATTTCTACATGGCGTAGAAATCATCGAAATAGATGATGGTGCGCGCCCTATACAAACAGTTAAATCTTCAGTAATTGGACTTGTTGGAACAGCTTCCAAAGGACCAGTAAACACGCCAACTTTGATTTTGGGTTCTCCTGCAGAAGCAGTTACAATTTTTGGTTCTGATTCAAATTTCAGTATTCCATCAGCGCTTGATGCAATATTCAAACAAACTGGTGCAATGGTTGTTGTGATCAACGTTGCTGATCCAAATAACTCCGCTCACAAAACTGGAAGTGTTCTTGATCCAACAAAAATCACTCTAAGCGATATTATTGGCGGCGTTGATGGAACTACTGGTAAATACAAAGGCGTTTCAGCGCTTCTTGCCGCACAGTCAGAAGTTGCGGTAACACCAAGAATTTTAATTGCGCCAGGATTCACTCATCAAACACCTCTTGATGAAGATGATGAACCAATTGCAAATCCAGTTGTTGCCGAGCTTCTAACTGTTGCCGAAAGATTAAGAGCAATAATTGTTGCCGACTGCCCAAACACCAACAAAACCGATGCAGTTCATTATCGCGAAGATTGGGGAAGCTCAAGAATTTATCCTGCTTTTCCGTGGGTAAAAATTTTAAACACAGCAAATAACACAATTGTTGAACAACCTTCTTCTGGGCGTGTAGCTGGTTTAATTGCCAAGTCAGACAATGAGCGTGGCTTCTGGTGGTCTCCTTCAAACATGATAATCAACGGAATCATCGGCATTTCCAAACCAATTGATTTTGCTTTGGGTGATGCCAACTGCACAGCGAATTATCTCAATGAAAATAATGTTGCCACCATCATCCAGCAAGATGGTTTCAGGCTTTGGGGTAATAGAACAACTTCATCTGATCCAAAGTGGATGTTTTTACAAAGCAGACGAACTGCTGATATGATCAACGATTCTCTTTTGAAAGCGCATTTGTGGGCGGTGGATCGCAACATCACAAAAACTTACATCGAGGATGTGCTTGAAGGCATAAATAACTATTTGCGCTACCTCAAAAGCATCCAAGCTATCATTGATGGAAATGCGTTTGTTAACCCTGAATTAAACACACCAGATCAGATTGCTCAGGGCAAAATCACTTTCGATTTTGACTTCACTCCACCTTATCCGGCAGAGCACATCACATTCCGTTCAAGAATGACTGATGAGTATCTCGAAGAACTTTTCTCTAACTAAAAACACAGGCAAACATGATTCCTAAAATTTTAAAGAACTTCAATTTGTTCATCGATGGCCGTGGCTATGTGGGCAAAGTTGAAGAAGTAAATCCACCAAAATTAAACATCAAAACTGAAGAGTTCCGTGCCGGTGGCATGGACTCTCCAGCAATGATTGACATGGGTGTCGAAAAACTCGAAGGCTCATTCACGCTTCTTGAATATGACAAAGATGTTTTGAAGCAATTCGGTCTTGTTAGTGGCAATGCAGTTCAAGTAACACTTCGAGGTGCTTTACAAGACGACACCACAGTGTCACCAATCATCGTCAAATTGCGTGGCATGTATACCGAAATGGACATGGGAAAAATATCTGCAGGAGAAAAAGGAACGCTGCAATGCACCATCGCTTGCCGTTATTACTCACTTGAAATTGATGGCGAACAACTAATCGAAATCGATATCGACAACATGACTAGAAAAATCGGTGGTCAGGACAAGTTGGTTGATGTTCGTAAGGCGCTTGGAATTTAATCACGCTTAATTTCCACAATTTTATTTCGTGAAGTCTCGCCAGAAATTATAGAAACTGCGCTTTTTTTCACCTTAAAATATTTGGCTAATAGCTCAATTGCTGCCACATTCGCTTTCCCATCCTCTGGCGGTTGATTGACTCTTACCTTCAAAATTCTTGCACCCGATTCATCAAAACCACCTTCAGCAATTTCGTTTTGTTTGGCGCCTGGAATCACTTTTATAGAAATCTTCATTTAACAAAAAATATGCAAACCATTGAACTGAAATATCCGGTTGAATCAACCGGTGAAACTTTGACCAATTTAACCATGAGACGATCAAAAATAAAAGATCGTCTTTTGGTCGCAAAAATGAAAACCGCCTCTGATGAGGAAAAAGAAATTCGTCTTTTTGCTAATCTTTGCGAAGTAGAACCAAAGGTAATTGAAGAGTTGGACGAAGCTGATTACTCAAGTCTGCAAAAGGTGTATTTAGGTTTTTTCAATTCAGAGGAGATGTCGTCAGCGCAATCATCATCCTCTCAAAAATAACCAACTGGCAACTCTCTGAAATTTTAGAAATGACCGAAGAAGATTTTTGCCTCTTCTTCGATGCTGCAATCCAAGTCCAAAAAGAATCCGTAAATTAACATGACAAACTCAGCTCACGCTGCTGTATCAATACTGATTGGTGCTGATCTGGGAAAGTCCTTTAGGGATTCTTTTTCCGGAGCAAATAAACAGCTTTCTGCTCTTGGCGATGCAATCAAAAAAGTGAATGACAAAGCTTCAGATATTGAAGCTTTCAGAAAATCATCACGTGCAACAAAAGAAGCATCGCTCGCATATCAGGAAGCAAAACAGAAATTAAATCTGTTGGGAAGAGAAATGGCTTCAAGCCTTAGCCCTTCCAAAGAGCTTCAGAACAATTTTCGTAAAGCAGAAGTAGCGACGCAAAAAGCTAAAACTGCTTTTATGGAGTCGGCGCAAGCTACTCGTGAAATGGGCAAAGCCTTAAGTGCTACCGGCGTAGATTTCAAAAACTTAAATCAGCAACAGCAGGTTTTAGGCAAAACTCTTGAGACTTTAAAAAAGAGACAAGCAGCTCTTCAAGCCAATGCCGATGCCAAATCACAAAATCTTTCTAAGCGTGCTAATTATCGCGCGCAAATGGGAGATGCCATTGCGCTTGGAGCAGTTCTTTATTCTACAATTAAACCAGCAGTAGATTTTGAGTATGCGATGGCACAAGTCGGTGCTGTTACCGAAGAAGCGGCAAACTCAGATGGATTTAAAAAGCTCACTGCTAAAGCAAGAGAGTTAGGAAATACCACTCAATTTACTTCTGCTCAAGCTGCTCAAGGCATGAAATTTCTTGGTATGGCTGGCTTTAACACCAATCAGATTTTAGCAGCAACTCCGGCAATTTTGAATTTAGCAATCGCCGATAACATGGAATTGGCGCAATCAGCTGAGATCGTTTCAAATATCTTGAATGGCTTTGCAATGAAAGCTGAACAAGCAGGCGTTGC
>JAGWWH010000036.1 GCA_018970485.1 Pseudomonadota bacterium | reverse complement strand
TCCAGATTCAGTGGTTGAAAACATCATCGCAATTAAGATATCTAGCGATGAATGTAAGGAAGGCTTTATATTGGATGGATATCCAAGAAACATTAAACAGGCTAATTCTCTCGATAAGATCAAGAAAATTGATCTAGTTGTAAATTTTGAAGTTAGCGAAGAGATTTTGATAAAAAGAATTTCCGGACGATTTTCATGCAAAAATTGTGGCTCTATTTACAACATCTACTCTAAACCTACCATAAGACAAGGATTTTGTGACAAATGTGGGTCCATAAACTTTGAGAAGCGCTCCGATGATAGTGAAGAGGTCACAAATAATCGTCTTAAAGTTTATCGCGAACTAACCCTCCCCTTAATTGAGTTATATAGTAAAAATAACTTGCTTATTTCTATTCCCTCCATAAAAAGTGCTCCCCTCGTTTTTGAGGAGTTGATAGAAGTAGTTAAATCCAATTCAAAAAAAATTTTTAAAAATGGCTAGAATCTCAGGCGTAAATATTCCGAAAGAAAAGCGCTTTGTTATTGCTTTGACCTACATACACGGGATTGGCAAAACTACCGCTAACAAAATCTGTAAAAAATTAGAAATAAATCTCCAGACTAGAACTCATCAAGTCGAGGAAGATAAGCTTGCAGAAGTTAGATCTTTAATAGAAAAAGATCGATTAATTCTTGAAGGTGACTTGAGAAGAAAGGTTTCTTCAAATATCAAAAGACTTACTGACATTGGGTGTTACAGGGGTATTCGTCACGTTAAGAAACTTCCTGTGCGCGGTCAAAGAACACATACTAATGCTAGAACTCGTAAGGGTCGTGGAGTGGCAATTGCCGGCAAAAAGAAAGCAGTAAAATAATTACTTAAAATGACCGAAGTTAAAATAGATTCAACTCTAAAGGAAAAAAAATCTCCTAGAGTTTCAAGTAAAAAAAAGAGAAGCATTGTTGGCGGAGTAGTCCATGTTTATGCAAGCTTCAATAATACAATCATAACTGTTTCGGACGGAAGTGGAAACGTAATATGTTGGTCATCAGCTGGCAAGCAGGGATTCAAAGGTTCTAGAAAATCAACCCCATACGCAGCGCAAGTTGCTACGCAACATGTATTGAATATTGCAAAAGAGTTTGGAATGCAGACTGCTCTGGTTGAAGTAAAAGGTCCCGGAGTTGGGAGGGAGGCTTCTTTGCGAGCAATTCAAGCTTCTGGCATTAGTGTTACCATGATTAAAGATATCACATACCATCCACACAATGGATGCCGCCCGGCTAAGAGGCGTCGCGTCTAGAAACATAATATCAAACTGCATTCCAATCATCGTGATTGGGGGCAAACAAATCATAAAAAACATGGCGATCCTTAAAGAAAGCTGGTCTCTACTGACCAAACCCAACTCTGTTATTTTGAAGGAAGGTTACGATAACATAACTAGATCAGTAATAACGCTAGAGCCTTTCGCCAGAGGATTTGGCAATACCCTTGGAAACGCCTTGCGCAGAGTTATGCTTTCCTCAATTAGTGGTTTTGCTGTTACATCTATAAAAATTGAGGGGATTCTACACGAGTATGGAGTCATTGATGGCGTCAAAGAAGATGTTCTTGATATTATAATGAATCTAAAATCTTTAGCAGTTGCAAAAGACAGCTCTTCACCCTGTTCCTTAAGGCTTTCTATTGCAAAAGCTGGCCCAGTTTATGCTGGATCAATTGAAGTTCCGGCCGGAGTTAATATAATAAACAAAGATCTCCTGATATGTACTCTTAATAAAGGTGCAAAGATCGATATGCAAATTAATATTGATTCTGGAAAAGGATATGTCTCGCAAGCCAAAAAAAATGATAGATCTGTCGGAACAATTATGATTGATTCAGTGTTCAGTCCAGTAAAAAAAGTTTCTTATAGAGTTGAAAATGCGCGCGTTGGTCAAATTACTGACTTTGATAAACTGATTCTAGAAATTGATACTAATGGGACTATCACTCCACAAGATGCTCTAGGTGTTGCTGCAAAGATTCTACAAGAACAACTACAATCTTTCATCAACTTTGATGTCTCTAAAATTGACGTTCCAGTTCAGAAAGAGGTATTACACGAGAATGAGTTTAACAAAAATCTTTTGAAAACAATCGATGAGCTAGAACTTTCTGTCCGTTCCTACAATTGCCTCAAAAACGAAAATATAATCTATGTTGGTGACCTTGTTGCTAAAACAGAGTCGGAAATGCTCAAAACTGCCAATTTTGGCAGAAAATCTCTTAACGAACTAAAAGACAACTTAAAGATAATGAATCTGTCTTTTGGTATGAAAATTGCTAACTGGCCTCCAAAAAATATGGACGAGTTACTTAAATTGAAGAATAAGGAGTTTTAGTATGAAGCACAGAATAAAAGGGCGAAAATTCAGTAGGAATACTGCACACAGAAAATCTTTGTTACGCAACCTATCTCTTGCTCTTTTACAGCACGAGGTGATCAAAACCACACTACCTAAAGCTAAAGAAATAAAGCCTTTCGTTGAAAAAGTTTTGACCATTTCTAAGAAGGATACTCTTGCCAATCGTCGTCTAGTAATTTCTATTCTAGGCAATACTGATATTATAGATAAGTTGTTTAAGGATATTGGACCAAGGATAGCCATAAGAAATGGCGGCTATACAAGAATTTTAAAATTTGGATTTAGAAATGGAGATAAGGCCCCAATGGCTTTATTTGAGTTGGTAGATAGAGTTACCAAAGAAGATAAATCTGAAGAAAAAGCCAAATAATTTTATGAATAATATACTATTAAATTTCGCTTCCGAGCAAGCCAAAAAAATTCATACGAATAGAAGTTTAGCTAGTTTTAAAGCTGGCGATACCGTTAATGTGAAGTATAAAATCACTGAAGGTGGAAATACTCGTATTCAGGCATTCAAAGGAGTGGTGATAGCTAAAACGAAAGGCGACAAAAATTATTCCGCATCTTTCACTGTAAGAAAGATTAGCTCCAATATAGGAGTTGAAAGAAAGTTTATGGTTTGTTCACCCTTGATTGCGGATGTCGAAATTTTGAAGAGAGGGATTGTGCGTCGCAGCAAGCTATATTATTTGCGCAGCCTGACAGGAAAAGCCTCGAGAATTAAAGAAAAACTCGATTTTCTCGTAGCTTCTGGCGCCGCTGAAGATGTTTCTGCTGCTTAGTAGAATAACCATATTACTTCTTTTTGCTTCTTGCGTCACTGATAAAGGGCGCTATGGCCGCGTAGAGCTTTACGGAGTTGGAGATGATCGTAGCTCTTTTGTTTTTACGGTTAGCGATGAATTAACCTCTCAAAACAAAGAATCGCCCCAAGATAAAAAAAATCCGAAAATCACTGAAGTCGAAGCTGTTCTTTTGACCCAACTCCTTAAGCAAAAAAAAATCTGTTTAGATGAAGATGATAAACCGCTTTTTGAAATAACTTCGCGCCAAGAAAAAATATTTGATGCTACTTTTGCACACTTGATTGAAGAGAACTATAAAGCTCGCCCGTTGGCTCCGAAGATGTATTTTGGCAAATGTATTAAAGCTCCAAGCAAGTAACTTAAGAAAAAATCGCATTCAGAATTTTTTGGAACGCGCTCAAGTTTTAGGGAAAGCTGCCTTACGAAAAATTTGGATCACAAGAGATTCTTAGAAAAGTCTGGTTTAAGAAATTGACATTAAAGCAAATCAAGTTTCTTGCTCTAGCAAGAGTTTCCTAGCTTAGCCAAAGTCTTAATTTACAAGATATTACCAATATTTTGTGTTTTTTCAGCTTGGGGTCTTTGTTTTTGAATAAAAAACCAATCTGAATCTTCTCAATCTAATCAAAATTGCATGAAGAGTATTTTACACGCTGCGTTTAGAGCTGCCGGCCAAAAGACGATAAAACCTTTCTCTCAGATGCCAGAAGGGTTAAAAATAGGTTTGTTTGGTAGGGGAAATATGGTGGGCGCAATTTTTACTCCTGAGGTTATTAGAGATCTGCATCAAGCTGGTAATGAAATTTTTGTGTTCGGAACTAAAGTGAGGCCGCCAGAAGAATTAGAGGGAGTCACATATTGCAGTTTGAATAATGGCATATTTCCCAAAGACGGAACAATCTTGGATATTGGAGTATCGGGCATGAAGCCACAAGTTTCGCAAAAAGAGCTTGTGCAATATTCTAAGTTTTTGGACGAGAAATCCGTTTTATGTTCCGTTGAAGCTGGATCAAAAATGTCGAGTTTATTGGACAGGGTTAGCAACGTAACGTCCCAATGTATTCGTCTAATGCCGAATGCCAATGTCCCCAGAGCCTTGGTTGCATATTCAACCACCGGCAATGTTAAAGAATCTTCACTGGGAGCGGTGCGTTATATTTTTGAGAGATTTGGTAAGTTATTCCCAGTTTCGGAAGAGAGAATGAACCCTTTCACGGGCGTCGCCGGAAGTGGACCAGCCTATGCTCATCACACTTTTAGCGCGATCGCAAGATCTTTGAACAGGTGGAATGAAGATCGATATCCAACATCAAAAGCAGAAAGATTTGTGTTAGAAGTGGCATTAAATTTTGATGATCCTTTGCACAAGAGAGGAGCTACTGACAGAGTTAAGTTAGCCTTAACAAAGCTAGAAGAAAAAGGCTCGGTAGAAAGTATCATCCTAGATGCTTTTGAAGAGCTTGGTAAAGATTGCACAGAAGATGAGCTAAAGGCATTTACTGCTGGGGTTATTTCAAGAGTAGCAACATCTATGGTTAAAGGAGCGGAATTATGCGGCTTCAGTCAGGAAATGTCAGAGGAAATGATTATTGGCCACAATGGGATTATTAAGGCTTCCGCAAATAAAGCCTTGAGCACCGGCAAATCACCAGCTCGATTGAAGTGGGAAGTCACTAGTGTTGAAGGCGCAACGCAAGAAGGTCTTGCTAGAGCAGAAGTCGGAACAGGAAGAACTTTGGATCAACTCTGGAGTCAAGCTATGCAATTCGCGGTTAATAGAAGTAAGCAGCTGGGTGACACTTTGGGATACTCTTTAGAAGTCTCAGCATCAGAAGTTGAGAAGGCTGTGGCTGAAGGAAAGAGTTTAATGGATTACAGAAAATCGATGGCTTTCCTCTCTAACGCTTTCACGCAGATATTTGAAGGCATGAAAAAGGAAGATGACTCTATCGCCAAATTTAGCGGCGTAACAAGCAAGCCTTTGGCAGCAAATGCTGTTCACAAAGTTAAAAGCGAAGCGGAGATGGATAAATAAATTCTTGTTTGGGGATGATTTTTTAAGAGTTTACCAACTATTTTTTAGAATGGTGGCGATCCTGAAAATAGCCCCCTATTCCTCGCATTTGGAATTTTCATATTATTCAAAAAACTCAGTCTTTTGCCAAAAACAGCAGTAATACTCTTCAATCTCGGCGGCCCAGATAAATTAGAATCTGTTAAGCCTTTTCTGTTCAACCTCTTCAACGATCGCGCGATCATCAATTTGCCGCAGCCTTTTCGTTTTATGCTCGCAAAGCTGATTTCGGGAATCCGCAATCCGAAAGCAAAAAAGATTTACGAATCGATTGGCGGTCGTTCTCCCCTTCTTTCTTTCACAAATTCACAGGCTTATGCGCTGGAGCATGAACTTTCTTTTTCCGGCGATTTTAAGGTTTTTATCTCGATGCGTTATTGGAATCCGATGGCTTGTGAAGTAATAAAAGAGCTCAAGAGCTATGCGCCAGATCAAGTAATTTTACTGCCACTTTATCCGCAATTTTCGAGCGCCACCTCCAACTCTTCCCTAGAAGATTTTGCAAGTAGATTGCCCAGCGAAATCAAGGCCAAGGTGATTTGCTGTTATCCGTCTGATTCTAGTTTTATTGCAGCTCACACTAACTTAATTAAGCAAAAAATTTCCGGACAAAATTTTTCCGAATTGCGCTTTTTATTTTCCGCTCACGGCCTGCCGCAGAGCTTGATTGATGAAGGCGATCCTTATGTTTCTCACGTCGAAAAAAGCGTTGCTGAAATAGTTAAAAATTTTCCAGCCGAGATGGAT
Source organism: Pseudomonadota bacterium (assembly GCA_018970485.1). Taxonomy (GTDB): domain Bacteria; phylum Pseudomonadota; class Alphaproteobacteria; order Rickettsiales; family UBA1997; genus UBA2645. The sequence continues at coordinate 4,307 of JAGWWH010000036.1, read as the reverse complement.
TTTCGCATCTGCTATCAGTCAAAAGTTGGTCCTAAAAAATGGACTTCTCCAAACTTAGAACATGAGCTCAGTCGCGTCGTAATCGATAAAAAAACCCCAGTAATCGTACCGATTTCTTTTGTTGCCGACAATTCAGAAACTCTTTTTGAGCTCGATATTCAGTACAAAGAATTTGTCGCGAATTTGGGCTTAGAAAAATATCTGCGCGTTTCAACTCTAAACAGCAGCGGCATCTTCATCAAAGGCTTAGCAGAAATTTGTAAAAATGCCGCAAATAGCAATTCAGGAAATATTTTTTGCGGTAAAAATCCGGAAAGAATTTGTGAGAAGAAATTCAAATTCTGTCCAAATAAAAACTACCCGCAGGCGTGATCACCATTGATGTCGTAACCAAGAGCAAGAAATGGCAAGGCAAAGAAAAACTTGTTGAGAGGCTTACTAAAAAACTAATTCCTTTAGTTAAAATTAAGGCGCAGGAGTTCTCGATTTCTCTGGTCTCAGACGCGCAGATGAAAAAAATAAATTTCCAATTCCGCGGTAAAAATAAGCCGACGAATGTTTTATCTTTTCCGGCTTTCGATCCTTTATTTTTGGGCGATATCGTGATTGCTTACGAAACTCTTGAGCGCGAAGCGGAGGAGCAAAAAAAGAAATTCAACGATCACCTCATCCATCTAATACTGCACAGCATTCTTCACCTTTTAGGCCATGATCATGAAGATGAAAAAATGGCGCAAAAAATGGAAAAATTGGAAATCAAAATTCTGCGCCAACTCGGCATCGAAAATCCCTACAATGAAAAAGCGTAAACTAAATTTTCTCTTCAATCTTTTCGGCAGAAAGACCAAAAAATCTTTTTCCTCAGTGATGTTGCACCTGCTCGACACCTATGAAAATGCAGGCCTGCTACGTCATGAAGAAAAGAAGATGTTTAAAAATATCATCGCTTTTGGTGATAAAAAAGTATCAAACGTAATGGCGCAGCGCGCAGATGTAATCTCTGTAAATCAGACAGCGAGCTTAGAAGAAATTAATAAAATTATTACCATTAGCGGCCATTCACGCATTCCTGTTTTTAAGCATGATTTCGACAACATCATCGGCTTCATTCACAGTAAAGATTTGTCCAAATTTTCGCGCGAAGAAGATTTTGTTTTGACGAGTATTTTGCGGAAAATTCTTTTTGTTCCAGGCTCGATGAAGCTGCTTGATGTAATGTTTCGCATGAGAATGGCTCGGGTTCAAATCGCGGTAGTTCTCGATGAATTTGGCGGAGTTGATGGAATAGTTACGATTGGAAACTTGATGGAAGAAATCGTCGGCGAAATCGAAGATGAACATGATTTGCCGACCGAGGGAATGCTTTTTCGTATCAAAAAAATCGATGAAAACAAATTTCAATTTGGTGGAAGAGTCGAAATTGAAAAAATGGAAGAGGTCTTGCAGCGCAAGGTTCGAAACAATAATGAATCATTCCAAACCGTTGGTGGTTTTGTGTTAAACTTGTTTGATCAAGTTCCGGAATTTGATCAAGAAGGGGAGTTTGATGGTTTAAAAGTTAAGATTCTTGATGCCGATGAAAAGGTGGTGAAGTTGGTTGAGATCAGTGACCAATCGCGCAGCGAATAAGAATTTGGTGATCTTTTAAGAGCCCAGTTTATCCGCGAATTATCTTTCGTTTATTGCGGTTATTAACGCTTACTGATTTCGACGTAATCTCTTTTTACCTCTCCAGTGTAGAGTTGGCGAGGTCTGCCAATTTTGAATGCCGGATCCTCAATCATTTCTTTCCACTGAGAAATCCAACCAGCTGAACGCGCGATCGCGAAAATCACGGTGAATAAATTCGAAGGAATTCCGAGCGCTTTGTAAATGATTCCAGAGTAGAAATCGACGTTCGGGAAGAGTTTACGCGACACAAAATATTCGTCATTGAGCGCGATTTTTTCGAGCTCAACCGCGATCGCCAAAAGCGGATCATTCTTGATTCCAAGCTCACTTAAAACCTCATCGCAAGATTTTTTCAAAACCGCAGCGCGCGGATCGTAATTCTTGTAAACGCGATGACCAAAACCCATCAAGCGGAATGGGTCATTTTTGTCTTTTGCGCGGGCGATGAATTCTGGAATGCGATCTTTGCTGCCGATTTCTTGCAACATCTCGATCACCTCTTCATTTGCACCACCATGCGCCGGGCCCCAAAGCGAAGAAATTCCTGCGCCGATGCAGGCGAACGGATTCGCGCCAGACGAGCCGGCAAGGCGCACAGTTGAGGTTGAAGCATTTTGTTCGTGATCAGCGTGCAGAACGAAAATCATCTCCATCGCCTTGGCGATTGTTGGCGTGACTTTATGCGGATAGTTCGGTTTATCGAAAAGCATGTGCAGGAAATTTTCTGCAAAGCCGTATTCTTTGTTTGGATACATCAAAGGCTCACCGATCGAGTATTTGTAAGCCATCGCTGCCAGTGTCGGCATCTTGGAAATGATTTTATAAACCACATCCATGCGACCTTCTGGCGAGTGAATATCCATGGTTTCGTGGTAAAAAGCAGAAAGAGATGCAACCGATCCAACCAAGATGGCCATTGGATGCGCACGTCTCGGAAAGCCGCGCAGAAGAATATTTATTTGTTCGTGAACCAACATGTTGCGAATGATGCCGCTTCTGAATTCGCGGTATTGCGCAGCGTTTGGCAACTCTTGATTTAGCAATAAATAAGCCACTTCAAGAAACTCACTTTTCTTCGCCAGCTCTTCGATTGAATAGCCGCCGTGCCTTAGAAAACCTTGATCTCCGTCAATGAAAGTAATTTTCGATTCGCAAGAAGCGGTGGCTAAAAATCCCGGATCGTAGGTGAACATCCCGCTTTCTTTGTAGAGTGAAGAAATGTCGATTACATCTTGGCCTACCGAGGCTTCGCGGATTGGTAGAGAAATTTCTTTTCCGTTTGGAAGTACTAACTTAGCGGATTTGGACATTTTATTTTGTATTTGATTTGGCTATTCTTTCTGGATCTCCACCTGCGCGGGGATGGCTAGTAAAGTGCGTACTTTCAGCGTCATCCCCGCGCAGGCGAGGATCCAGGAAACTCAAGCATTACTGAGAACATTCCTAGACCCAAAATCTCAAATCTAAACTCAAAAATTAATGAATTCCCTCGGCTTCGAAAAATCAGAAAAAGACACTCGTGTTGTGGTCGCGATGTCGGGAGGCGTTGATTCCTCTGTTGTCGCCTGCCTTCTGAAAGAGCAAGGTTACGAGGTGATCGGCATCACTCTGCAACTTTACGACATGGGCGATGCGCTGAAAAAAAAGAACGCCTGCTGCGCTGGAACGGATATTTACGACGCCAAAAAAGTTGCCGAGAAACATGATTTTCCGCATTACATTTTGAACTACCAAAACCTCTTCAAAGAATCGGTGATTGATGATTTTGCTGATTCTTACTTGCAGGGCGAAACGCCGATTCCCTGCATCAAATGCAATCAATCGGTGAAGTTTCGTGATCTGCTTAAAGTTGCGCGCGACCTCGGTGCAGACTGTCTCGCCACTGGTCATTATGTTCAGAGATTAGTCGGAAAAAACGGTGAAGCAGAAATGCACAAAGCGATCGATGACGACAAAGATCAGAGTTATTTTTTATTCGCGACGACAAAAGATCAGCTTGAATTTTTACGTTTTCCGCTCGGCGAAAATAAAAAAGAAAAGACGCGTGAAGAGGCGCTGCGCCTGGGTTTAGAGGTTGCGAACAAACCTGACTCACAAGATATTTGCTTCGTACCAAACGGTGATTACGCCGAAGTGATTCGCCGTCACCGCCCTACAGCCTTCAAGCCTGGCGCCTTCATTCACATCGAAACAAAAAAGATTTTAGGCAAGCATGAAGGCATTATTAACTTCACTTTAGGACAAAGACGAGGCCTTGGCATTTCTTATCCCGAGCCACTTTACGTGGTGAAGATTGATCCCAAAGAAAACGTAGTTTTTGTTGGTGAGGAAAAATTTTTGCAGAACAGAAAATTTAAAATTCGCGATCTGAATTGGTTTTCTAAAGTGCTGCCGGGCCAAGAAATTCAAGCTCGCGTACGCCTTCGTTCAAATCACGAAGAAGAGCCAGCGACAATAAAAATTCTCGAAAATGGCGACGCGGAAGTTGAAATGAAATCAATGACGCGCGCGATTACTCCTGGCCAAGCATGCGTGATCTACCAAGATTCTCACGTGCTCGGCGGTGGTTGGATCACGAAAGAAATCGAGTAATTTTAACTCATGGATTGCTGCGCTACGCTCGCAATGACGAGTAG
>JAGWWH010000035.1 GCA_018970485.1 Pseudomonadota bacterium | reverse complement strand
AAGACCTACGCCAGCAACATCAAGAAGGATAGCGCCTTTTTTTCTAAGTCTGATTTTTTTATCTCCATCCAAGCCAGCAGAATTGTTGACATTATCTTCTGCAAATCCGGCAAAAATATCGCCGTTTTCTAAGCTTTTTGCATAGCCAGAAGAATTGCAGCCAATTGCGGCTCCTTGATAAATAACTTGCCCGCCAGCAATTGGCAGTTCGTTAATATTGCCAAGTTCGTAAACTCGGTTTATGTCTTTTGTTAATCTTGTGTTTTGCGGTAATGAGGCCATGATAAATCCTTATTTTATGGTTATTGAATTATGGAAATGACGATTCAGCTTTTAGCTTTTGTGATTTGAAAGAATTTTAACCTGATTTGCCTCTGATGCTTTTTTATAGGCAAAATAAGCATCATAATCATCAGCAAATTCTAAGCGCAGTTTTGCATCATTTTGCCATTCGACTTTGGCGCGATCTTCAAGTGGTGCGTCCTTATCAATTTTTGTTTTGTCGAAAGATGCGCTTTCAAAATTTGGCGCAACTTTTGGCATTTCTTTTTCTGCCGCTGCTGCTTGCTCAATATATTTCGTGCCGCGCTGTTTTTCTCTGGCGACGATTTGCAACGCTAACTTATCTGCCGTCATGTCGGCATCTTGTTTTGCTTTTGCTACAAGATCTTCGTGACCTGCAAGTGAGGCTTCTTCGATTGCTAAAATTCTTTTGCGCTCGGCTTCAATTCCTTCGCTAAAACCAGCTTTTTTTCCTTCGACAAAAATAATTTCCCTGGAGCTTTCTTTTATTTCGTTCGTAATTTTTGTCGAATTTTCTTTTGCCAATTTTTCAGCAATTTCAGGAAATTCTGCTTTAATAAAATCTGCGTTAATTGCAGACCTTTCGATTGTTTCTTTAGTACTCATAAGATTTTTATTTTTTGATTGAATGAGTTGCAAATTACTCGCAGCTGAAGCTGCTCCGTCATTTGTCATAAAATTGATTTGTTTATTTGTTGAAATTTTTTGATTTAGCTCTCGCATGACCTCTTCATAACTTCCAAGAGAATCAGCCATGCCGCTTGCAACTGCGTTTTTGCCAATCAGCACTCCGCCTTGTCCGAAGTCGTTTTTAACTGCGTTCACACTTACATTTCGATATTTGGCTACGCTTTCAATAAACTGCGCTTCAAGATCGTTGAGCTCGCGTTTTATCTCGGCTATGCCTTCTTCGGTGCGTGGATCGGGTCGCTTTTGTTTGGCGTTGCTAGAAACAATTTCGATGTTTTTATAGCCTTCTAAATCAGGCTGCTCTTGCACCGGAATTGTTGTGACAACGCCTATACTTCCAAGTAGCGCCGAAGGATTAGCGATAATTTTTTCTGTTGCTGATGCAATCCAATAAGCTGCTGAGGAACAGTTCCTGCCGACATAACTCCAGATTGGCTTCTTGCCGCGTGCCTTGAAAATAGCGTCTGCCATTTCTGAAGGTCCAAGTGCAACGCCACCAGGAGAATCAACATCAAATAAAATTGCTTTCACCTGATCATCATCGAGCGCGGTTTGAAAATCTTTTGCGAGATCGGCAAGAGAAGTGCCGCCAAAAAATAAGCTAAAAAGATCGCTTCTTGCAGTGATTGGTCCGTGTATTGGAATTACTGCCGTGCCATCGCGAATCAGAACTGATCTGGTATTTCCCAATCTTCTTTCTGATTGAAATGAGAGCGATTTCGTTTCGTCCAAATCATCATTTCTCTTCAAAAATGACGCAGGAATAGCGGAGCTATTCCGAGTAATTTTCGCTAAAATATCAGGCTCAATCGCCCAATATTTCGCGATTTTTAATAGGTCATGCATTGCTATTTTTTGTTGTTTGTGTAGGAGTTTGAATAACTTCTTTTGGAATAATTCCGGCTTCTTGTTTGAGTCGATATTCCTTCAAGATTTGCGGATATTTTTTCTCAAAATCACCACCAGTTAAAATTGCCGTTTCTTCAGCCAGCGTGCTGACGCCAATTTCAATTCTGGTTTGCGCAGCGCGAACTTCTTTTAATTGATCAATTTGCCCGCGCGGCGGTCCAATCCATTCAGCGCCAAGATAAGCATTTTTGATGGTTGGATTGGCGAAAAAATTCGGCGCATTTAATTCACCTTTAGCAACTGCTTCAGTAATCACCATTTCGTAAATTGGCTGACAAAGCTGGATTGCAAGCCACTTGCGTCTGCTAGAAAAAAATTTCCACGCTTCAACCAAAGCCGCTTGAGCAGCGGAATAGCTGGCGGTGAAATGTTTGATTAAAATCTCAAAAGGCAATTCCAGCGCCACGCCAACTTGACGCAACACCGCTTGCACAAAAGGATCAAAGGCTTGATTCGGTCTTTTTGGATCGGCGATTTCAATATTTTCACCAGGCTGTAAATCAAGAATTGCACCTGGTCCTAATTTGTAATCACCATCATTATTTCTTCCACCTTCAGGAGGAGTCATTGGAGCCAGTCCTTCTTCATCTTCCGATTTTACAAAAACTGTAAACATCGCCGAAACAACGGCAGCCATAACTTCTGCTTCGGTGTAGCGATCAAGTTGTTTTAAACTTTCAATTACGGGCGCTAAATATGGAACGCCGCGAGTAAGTCCTGGTCTGTTTCTGCTAAAAATATGAAAGACTTGGCGGTTGCCATATTTATCAAAAGCCGGAACTTTTACAAACTTCCTTTCCTTTTGGTTTTGGTAATCGCTTGGATGTTGATTGCAAATTGAGTAAGAAATTGGCGCGCCGTCCAAGTCCATTTCAACGCCGCCAGCAAGGGTTGCCGTGTCAGCTTTAAAATCAGGGTTAGCAACGCGATCAGCTTCCACAATTTGCAAAGCAAGATTTATGCTTCTATTTGGTCGCTGCACATAGCGCTTTAAAATAAAAATGTCGCCACTTTCAAGAACAGAGCGCAAAACCAAATTTTGAATTTCAGAAAAAGTTTGGCAGCGAGTAATGTCGCAATCCTGATTTTCTGCCCAGTTGCGAAATATGCGCTCGGCATTTCTTTCAAAAGCATCAAATTCATCTTCGCTTTTAAAATAATCTTTAAGCACATCGCGATCTAAGTGCGACTGAACCTTTAAGCCAGTTCCAACAACATTCGTAACCACAGTATTTACCGCGCCGCAAGCAAGTGGGGCGTTGCGAAGTAAATCGCGCGATCTTTGACGAAGCTCTGGCAAATCGGGCAAAGTGACATTGTCAGCAGAGCCATCAGCAACATTCCAACTTGAAGTTTGCCTACGATCGCGTCTTGCGCCCGTGTAGCCGCCAGCAATTGCTAATCTGGTTTTGGCTTCAAATCTTTTTAAACCCGCTTGTGGGCTGATATAAGAAATTGTTTTATCGAGCCAGTTTTGGCGAAACAAATTTTCAAAAAATTTGTTTTCAGAAATTTTAGGAAATTTTCTCATACTGGAGTTGCGCCTCTAACTCTAATGCCACCGCGATTTTTTCTTTTAATTAAAACTAAAAGTCTTTTTTCTCGTGCTTCCAAAACTGCCAGATCAGCTTTTCTAACTTTCTGTCCGTTATACCACGCTTCTTGCGCGTTTAACAAAATGTCAGAAATTGCTTGCTGGACTTCCGTTAATTGCTCTTCAAGTGTTTTCATTTAAAATTAACTAACGCAAAATGAGATTTATTTTACTTAATTTGTTGCAACTATCATTCATTTTAGTTATTTTTTATTAAATAACGCAAATGACCATTTTTTTTACTTAAATTATGAATAACCAATCACGCATAGGATATTATTTAAAAAGCTCGGCAGTTGGAGGTGAAACTTACAGCGTATATATTCCGCAACCGCTTCCGCCAAAACCACCAGTTGATCTTGGGCAATTTTATCAATTGCTAGATGATGCAAATACTTCGCTTGGAAGGCTTGATGCCATTAGCACCATGCTGCCAAATCCGTCACTTTTTTTATATATGTATGTGCGCAAAGAGGCGGTGATGTCTTCGCAAATTGAAGGCACGCAATCTTCCTTGTCTGATCTTTTGCTTTTTGAAAATGGCGAATTGCCAAGTGTGTCGGTTGAAGATGTCAATGAAGTTTCTTCTTATGTTGCCGCCATGAATTATGGATTAAAGCGCTTGGAAGATTTTCCATTATCACTGCGCTTGATTAGAGAAATTCATGAAAAGCTTATGAATAATGCAAGGGGCGGCAATAAACAACCGGGAGAATTCCGAACTTCGCAAAATTGGATAGGCGGTTCGCGCCCAGGAAATGCTAGGTTTGTTCCGCCATCTCCAGAGCACCTAATGAATTGCTTGGATAATTTTGAGAAATTTCTTCATGATGAAAATGTTAAACTGCCGATCTTAGTTAAAGCCGCTTTAGCTCATGTTCAATTTGAAACCATCCACCCATTTCTTGATGGCAATGGCAGATTAGGCCGCTTGCTAATTACTTTTATGCTTTGCGCTAACAATATTTTGAAAGAACCTTTGCTATATTTGAGTTTATATTTCAAAACCAATCGGGAAGAATATTATAATCAGCTACAATCAGTAAGGCTTACGGGAGATTGGGAATCGTGGATAAAATTCTTTTTAACTGGAGTTTTAGAAACCGCAAATCAAGCAACCGCAACCGCGCAAGCGATAATTACTCTTTTTAAGAAAGATAAAGAAATAATTGAGCAATCAGGAAAGCTAAACCCTAGCTTGTTGGCTGTTTATAATTATTTGCAAAAAAATCCTCTTACAAATAGCTCTTCGATTAAAAAAGACTGCGACATATCCTTGCCAACAGCGCTTAGAGCATTGGATATTTTGCAATCTTTAAACATTGCTAAAGAAATTACGGGCAAAGACCGTCATATGATTTTTGCCTATCAAGAATATTTAAATATTATAAATAGCGAAACTAGCAGCCCATTTAAGGGTTAAAATCAGTAGTTAGAAATTCCTTTGCTTCTTACTCTTCTAACTTTTTGTGATGCGGTTGGCGCGATGTTTTGAAACTGCTTATTTTCTGGTCGCAAATGAGTTTCTTTGATTCGCAAAACTGCTTTATTTAAATCAAATTTCCAATTGCGAACAAGTCCGCGCAGCGCCGCAAAAGCATAAACGCGGCAATCTAACGCCTCTGTTCTCGCTCCTTCGCGGCTCGGCGTCCACTGCCTAATTGGTCTGCCTTTTACATATTTTGTTCTGACAATTTCAGATGTAAGTTGCGCAAACCATTCGGCGTCGCGCTCCATTGGAAAGTGCCAGTAACCAGCACCTTCCTCTGCAATGCGAAGCCTTTGCATCAAAGTTTCTTTGGCCGTCTCAACGCCAATAACATAAACTGGCTTTTTCAGTCTTTTATTTTGACTGGCACGAGGTGGCCAGATTGGAACTCCTGCACCAGAAGAACTTCCTTTGATGGCAAAAACTTTTTTATGTTTTTTAGTATCGCAGTAATTGATAACATGGTCGGTATAATGACCGCCGCTATCAATGCACACGGCAGCAATTGGAAAATTTGGTAATTCTCTTTGATGCTCAAAGGTGTTTTCCAAAATTTTATCAAGATCATTCCAAAGATGCGGTGTTGATGGGTCGCCGTAAATCACTTGATAATCAAGCGACCAACTTTCTTCGTCGCATCCCCAGCCAACAATTTCGATTTCAAGGCGATTATCTTGCACATCCACCCCAGCGGTGATGATAGCAATGTCTTTGAAAACCCTAGTGCCAAAATTTTCGCGGCGCTTCATTAATCCAGTTGGATCAATAACTTCGCCAGCCATGTCCTCCCAAGTTTCTGCAAGTTTGGTATTCGTCCAAACTTGTAATCTTGGTGGGTCTTTATGCACCTCGCAAAATTCCTGCGCTATATCACCAAAACTTGTCCAGCCATGTGGGCTGTAGAGCGATGATAGGTGAAAAGAAATTGTTTTGCTGTTGCTATTAGCGTTGGTTGCAACCCATTTCCCATTTTTTAAAATCTCTGCTTTTTGATAATCTTCGAAGACGCTGCCACATTTTTCACAAGTGTAATAAGCCGCTTCTGGCTTGCCTTTCGGCCATTTTATTTGCGCCCATTTAAGAGTTTGAAACTCGCCGCAATTTAGGCATGGAACGAAAAAATATCTTTGGTCGCCTTCTAAAAATGCAGTTTCAATTCTGCTAAAATTTTTGATCGTTGGCGTTGAGATCATAAAAATTTTGCGATTGCTAAAAGTAGCAGTTCTTTGAATCGCAAGATTTACCGGATCACCTTCGCCAGTAGCATCGTCAGGATAGCCGTCAACTTCATCGAGAAATAAATATCGAATCGGCATTGAGCGTAAGCCCACAGCAGAATTTGCGCCAGTCATCACCAAAACACCGCCCGGAAATTCCTTCATCAAAATTGTATTCCCAGAATCGCGCGATCTTGGATCGGAAACTTTTTCTTTTAGCGCCGGACAGTTTTCTATCGCCGGATCAATCCTCATTTTTGAGGTGCGCTTGGCAGTTTCAACTGTTGGATTCACAATCAGCATTGGTCCTGGCGCATGATGGATTACAAACCCCATCCAATTATTGCCGCACTCAGTTCCACCAATTTGCGCGCCTTTCATGAAGACAACTTTTTCGCAAGGGTGCGATGGGGATAAACAATCCATAATCTCTTTGAGATAAGGTGTTCTGTCAGTTCTCCACGGCCCAGGTTCTGCTGATGAAATGCTGCTTAAAATGCGATGATTATCAGCCCATGAAGATACTGTAAAATTCGGGTCTGGCTTTAGCCCATCGCAGAAATTCTGAAAATAAATGTCGTCATAATTTCTCATTAATTTTGGATAATTCTTCGAGTGCCTTAATCAGTTCGGTTTTCAAAATTTCTTTCATCTCAAAAATGTTGGTCTTGCCAACAAGCTGCGGAATTACGCGATCAGGAATATTTAAAATTCGATCTCTAGTCATGCGCGCCGCGTTAAATGCCGACACTTTTACATCATCAATTGAAATCAGTTTTTTTGATTCCTTTTCAAACTGTAATCGTAGCAATTTGGCGCCATATGCTTCCTTAATCGCTCGGCTTTGCTGATAGCTTGGCCCACTTATTGAAGTTGCTTGAGAATCTGGCGTTTCAAAAGCCTTTTCTGCTTTTATTTGCGCTGGATCGCTGTTTTGACTCCATTCTTTATCGGCTAAATCAGGATTAATCTTGCCATTTTTACCCTTGCTAATCCTTCCTTGCGCGATTGCTTTTCTAACTGCCGACTCGGCAACACCGCGATGTCTGGCATAGCCTCTGATCGAAAGTTCCATTGTTATTCAACATCGTTTTGGTACTTCAAAACTTTTTTAAAAATTGTTTAAAAAATCATCTTAATTGACTTGATAGTGTTCATCGCGCAAGCCATACTGGATAAGCCTTTATGAGGTTTTTATCAATTTTAAATATAAGAAAAATATGCCTAAAAAAATTTCAAAACCAGCTGTTAAAAAAGTAATCAAAAAAACGCTTCCTAAAGCTAAAGAAAATCCAGTTAAAGAAGCGCCAATTCAAAAAAACGAAATCACTAAATCTGCCACTAAAAACTCTCAATTAATTGAGATGATAAAATCAGCAGAAGAGGGAGTTAGCCTTAAGCAAATTTGTGAAAATTTAAAATGGCAACCACACACCGCCAGATCGGTAATTTCGCGCTTAAATAAAAATCAAAATCTTGGTATTATTAACGATAAAATTGCCTGTGGAAATCGGGTTTATAAATTGCCAAAAAAAGATTAAAAAATTGCTCTAATTGACTTGCTAGTAATCACTAGCAAAGCCATAATATAAAAGCCTTCAAGAGGCATTTAATATTAACAAAAAAGAGAGGTATTTTATGGGAGTTTGGGCATTACCACAAACTGTTAAACAAGCTAAAGAATTGCAAAAATTGGTGGCAAAACCTTTGTCACTAAAAGTTGCCGCAGATAAACTTTACAATTTGCTTGGCGATGACGATCTTTTTGATGGCATTTTTGAAGCCAAAGAAAAAGGCGACTTCGATGTCAGAATTTTAGTTGAGTCATCGCTTAGTAAATTTTTAAACGAAAAAGAAAATGCTACGAAGCCTTGGAATAAAGAGGCTTACAAAATTTGCCAAAATATCTGCAAATCACTTGAGGAGTTTTACATTCCTTATTAAGAAAGATTTTCGGTCAGCTTCTCAACTTCGGTAAGCAGCATTAGAGCGCAATCTTTTTCGCGACATTCATTTTTAAAGGCGCCAGCTTTTCTTTTTGCAATATCCACCGCAGTTTTTCCGTGTTTTTCTACCATCTCTTTTGCTCTGTTTTTTAACTCTTCGTTATTCAGATTTTTCGTCATTTTCTCTCTTAAAAATTTCATTAAAACTTTCGCTGGTTTCTAAAAGCGTTGCGTTGATGCCAGTTAAATTTTGCCATCTTTTTACGATAACATCGACATATTTTGGGTCGAGTTCAATCATTCTGCATCTTCGGTTGGTTTGTTCAGAAGCGATAAGCGTTGAGCCGGAGCCACCAAAACAATCTAAAATAATATCGTCAGTTTTGCTTGAGTTGAGAATTGCGCGCTTGCAAAGCTCAACTGGCTTCATCGTTGGGTGAAGGTCGCTTTTATTGGGTTTGTTGTAATGCCAAACATCGCCTTGATTGCGGTCACCACACCAATAATGATCATTGCTTTGCTTCCAGCCATAAAGGATTGGCTCATATTGCCTTTGATAATCAGCTCTGCCAAGCGTGAAATGATTCTTCGCCCAAATGATAAAAGTTGACCATTTGCCGCCTGCGTCCGTGAAAGATTTTTGCAAAGTGTGCAGCTCTGATGAACTCATGCAAATATAACACGCGCCCTTGGTGACCTCTAAAGCGTTTTTGCAGAAATCAAAAAGGAACTTTCCAAAATTTTCGCCAAGATTGTCGTTGAGAATTTTGGCGTTATTGCCTCTAGCTTTGTCTTTCATGGTGTTGCCGTAATCCACATTGTAAGGTGGGTCGGTGAAAAGCATATCAGCTAATTCATCGCCAAGAAGAGCTTGGTAAGTTTCTGTTTTGCAGGAATCGCCGCAAATCAATTTGTGTTTTCCAATCAGCCAAATATCACCTGATTTTGAGATTGGCTTTTCTGGGTTTTCAGGAATTTCCTCTGTTTCTTGCTCATTTTCTTTTTCGTAAAGATTGGCAAAAATCTTTTCGAGCTCTTGATCTTCAAAGCCAATCAAATCAAGATTAAAATCCTCATTTTTTAAATCTGCTAATTCACTCGCCAAAATTTCTTCATCCCATCTGGCATTTTCAGCAAGTTTATTGTCGGCGATAATGTAAGCCTTCTTTTGTGTTTCGCTTAAGTGATCAAGAACAACAACCGGAACTTCTTTTAAGCCAAGTTTCTTTGCCGCCATCAATCTTCCGTGGCCAGCGATAATTCCTTTCTCGCCATCAATTAAAACCGGATTTGTAAATCCAAATTCAATAATGCTTGCCGCAATTTGTGCAACTTGCGCCTCCGAGTGAAGCCGCGCGTTTTTGCTATAAGGAATCAATTCATCGACTTTTTTAAGCTCAATATGATCGGCCATTTTTGGTGCAAAATCATCCATATCAGTTAATTGTTTTTTGTAAGATACATTCCATTCGTGAGAGTTCGCCACGCATAAGCCGCAACCAGCGGAACCACTCCGTTTCCGCAAGCTCGAACTGCGTCCACCCGATCGGCCAACCCATCAGCCATTCGGTGAAGCGCGGGTTTAAGGTGATTTGCGATTCCATCCCATTGTTCATGGCTCGCGGGGCTTGGCGGCCAAGTAGGGAGTTGGTCGCAACATTGGCATTGGCAGTGTCCTTCCAATCTCTCGTTGTTGGCGTTGCCCAGTTTGTTATCATCACTTCCAGCCTTTGTTTCGGATTTCCCGCTTCCACTTCTTTGGCGCTCGCACCATTTGCAGAAGATGTTCGAACCGTTGGCCAATTTTGTTGCGAGTCCATCATTTTCACTGTTCTTGCAAGGCCCAATGACCCGTCTTTGCCGTTCTTGTTGATTTTGCGAAGACTGCCCGAACTGGTTTGTTTGTAAATGTCGCTTGGAGATATTATCGCTCCCATCGAGGCATCCGCCGAAACCACGGTTGGCCATGTTTCTTGAGCTACAATCCTTAGCGGCTTTTGCAAATTGATTCCCTCCCGTTTTTTCTCCTGTGCTCTTTCCCTCCAGCGCCGCGGCGTTTCTGTCTCGTTGCACAGGTGATCTGAAACTATCACGGTAGGCCAAGATGAAGAGTCGCTCTCTTTTGTGAGGAGCGCCAACTTCCTGCGCTGTAAACAAGCCTGCCTTAATTTTATAACCCAATCGTTGTAGGTCATTTGCGACTTCTTCAAATCCAACTCGTAAATGGTTGGA
>JAGWWH010000012.1 GCA_018970485.1 Pseudomonadota bacterium | reverse complement strand
TTTTCGATCTAGAAAATAAACACTCCTAGTAATGCTGAGCCTGTCGAAGCATGATCCAAGACCGCGCCCAGAATCATGCTTCGACAGGCTCATCATGACTACGAGCTTCTCTTAAAGAGATTAAAAAAATTCTTAACCGGACAGTAGTGGAGTAAAGCAGGGTCTAAATCTAACGAAATTTACTAGCTTGATCCCTGATTTTACTGATCAAAACATAGATTTTGAGCACAGTGCTCAAAATCTTTTTCCTGCAAAAAAATGACAAAAATCGTCGGAATTTTAAACGTTACTCCTGACTCATTTTCTGACGGTGGAAAATTTTCTTCGCTTGAATCCGCCCTCGCTCACGCAGAAAAAATGATTGCAGAAGGTGTCGAGGTAATTGACGTCGGAGCAGAATCCACAAGGCCGAATGCAACTCCAATTAGCGCGAAGCAAGAATTGGCGCGGTTAGAAAAAATTTTACCAGCGGTCGTCGCCCTTGCAAAAAAACACCGAGTTCAAACCAGCATTGATTCCTACCACTTCGCCACAATTCAAAAAGCACAAGAGATTGGAGTGGAAATTATTAACGACGTCAGTGGTTTGGTTGACGAAAAAATCGTCGATTTTATTGCCGCAAAAAATCTTCAAACAATTTTAATGCACAACTTGGCGATCCACGCCAATCCTGATCTCGTCGTCAATAAAAATTTAAATATTAATCGAGAAATTCTTGCTTGGGCTTCAACGAAAATTGCCGCGCTTGAGAAAAAAAATGTCAGAAAATCGCAGCTAATTTTTGATCCCGGAATTGGTTTTGCAAAAGACGCCAACCAGTCGATTTTGATTTTGAAAAATATTGACGCGTACAGATCTCTCGGCCTTCCGCTCTACATCGGCCACTCGAAAAAAAGTTTTTTGGATTCGGTAAATATTTCAGGAGATCGTGCTGAAAAAACTTTGGTGGTCTCGGAATTTTTGGTGAGGAAAAATGTCGAATTTTTGCGTGTGCACGAGGTGAAAGAGCATTTTGCTCTGACGCAAACTTCCCGCGTCATCCCTTCGCAGGAGAGGATTCAGGAGGATTAGCACCTGCTTCTGAACACGTGATTCTGGATCCCCGCCTACGCGGGGATGACGTTGAAAAATCGCAACCGAATTGCCGAACTCACGCGGGGATGATGTTGAAACCTACAGTTGGTTGCTTTTGGCTTCGATCGCTTGCTCAAGACGCTGGCTGAATTCTTGCTTGGAAAGACCTGGCTCAATCGGCTCAAGAAATTCTAAAATAATTTTTCCTGATTTTTTTACCCCGCTTTTTGGCCAGAATTTTCCAGAATTTAGCGCTGCTGGAACGACGGCTACACCGCAAGAAAGGTAAAGCGCCGTTACTCCTGCTTGGTAAGGATATTTTTCTACAGAGCCGTTGGTTGGAACGCGGGTTCCTTGCGGAAATAAGACGATTTTCTGTCCTTTTGCTAAATATTTTTTCGCCTGCTTGATTAAATCTTTAAGCGCCGACGCGCCACCTTTGCGATTGATTTTAATGCCGCTCATTACCTTCAAATACCAACCGTAAAACGGGATTTTTTCGAGCTCTTTTTTGTAGGCGTAAACGGGGTGATTCAAGACCAAATGCATCACAATTGTTTCCCAAGCTGACTGATGTTTGCAGGCAATAATGCAGGCGCCTTTTGGCAATTTTTCACGCCCACGAATTTCGTAATCAATGCCACACAAAACTTTTAACAGCCAGATCGCGCCAATCGACCAAGCCTTTGCGCCACGATCAGCAAGATTTGCGTTACGAGTGAAAAAAACGGGAGAATAGATAATCGGGATAATCGCGCCCCAAAGATTGAGGAGAATCGTAAAAGTAACGGAGCGAATTAGTGGCATCGAGAAGGAGGAGTGGTGCCGGATGTCGGATTTGAACTGACGACCTACTGTTTACAAGACAGTTGCTCTACCACTGAGCTAATCCGGCGAATATGTTCTCTGGAGGAAGGCGGCGCAACCTATTTTTGACGAAGAAAACAGCAAGAAATTTTGAGAGATGCCCGCTCTCGACCCTGCCTGATTGAGAGACTTAGACTTGTTAATAATTTTGGATCGAATTTTTAACACTTTTGGAAGATCGAAAATACCAAAAAATTTCCACAAAAAAACCGAGTCAGTTTTTACACCGACTCGGTTCAAATTTTAGTTAAGACTAAAAATTATTTTGTAGCTGGAGCTACAGCTTTAACTTCTTCTTTAGCTGCTTTTTTAGCTGCTTTTTCTTCTTTTTTAGCTGCTTTCACAGCTGCTTTTTCTTCTTTTTTGGTAGCTTCTACTGGAGCTGCTACTGCAGCAGGAGTTTCAGCTACTTTTTTGTCTTTTTTAGCTTCAGCTTTTTTAACTTCAGCTTTTGGAGCTACAGCTACTTCTTTAGAAGGAGTTGCTGCTGGTTTAGCTGGAGTTTCTGCTTGAGCAACAGAAGCAAAAAGAGCAACTGCGGCAACGATCAATGATAGTTTTTTCATGTTCATCTAGAAATGAGATTTTAAAAATTCTGACCATTTCTGATCAGACTCCTTCGGTGTAAGCCCTCAATTACAACCAGAAAAAATAATCTAGAAAAACTCAAGGCTACCCGAAAGGGCGCGGCAAGGTAGGTGCCGCGAATTGTTTGTCAATGCGACGAAACTAAAAATGGATAACCTTTCCGTAAGCATCTAAAACCGCTTCGTGCATCATCTCAGACATTGTTGGGTGAGCAAAAATTGTGTGCATTAAATCCTCTTCGGTGAGCTCGGCTTGTTTAGCAATCACGTAGCCTTGAATCATTTCAGTAACCTCGGCGCCGATCAAATGTGCACCCAAAAGTTCGCCGGTTTTTTCGTCAAAAATAACTTTGATCAAACCTTCAGTTTCACCAGCAGCGATTGCTTTGCCGTTGGCCATGTAAGGGAAGCGACCAACTTTAATTTTTTTGCCGGCGGCGATTGCTTTTTTCTCGGTCAAGCCAACTGAAGCAATTTGCGGCATTGAGTAAGTGCAACCTGGAATATTTTCGACCTTGATTGGGTGAACTTTTTTCGCGTCATATTTGCCCATTTTACTAGCGATTTTTTCTGCCGCGATTGTGCCTTCATGCGAGGCTTTATGAGCCAACCAAGGCGCACCAGCAACGTCACCAATTGCAAAAATATTTGCATCTGAAGTTTCCAAATAGCCGTTAGTTTCAATGCCGGTTTTTGATAATTTTACTTTGGTTTTTTCTAAACCGAGATTTTCAACATTGGCCACGATGCCTACAGCCATAATAACTTTCTCAGCTTTAATTGCTTCAATTTTACCAGCAATTTCAACGCTTGCCGTCACTTCACCTTTGCCAACTTTTAGCGATTTTAGCGCCGCTGAAGTGTGAATTTTAATGCCTTGTTTTTCGAAAGATTTGCGCGCGAGTTTAGAAATTTCTTCATCTTCAACCGGTAAAATATTTTCAGCCATTTCGACAAGAGTCACTTCCGAGCCCATGTTTTTGTAGAATGAAGCGAACTCAGATCCAATCGCCCCAGAACCAACAACTAACAAAGATTTTGGCAAAGCCTTCGGCGTCATTGCTTCGCGATAAGTCCAAATATTTTCACCATCTGGCTCCATGCCCGGAATCACGCGCGCTCGAGCACCAGTTGCCACAATAAAATATGACGCTTCAACTTGCGCGACTTCTTTACCGTCCTTGCTTACTGAGATTTTTTTGCTGTCTAAAAATTTCGCAAAACCGTCAATTACTTCGATTTTATTTTTCTTCATCAAGCCACCAATGCCGCCACTTAACTTCTTCGAAACTCCGCGTGAGCGTTCAATAATTTTGGCGAAATCAAATTTAACATTTTCTGCCGAAAATCCGTAAGCGTCCAAATTGTGTAAAAGATGGTGAACTTCTGCCGACTTCAAAAGCGCTTTGGTTGGAATGCAGCCCCAATTCAAACAAATTCCGCCCAAGTGATTGGCTTCAACGATGCCAACTTTAAGTCCGAGTTGTGCGGCGCGAATAGCTGCAACGTAGCCTCCGGGGCCAGCACCAATTACACAAAGATCAAATTTTTTTGCTGAAGTAGTCATAAAATTAAATTTAGTTTTTTGATTGTTTTAACATTTCCTGGATCCCCTCCTTCGCGGGGATGACGTTTAAAGTAAGGTGCTCACTAATCCCGCCATTCCCGCGAAGGCTGGGATCCAGGAAACTTTATTCTTTTACAAATCTTTCCTCACCGTCACTCATCTCCACCAGAATTTCTTTTTCGATTTTCACTTTCTCAATCGAAAGCAAAGGCTCACCAGAAGAATTTTTTATTAGGGCAAATCCGCGTTTTAAAATTTCGCGGTAATGATTGGTCGCAAGGATCTTTCCCAAATTATTTAGATTGGTCAAATTTTCTTTTATGCGTTGCTCGAGCCTTGAATTTACTTGCTCGAAAGCAAGTGAAACATTGCGCTTTTCTGTGTCTATTTTGGCAAAAATCAGCTCACTTGAAACTTGTAAACGCTGCAATCTTTCGCCGATTTGCTCAATAATTTTACGCGGATCGAGCAAGTAACGCTGAAGATTTTTCAGGCACAAAACATTCTGATTGAGAAAATTTTCCGGAATAAATTCCAGTTTCTCGGCGTAAAAATTTAGCTGCGATTTTAAGTCAGATAAAATTGGCGTGGCAAGCTCCGCCGCCGCAGTTGGCGTGGGTGCGCGTAGATCAGAAACATAATCAATTAAAGTTGTATCAACCTCGTGACCAACCGCAGAAATTAGCGGAATTTCCGATTTAAAAACTTCGCGAATTAAATTTTCGTCACTGAAGCAAAGCAGATCTTCAAAGCTTCCTCCCCCTCTTGCGACAATCAAAACATCCGGACGATTTTTCTTCAGATTATTAAAATATTTGATCCCAGAAATTATTTCCGCTGCAGCGTTTGCGCCTTGCACCGATGCTGGATAAATCTTGATGTGCGTAGGGCAGCGCGCTTCAATTCGATGTTTAATATCTTCAATTACTGCGCCAGTTGGCGAAGTGATTACGCCGATAATTTTTGGGAAAAACGGAATTGGTTTTTTGTGAATCGCATCAAATAAACCTTCGGCAAAAAGTTTTTGGCGACGTTTTTCGATCATTTCTAAAATCGCGCCAACGCCGGCGATTTCTAGTTTCTCGACGATGATTTGGTAATTTGATCTTCCTTCGTAAGTAGTAATTTTTCCTGATGCGCAAACTTGCAAACCGTCACCAATCTCAAAACTAACACCACTCGCCGCACCTCGAAAACACACGGCGGAGAGCACTGCGTTTTCATCTTTTAGGGTAAAATATAAATGCCCGGAAGTCGCTTTTTTGAATCCGGAAATTTCGCCGTGAATACGCACGTAACCAAATGCGTCTTCAACTGTTCGCTTTATTGAGCGCGAAAATTCTGAAACTGTGAATTCGGGAACGTTGAACAAAAATAAATGCGTTGGTTTTAACCCTCCTGGATCCCCGCCTTCGCGGGGATGACGTTTAAAGCATGTACTTACTAAACTCGTCATCCCCGCGTAGGCGGGGATCCAGAAAATAATCAGCTAAACGTTGAAAACGGAGACGGATTTTTCATCTTCGACGATCCTGCCTCCAGCCTCGCGGATCAAGAGTAGGAAAGGTTTAAACAATTCGAAATCTTCTTTGCTAAACACTGCGCGCTCGATGCGAGAAGAGGCTAGATAAGCCAGCGTGAGAGTACGCGAACCGTAGGCGCGCGGCGATTGTTCGAGCTCACTTGCGCTTAAAATTTCTCCAGAATTTCTCTTCGAAACGCGAATACGACGATTGTTTAAATAAGCGCCAAAACCCTTCTCGCAGTAGTAAAGTTCACCACCAAAAACTTTGCTGATTCCAACTGAAATCGCTTCTTTTTCGCCAGCTTTATTGTGATGCTCAAGTGCCACAGCCACAGTAAAATCAGGGTTTGAGCGCATTAGATTAGAGAAGCCGTCGATCGGATAAATAGTGTAAGAATATTCGGCATTTTCGTTGTTAACGATCTTCTGCCCGTCAGCGAAAATCAGATTAAAATCTGGACGAACTTTGGCGAAATCATCGATCAAAACTTGCTTCACTTTGCGATAACAAGCGGCAGCAAATTTTTCTGCTGAGGCGGGATTTGATTGAAGATTTTCAAGCTCAGTAAAATCGCGCGGCATGTGTAGAGAAGCCTTGTCGATTGCCTTTAGGATGACGTTTAGATTAGCGCTGTATCTCATGATTTGTTGATTTGTTAGTGGATTGCCACGTCGCTTCGCTCCTCGTAATGACGAATAAAGTGCGTGCTTACCGCCTCATTGCGAGGAGCGAAGCGACGTGGCAATCCAAGAATTGTTAACTCACTCTCGGACTAATTCTAAAAATATCTCCCCATATTTTTTCATCTTCGCTTCGCCAACTCCGCTGATCTTCGTCAAATCGTTTAATGATTGTGGGCGCAATTTGACCATCTCAACCAAAGTTTTATCGTGAAAGACCACATAAGGCGGAACCTTCTGTTCTCTAGCTATTTCGAGTCTTTTGGCTTTTAATTTAGCGAACAAATCATCTTCACTTCCACCACTTAATCCGACAGAAACTTTAGTTTTTTTCGGCGATTTTTTGGCGCTGTATTTACGCATTTGGATCGTTTTTTTCTGCTGCAAAAATTCACGTCCCGCTTCAGTAATTTTCAAAGCACCAAAGCCATCAATATCAACTTTGAGCAAATTCATCGCGACGAGTTGGCGGAAAATCGCATTCCATTCGACCTTACTAAATTCTTTGCCGATGCCGAATGTGCTGACTTTATCGTGATTGAAATTTTTGATTCTGTCGTCGTCAACTCCGAGCAAAATATCGATTAAATAACCAACGCCAAATCTTTGCTCAGTGCGATAAACACAAGAAATCGCTTTCTGCGCGGCGATAGTGGCATCAAAGGTTTCTGGCGCATTCAGACAGTTGTCACAATTGCCACAATAATTTCCGCTGGGTGCGCAAGAATCGCCAAAATATTCGAGCATAATTTGTCTGCGACAAGTCGAAGCTTCGCACAAACCAAGCAGCGAATTTAATTTTTGTCGCTCGATTCTTTTTTGATTTTCGCTCGCTTCCGACTCCTCAATAAAATTTCTCTGCGCCGCAATATCGTTAAGTCCGTAACACATCCAAGCATCAGCTGGAAGGCCGTCACGACCAGCTCTACCCGTTTCTTGATAATATGATTCGATGTTTTTTGGCACGTTTAAATGGGCAACAAAACGCACATCTGGTTTGTCGATTCCCATCCCAAATGCGACAGTCGCAACCATGATCACATCGTCGCGTAACAAAAATTTTTCCTGATTTTTTTGACGTAATTTTGCATCCATTCCCGCGTGATAAGCGAAAGCGTTGAAGCCTTCTTCCTTCAACCAGGACGTGACTTCTTCGGTGCTTTTGCGCGACAGGCAATAAATAATTCCATTGTGACCGGCGTGATTTTCGCGGATGAAATCGAGCAATTGTTTGCGCCCATTTTGTCTGGGCGTGATTGTGTAATTTATGTTTGGACGATCGAACCCAGCGATGAAAATTTCTGCGTCTTCAAGCGCCAATCCAGAAATAATATCCTTTCTCGTCGCTGCGTCTGCAGTCGCGGTTAGAGCGATTCGCGGGACGTTTGGAAATATTTCGGCGAGAACTTTTAAGCCGGTGTAAACAGGTCGAAAATCATGTCCCCACCCCGAAACACAGTGCGCTTCGTCGATCGCAAAAAGTGAGATTTTTGTGCGCGAAAGTAGTTCGATAAATTCTTCGGTGAGTAGGCGCTCCGGCGCGACGTAGAGCAGATCCAACTTATTTTCTGCGAGTAGATTTTTCGTCTCTAAAATATCGCGAAAATCAATATTCGAATTAATCGCCGCTGCGCTGACGCCGAGTTGATTCAAGGCGCTAACTTGATCTTGCATCAAGGCGATTAGTGGAGAAATCACGATTGCAACGCCGTCTAAACACAAGGCGGGAATCTGGTAACAGAGCGACTTGCCGCCGCCAGTTGGCATCAGAACAAAGGCATTTTTTCCGGCGATTACGCTGTCGATTATTTTTTTCTGCTCACCGCGAAATTCATCGTAGCCGAAGATTTTTTTGAGGAGGGTTTTGGGTGTTTTTTGCATTGGGAGAAAGTGGGTGGATTGCCGCGTCGCTACACTCCTCGCAATGACGAGCAGAAGTACCTACTCGTCATTGCGAGCGAAGCGCGGCAATCCATTGCGACTACAACTTAAAAACCTGCTTAAAAATATGATCCACGTTCTTGGTGTGATAAGTGATGTCGAAAATTCCTGCGAGTTTTTCTGGACTTAGTTTTTGCGAGACTTCCGGATCGTTTTGCAACAACTCCAAAAAGCTTTTCGATTCACCAGACCAAATTTTCATCGCGTTAGTTTGCACAATTTTGTAAGCATCTTCGCGCGAAATTTTCGCCTCTTCGATCAAAGTCAAAAGCACGCGCTGCGAGAAAACCAAACCACCAAGTTGATCGAGATTTTTCTGCATATTTTTTTCATGCACGACCAAATTTTCGATCAAACCAACTAAGCGATTAAGCGCGAAATCCAGCGTCACTGTAGCGTCGGGAGCGATCATTCGCTCAACTGAAGAATGCGAAATGTCGCGCTCGTGCCAAAGAGCAACATTCTCGAGCGCAGGAACGACGGCGCTGCGCACGATTCGGGCAAGCCCAGTTAGGTTCTCACTCAAAACTGGATTACGTTTGTGCGGCATTGCTGACGAGCCTTTTTGGCCTTTCGAGAAAAATTCTTCCGCCTCCAAAACTTCAGTTCTTTGCAAGTGACGAACTTCGATTGCGAGATTTTCAACCGAAGAAGCAATCACGCCCAAAGCCGCGAAATAAGCGGCGTGACGATCTCTTGGAATTACCTGACTTGAGATTGGTTCTTCATTCAAACCAAGTTTTTCGGCGACGTATTTTTGTACAAATGGATCAACATTGGCAAAGGTTCCAACCGCGCCAGATATGGCACAAACCGAGATTTCTTCTTTAGCAACTTTGAGTCTTTTTAGATTTCTTTCGAACTCAGCGTAGAAGCGAGCGAGCTTTAATCCGAATGTCACCGGCTCAGCGTGGATGCCGTGCGAGCGCCCAACACAAACTGTATTTTTATGTTCGAAAGCACGTTTTTTTAATGCGGCAAGAAGGCGCTCGAGATCATCAATTAGAATGTCTGAAGCTTGGGCGAGTTGCGCAGAAAGGCAGGTGTCGAGCACATCAGAGCTAGTCATTCCGTAGTGAATAAAACGTGAATTTTCTCCGGTTAATTCTGCCAAGTGAGTTAGGAACGCAATCACGTCATGCTTGGTTACAGACTCAATTTCATCAACTCGCTCAACATCAAATTTTCCGCCAGATTTCAAGAAATTTTCGCGAATGCGCGCCGCCGTTCCTTGAGGTGCAATCGACAATTTTTCCAACGCCTCAAGCGCATAAATTTCAATGTCGAACCAGATGTTGTATTTATTTTCCTGTGACCAAATTTTGACCATTTCAGGGCGCGAGTAGCGTGGGATCATGATATTTAAATTAGAAATTGGTTGGTTGTAATTTTGATCAAAAAAGATTTTGAGCACGGTGCTCAAAATCTTTTTTCAGCATTAAATTCCGTTAAAAAACAGAATTGATCCGAGCAAATCGACGGGATTTATTTTTTTCTCGAAGAGTAAGCACATCAAAAAAGCCAAACAAATCGCTGGCGCGAAAGGGAAAGTTTCGTCTTTTTTGAGTTTCTGCCAAAGCCCGCCAAATAAGAGCCCAAAGACTCCGCTCAGCAACATGAAAGTAAGAATATTTTTATTTCCGAGAGCAAAACCGGCGATGAAAAAGAATTTGATGTCGTCAATTCCAAGCGCGTCAACTCCGGCGGCGTAACGAAAAAAAATCCACAAGGCGATTCCCGATCCAAGAAAAACAAAAGCGGAGAAAACATGCGCCCACACAACTCCGGTGCCACCTTGCATGATCACCAAAATCGTCACAAGAATAGTTAGAAAATATTGGGTGGAGTTGGGAATAAAATATTCTTCAAGATCAACCACCACCATCACAATCAAGGTCGCAGCAATCGCAAAATGGAGCAGAGTTTTAGCGTCAAGATTTTGTCCGAGCGCGAAAAAAATAAGTAAAAAAGAGAGTAAAAAACTTAGCTCGATTAGCGGGTAACGCAGAGAAATTTTTGCGTGACAATTGCTGCATTTTCCGCGCTGAAAAATCCAAGAAAGAAGCGGGATCAAATTCCAAACCCTAAGAATATTTCCACAACTCAAGCATTTTGAACGAGTAAAACCTATTGGCTCATTACGCGCCAAACGATAGCTGACGAGGGTTCCAAAACTGCCAAATATTAGCGCAAAAATCGTCACTAAAAAAATTTGCATTTCGTGACTTAGTTGAGAGAGAATTTGCATGAGAAAAATCTTTTATTTGTTCAATGCGCCTCTGGTTAAAAGTCACACTAATTTTTGCATTGGTTTTTTCGGCCTCTTGCGGCCAGAGAAAACCTGCTTTGATCGTAAATCACAGCAAAGCAACTTACGATAAAAACAACACGAGCAACAAAGAAAAATATCGCGATTCAGTTAGAAAATCTTTAGGCGAAAAAACGGTCAAAAAACCTGTCGCTGGAAATGAAGTTGAAGTTGTTGTCGGCGATACTTTGCACTCGATTTCTCGCGATCATCACGTTTCAGTAAGAGATCTTATTTCACAAAATAATCTTACTCCGCCTTACGCAATCAAGGTTGGAGATCGGATATCAATTCCTTCGGCGATTTATCACAAGGTTAGCGTTGGCGAAACTCTTTACTCAATTTCGCGTCTCTACGAGATGAAAATTAACCAGTTGGTTGAGATGAATGATCTGAAAGAGCCTTACTCTGTAAAGGTTGGAGAGTTGATAAAAATTTCGAAGAATCCAAATCCACCTGTTGAGGTTGCAAAAAAAATTGAAGAAAAAAAAGACACCGCAGCAGTTAGTAAGCCCAATTTTGTTGAGCGCGCGCTTGATAAGTTAAATCACTTTTCTTGGCCAATTCGTGGACAAGTAACTTCAAAATTCGGACCAAAACAAGGCGGCCTTTACAACGATGGAATCAACATCAAAGCCAAAGAAGGAAGTGAGGTTAAAGCCTCTGAAGACGGAACTGTAGCCTATGTTGGCAACGAGCTCAAAGGATACGGAAATCTTGTGATTATTAAACATTCCGGCGGCTGGATCACCGCTTACGCCCATCTAAAAAATTCCACTGTAAAACGCGGAGAAAAAGTTGCGAAAGGCGGGAAAATTGGCCTAGTTGGTTCAACTGGAAACGTAGATTCCCCACAACTTTATTTTGGTCTGCGCAAAGGAAGAGATGCGGTGAATCCTGAGGCTTATTTGAAATAGGTTTGGATTGCCGCGCTCCGCTCGAAATGACTAGAAAAGTAAATGTTCATCGCGTCATTGCGAGGAGCGCGACGAAGCGCCAATTCATACCTTATTCATATCTCAAAATCTCCGCCGGATTCGCTTTGCTAGCGCGATAAGCAGGATAAAGAGTAGCCAAGAAAGAGATCATCAACGCCATTCCAACAATCAAAACCACGTCAGAAACAAAAACCTTCGCCGGCAAGGTTGAGAGAAAATAAACCATTGGATTGAAGAGCGAGACGTTGGTCATCGACTCAAGCCACATCTTGATCGAATTGATGTTAGCCGAAAATAAAACGCCGATTAAAAATCCTAAAAAAGTTCCAACAAATCCGATCGAAGAACCACAAATCAGAAAAATTCTCATCACTGAAAATTTGCTCATGCCAAGAGTGCGTAGGAGCGCGATGTTTTTGTTTTTGTCGTTCACCAGCATGATCATACTCGAGATGATGTTGAAAGCGGCGACTAAAATGATCAGAGTTAGAATCAAAAACATCACGGTGCTTTCAACTTTCAAAGCGTCGATGAAGCCAGAGTTTGATTGCTGCCAATCCATCGCGTAAAGATCGGGATGGCGCAGCAAAATTTGGTAAAACTCCTCTTTGATTTCATCCAATTTATTTGGATCGCGCACAAAAACTTCGATGCCCGAAACCGCGTCAGGAAAGCGAAAATGCGTTTGCGCCATTTCGAAATTCATGAAAATTGTGCTCGAATCATATTCATACATTCCGCTGTCAAACACGCCGCCAACTTCGTAAGTCTTGATGCGCGGAATCGCGCCAATCAAGGTCTCGCTCGTTTCTGCAGAAATTAATTTTAACTTATCACCAACCTGCAAACCCATATTTTTTGCAATTGCTGAGCCGATCAAAATTGAATTTTTCTCTGAAATTTTTTCGATATTTCCGGCAGTAATATTTTGCGAAATCAGCGTTTTATTTTTCAGATCATCCAACTTCACACCCTTCACCAACCCGCCCGCATTCTTGCTTGGCGAAGACATCATCGCCTGACTTTCAACAATCGGATTAGCAGATTCCACACCTGAAATTTTGCGAATCTCGCCGAGAATTTCTTCGTAATTATTAATTTTATGCGCGCTGCTGTAGACGGTTAGATGCGCGTTAATCCCAAGAATTCGATTCACCAATTCGTAACGAAACCCATTCATCACCGACATCACCACAATCAACGTAGCCACGCCAATCATGATCCCAACGAATGAAAAAATCGCCGTGATCGAGATGAAACCTTCTTTGCGTTTTGAACGGAGATAGCGGAAGGCGATGAGGAATTCGAGTTTTGAGAACATGATTTAAATAATAGTTTCTTGCATCGCGACACGTAACGCGTCGAGCATAAATTCGATGAAGATGTTCGAGTTGCCATTTTTATCACAAGCACTCAGAGCCTGATAATATTGGCTTTGCTGCTTATGCACAACAGTTTCAACCGGAAGAAAAGCAAGCAACGGTTGCCACTTACTCAAGATTAAACTTTGCCACAATCTGCCCATGCGGCCATTGCCATCAGAGAATGGATGAATGAATTCAAATTCGTAATGAAAAGCGCAGCTGGCAATCAAAGGATGGGTGTCGGTTTTGCCAAGCCAGTTGAGTAAATCTTGCATCAGGTAAGGAACGCGATCTGCAGGCGGAGCTAGGTGGATCAAGGCCTTATCCTTGTAAACCCCAACCGCACCACTGCGAAATTTTCCCACTTCATCAACCAAACCACTCATCAAAATTTCATGAGCCTTGAGCAAATCTTCTAAGTTAGACGGCTGCCAATTCTGCATTTCCTCGTAAGTCGCAAAAGCATTTTTCACCTCCTGAATTTCGCGCTGATGCCCAAGAACATTCTTTCCATCAATCACCGCACTAACCTGCTTTTCGCTAAGACTATTATTTTCAATCGCCAGCGAAGCGTGAATGGTCCGAATTCGATTCTGACGACGTAACTGCGAAACCAAATCCAACCTACTCTCAACCGACCAACGCCCAACCATCTCGCAAATTTCCGCGACTGCTTTGAGCATTGATTCGGTGATTGTGAAGGGGGGTTGGGTGGTCATTTATTTACGCTAAAGATTTTGATTCGGAATCTGGTTTTAGTATTTCTTCGATCATGTCGAAGATTTGTCGGAAGTTAGTAAAGTCGTTGTCGGCAGCATTTTCACAGATCCATTCACAAACTTCCTTTTTACAGTCATCATGGATGTAAAACCCTCTTACTTCTGAAACTCCCCCCACAGTCTTAGTATGTTCTTCGAGCCACTTCTTATCCAATTTGTCTATTAAGGATTTTGGAAACAGCCCCTCAATTCCGATTCCATTTTTGTTGTTTTTTTTAAGTGGAGATTCTTCGGAGCTACTCAGAACTCTCATAAGAAGTTTACCATTCGTTTCCGCCTCGATCCCCTTGTCTTTCTCATTAATCGAATCTTCTGGATCTCGTATTATTAAAACTTTTTTACCCAATAGATCCGGCTTCATTTTTAAAAATTTGAAAGCTGTTTCTAGGCTGCCGTTACCACCATTTTTGTTACCCTTCTCATTACTTATCGACTCCAAATCGACCTCTCCAAACCTTGAAAATTTGAGGCGTTCTGCAGCTTTTTCGATATAAGAAACGTCGGTTGGACCCTCTACGAAAATAAGAGGCTTCGTACCCTTCTGAATTTTCTCCAGTAGCTGCTTTTCGACTTCCTCTTCAAACTTTTTGCTACTTTTAATTTTTTCAAAAATCTCTTTGTACTCAACAAAGCCCTCAGCCTCAACTTCTCTTTCCTTTCCGTCGATAATCTCGCGAATTACAAAATTCCCGTCACCAAAAACCTTCTCACCTTTTTCATTTTTCAAATTCTCCATACCCAGCAAAAATACTGGTGAGTGCGTTGTGACGATGAACTGAATTTTGGGAAAAAGTGAAATGAGTTTTGGCAGAACTTCCGCCTGCAAATTCGTGTGCAGATGAAGATCGATTTCGTCGATCACAACGATTCCTTCAATTCCTTCTAATAGTAGCGAAGCAGAATCAGAATAGCGCAAAATTGTCACAAACAAATTTAATAAAACCGTTTGTCCCGCAGAAAGATTATTGAGTTGCTCCAACTTAATTGTCTTCAGTTTACCATTTTGGTCTTTGTTCCAAATTCCCAAGCGATACAGTTGACCACGCGGGGCAATTCCAAGCGCAATCTCTTTTTGTCCAAAAATATCTTGGATTAATTTATTTACCTCAGCCCATCTCAATTTGCTCAACACTTCATCTGGATAAGCGTGTTGATCCAAAACGACATCCATCAACCAAGCTTTGTTTTCTTTGAGACTAGAAGAAATCACTAGAGGTTTTTCTAGTCTGCCATTCAATTTTTGCTTAAATTGAAAAGTCTCATAACCGTCAGTACTTTCGGTATTTAGCCAGTGCGGAATTTCAGAGCGGTTTGCTGGAAAAAAACAGTAAGTGTTTTGCTTAAAATCTAACTCAGACCCTTCGCCGCTTTTAGCGGTAGTGCCTTTGTAATTTTTTTTCTCTTCAAAGCGAGTATCTAGACTGAGCTCGCTGCCAGTTTTTTCCTTAGCCTCTTCGAATGACAATTCTCCACTTTTATCAAGATATTCTAACTCCTTTTTTACACCATTTTCTACGCAAGAAAATTTTAAATAACTAAGGCCAAAAGAGGATCCTACTTTCTGATTTGAACCTCCGCCAAACTTGAAATATGACGAAAGTTGGCCCCCTGGTTTTGTGACATCTGTAAAATGCTGCTTCTGAAACTCAAAAATTGCGTCGACAATGTGAGAAATTAAGATGGTTTTCCCACTGCCATTGGCGCCAACTAAAATAAGTGGTTTTGGCTGATCCGACTTCTCGCCTTCACTGTGAAATGGGAGCTCAATATCAATCTTCTCGATCGGGCCAACATTTTCGATTAGGATTTTTTTTAGGTACATGCGTTTGAGAAATGTTGGGCGTGATTGAGCGGTTTAATTTTGCTAATTTTTTGACCAAGAAATCTTGATCAAACTCTCGGGCAAAGGCCCTCTTTGAAAAAGAGGGAGGAGCCACGTAAGTGGCGGGGGGTGATTTTTTGTAATCCACTTGCGGCAAAAGAAATCCTCCGGCGCTGCGCGCCACCTCCTTTTGCAAAGGAGGCTTAGACCACTCCTTTGCTCGTCGAATATTCAAAATTGTAAGCCTGATTCGGATACACAACTTTGTGCAAATCATGCGCTGCGGTCGCGGCTTCGGCGAAGCCGGTTAGAATTAATTTCAATTTGTTTTTGTAGGTGGCGATGTCGCCGATGGCGTAGATTCCGGGTTCGGAGGTTTGCATCGTTGAAACGTCAACATCGAGGTGATGTTTGTGGAGGCTGAGGCCCCAATCGGCGATTGGGCCGAGCTCCATCGCTAATCCGAAGAATGGCAGCAAATAATCAGCTTCTAATTTTTTCACATTGCCGTCAAAATCTTTTACGAGTACGGCTGAGAGCTTGCCTTCTGTGCCTTCAAGGCCATCGAGTTGGTAAGGAATTACTAGTTCGATTTTTCCTTCTTCGGATAATTTTTTCATTTTATCGGCACTTTCTGGGGCGCAGCGGAATTTGTCGCGGCGGTGAATTACGTAAACTTTTTTGGCGATTTCAGAAAGGCTAATTGCCCAATCAACTGCAGAATCTCCGCCACCTGCAATCACCACATTTTTTCCGGCAAATTCGGCTTTATTGCGCACGGCGTAGAAGATTGATTTACCCTCAAATTCTTCAAGACCTTCAAGCGGCGGACGATTGGGACCAAAGGCGCCACAGCCTGCAGCGATGATCATCGCTTTGCATTCGATCTGCGTATTTTTTGAAGTCGTAACCAAAAAACTTCCGTCAGCATTTTTAACAAATTTTTCGACGCGTTGATTCAAATGATAAGTTGGATGAAAGGGCGAGGCTTGTGCTTCGAGCATCTCGATCAATTCACTCGCCAAAATTTTTGGATGAGCCGGAATATCGTAAATCGGCTTCTCTGGATAAAGCGCGCAACACTGACCGCCGATGACTTCAAGAGAATCAATCACGTGGCATTTCATCTTGAGCATGCCCGCTTCAAAGATTGCGAATAAACCTGTCGGACCAGCACCAACAACAACAAGATCGGTTTTGTGAATTGTCATTTTTTTTGAGAATTTTTTAGAGGAAAAACTGCGCTCGAAACTAGAACTACCTTGCCTTTAGGTAAACCAAAAATATTTTTCGTCGCGCTTTACCAGAAGCGCCACCTCAATCAAACCAAAACCACATGTCACACACAACAAACATGCCAAGATATTTCGATAATCCGATCAAAGTTCTTCACCGCCTAAGAGAGGCTGGTGCTAGCGATCAAATCGCAGAGGCTCATGTAGAAATTCTTAATGACTATATCGAGCACGGTCTCGCAACCAAGCGAGACCTCAATGAGCAAGAAATGAAATTCGAGTTAAAACTGAAAGAACTGGAATACAGACTCACCGTTAAAACCGCTGCAATCGTTGGATCGATCGTTGGATTTTTTTCGGTTTTGGAAAAGTTAATCGGATAAAACCGGAACTTTTCTAAAAACCTTTGCGAGCCCGCACCCCCTTTGTTGCAAAGCCTTGCGCAATTTCAATAAAACTAAAAATGTTAAAAACTGCTTCGCTCGGTTTCCCGAGAATTGGTGCTAATCGTGAGCTTAAAAAAGCGATCGAAAGCTATTGGAAAAAAACTTCAACCGCCGCTGATTTGCAAGAAGCTGCAGCGCAAATCAGAAGAAAAAATTGGGAAGAACAAAAGGCCAATGGAATACATTTTATTCCTTCAAACGACTTCTCTTTTTACGATCAAATTCTTGATGCCCAAGCCTTGTTCGGAGCAACTCCAGACCGCTTCGCTAAATTTTCTGGACTCGATCTTTACTTCGCAATGGCGCGCGGTGCGGATGAAGTCACGGCAATGGAAATGACTAAGTGGTTCGATACCAACTACCACTACATCGTTCCTGAATTCAAAAAAGATCAAAAATTCAAAATCTCTTCGACCAAAATTTTTGATGAATTTTTAGAAAGCAAAAAATTGGGAATCGAAACTCGCCCTGTGATCATCGGACCAGCTAGCTTCTTGCTTCTTGGCAAGTCAGTTGATGGCTCAAACAAGTTAGATTTACTCGAAAATCTTCTTTTGGCTTACGCGGAACTTTTCAAAAAATTGTCAGAAATCGGCGTCAAAGATGTGCAAATTGACGAGCCATTTTTGGTTACAGATTTGTCAGCTGAAGCAATTCAAACTTACTTAAAAGCATATCCCAAGCTCAAGCAACAAGCGGGTGTAATCAAACTTCACCTCGCAACTTATTTTGATGCTTTGAATGAAAATGCTGCTCTCGCTTTTGATCTTGGCACTGAATCAGTTCACGTTGATTTAGTTCGCGCTCCACAACAATTCGAAGAAGTTTTGAATCTCGTGAAGTCAGGCCAAACCTTGTCTCTCGGGTTAATCGATGGTCGTAATATCTGGATCAATAATTTAGAAAAATCAGTTGAGTTGGTGAAAAAAGCATCAGCGAAACTTGGTCGCGAGCGCTTAATTGTCGCGCCTTCTTGCTCTTTGATTCACACTCCAGTCGATCTCGAGAATGAAACTGATCTCGATTCAGAATTAAAATCTTGGCTTTCATTCGCGACTCAAAAACTTGCTGAAGTTTCAATCATCGCGCAAGCCGCAGATGGCGAGGATTTGAAAGTTAAGGCAGAAATTTCTGCGAATAAAACTGCACTCAAAGCGCGCCAAACCTCAAAGAGAATTCACAATGAAATCGTGAAAAAACGCGTTGCTGCGATTGACGAGTCGTTAATGAATCGCAAAAACAACTTCACCGCGCGCAAAAAAATTCAAACTTCGCACATCGATCTTCCTCTACTCCCAACTACAACCATCGGCTCCTTCCCACAAACGAAAGAAGTGCGCAAATTCCGCGCTGATTTCAAAGCCGGAAAAATTTCTGCCGCTGATTACGAAAAATTTGTTCAGGAAGAAACCACGCGCACCGTGCGTTTCCAAGAAGAAATCGGCTTAGATGTTTTGGTTCACGGCGAGTTTGAAAGAAACGACATGGTTGAATATTTCGGCGAACAACTTGCTGGATTTTTCTTCACCAAAAATGGCTGGGTTCAAAGCTACGGCTCACGCTGCGTCAAGCCTCCGGTTATTTTTGGCGACGTTTCTCGTCCTAAGGCAATGACGGTTGAATGGGCAAAATATGCGCAAATCCAGACCAAGAAAATCATGAAAGGAATGCTCACCGGCCCGATCACGATTCTGCAATGGTCTTTCGTGCGTGACGATCAGCCTAGAAAAGACACGGCTCTGCAAATCGCTTTTGCGATTCGTGATGAAGTTTGTGATCTCGAATCTGCAGGAATCAAAATCGTGCAAATCGATGAAGCCGCACTTCGCGAAGGCTTGCCAATTCGCAGAAATAAGTGGAACGAATATTTGAAATGGGCGGTTGAAGCCTTCAGAATCAGCGCTTCTGGCGTTGAAGATCGCACTCAGATTCACACTCACATGTGCTATTCTGAGTTTAACGACATCATCGAAGCAATCGCCAAAATGGATGCTGATGTGATCTCAATCGAAACTTCGCGCTCACAAATGGAGCTGCTGAATGCCTTCGTAAACTTCAAATATCCCAATGAAATCGGACCCGGCGTTTACGATATTCACAGCCCCCGAGTGCCGGCAAAAGACGAGATGAAAAATCTTCTTCAAAAAGCGCTTGATGTTTTGAAGCCTGAACAAATTTGGGTAAATCCTGATTGCGGTTTAAAAACTCGCGACTGGCCAGAAACCAAGGCAGCGTTGAAGGCGATGGTTGATGCGACTAAGGAATTAAGAATTTCTTTGTAGGCATCCGCTGATATTTTTGGGTAGAAAAAGGGTCAGACTCTTAGGGGGTCTGGCCCTTTTTATTGCTCGCTCTTTCTCGTCACGTCATTGCGAGCGAAGCGCGGCAATCCATCCGTCAACGAGTAGAGAATGAGTAAATGGATTGCCGCGCTTCGCTCGCAATGACTTGACGAGTAACGGGGTAAAAGTTGAGAGTATTCGCATCTAGAAACGCGAATTGGATTTAGTTCAACACATCCTCAATAATCATCTGCACTTTCTCCATCCCCATCCAAGCGTTGATATTCAAGGTTCCAACAAGATTGATTGGTTTGGTATTTTTTGGATCAAGAAGAACTTCTCCGAGTGGAGTTTTATTGCTGCGAAATGCGATTGCTTGAATTTGCCCATTAAATCCGAGCGCAGATTTTGATGAAAAAATGCAGGAAATATGCTCGGCAGTTTTTCCAATTATGTTCGCCTTCACTTTGATCACATCGCGCAAAAGAAATTTTGGACGCATATTGCCGACACCAAATGGCTCAAGCTTTGCCAACTCTTTAAGTAATGCCAAATTCACCTGCGCTAAATCGAGAGAAATATCAAATTCAGCATTTTTTTGTGCCGAAATTTCGACAACTTTTTCGGCCAAATTTTCACAGAAAAATTTATGCAGATCGGAAATTTTTTCGATCTCAACCGAGAATCCTCCAGCCATCGCGTGACCTCCGCCTTCAAGCAACAAGCCTTGCAAACGCGCTTTTAAAATTTCTCCGCCAAAATCAATTCCCGAAATCGAGCGGCACGAAGCCTTACCCTTCTTGCCTTCGTCATCAATCGCGATTACGGCAACTGGCTTGTTGTACAAATCTTTTAGGCGTGACGCGACGATTCCAATCACGCCTTGATGCCAATTTTTTGAGACGGCGAAAATTATTGGATCGTTTTTTGAAAAGCCGCCAGAGCCTGATTCTAAAGACTTCACAGCCTCTTCTAAAACCTGCACCTCGATGTCTTTTCGCTGTTTATTAAAAGTTTCTAACTGCTGCGCGATCGCTTTTACTTCTTCTTCGTCTTCACTCGAAAGAATTCTCGCACCTAAATCAGATTTTCCTACGCGCCCACCAGCATTGATGCGCGGACCGATTACAAAACCTAAATGATAAGCGGAAGGCTCTTCATCGAGTCCGGCTAAATCACAAATTTCACGCAATCCTAAATTTTTTCTCTGCTTTAAAATTTTCAAACCAGCAGCCACGAAAGCACGATTTAAACCGGTTAAAGTCATCACGTCGCAAACAGTTCCAAGTGCAACAAGATCAAGAAGATGCAAAAGATTTGGTTCTTTTTTTTGCGCGTAAAAATTTTCTTCACGTAATTTTTTATTGATCGCGACGGCGAATAAAAATGTTACACCGGCAGCGCAGAGATTTTTGTGCGGGAAATTTTCGTCGAGTAAATTCGGATTAATCACCGCGATCGACTTAGGTTTTTCAAGGACTCCGAGGTGATGATCAATTACAATAATATCCAAACCAACCGCTGCTGCATCTTCGAGCGGCTTGAAAGCGACCGTTCCGCAATCAAGCGTAATTACTAAATCTGTTCCCGATTTTTTTAGATTAAGAAGTGCCTGAGAATTCGGGCCGTAACCCTCCAAAACACGATCAGGAATATAAATATCAGCATCAACTCCCGCCTCACGAAAAAAGCGTTTGAGCAAGGCGGAGCTTGTCGCGCCATCAACATCATAATCCGCAAAAATGGTGATTTTTTTTCGCGCACGAATTGCATCAATCACGTGAGCAACCGCCTTGTCCATGTCGTTTAGTTCGAAAGGATTTGGCAATGCAGTTTTGATTTTTGGCTCAAGAAAATTTTCAACTTCATCCAGAGAAACTTCGCGCGCGGAAAGTAAATCACTCAAAACTTTAGATATCTCAAGGCGCTGCTGGATTGTTTTGGCGAGTCTCTCGTCAATTTTTTTTTGCTGCCAATTAAGTCCGAGAACGGAGATTTCTTTTTTTTGATTCATTTAGTTGATGAAGATTTCTGGAACGAGGAAGCGACTTATGATCTTAAATTTAACCAGCACAACAATGGGCATACAATCTGATATTTTCTTAGCCGCTTTTGAAACCTCTTCGCAAGAACTTGGGCCAGAAGGACAGGAAGAATCCTACAAAGAACTAGAAGGTATTTTAACAGGTCAAGGTGAAGAAAAAATCGAGTCCGATGCCGGTCACAATTTAATTGGATCAATTTCAGTTCTAACTTTTTACCGACCAAGAGCTGATGCATCAGACATCTTCAGGAGACAAGAATTGGCCAAGAAAATAATTGATTTGATTGACACAAAATCTCTGCCTGACGCGCATCATTATGCGGCTTTTTCAGGGGTAATTAATGCGCGCGGAGAGTCACTCGATCCCACGATTTACCTAGAAACGATTGGCCGAATGATCGATGTGGGATTTGACCCAAAAAAAACCGACCTATCAGTAGATAAAGATGCCTTTCAAGTATCTGCTGAGCAATCCGGTCTCGGCCCAAGAAGCAATCCCGTCGATGTCGCGGTTTCGATCTTATTATTGAACAGAGGCCAAGTTAATGGAATAGAGGGAGAGTTGGCAGAGAGGGCGATTGCCGGTATTAATTCCGGAGAATTGCTCCTCAGAGATATTGTGATGGATGGCGATCGAATTAGATCTTTTGAGGAGAGGGGGGAAGTTATTGCTAGAGTTGGAGCGCTCCCCAAAACCGAAATTGAACTTAGAGCAAGCTCACCTGTCGAAACTCCAAAGAAGAGTAGAGCTTGTATAATTTCTTAATCTTCCAAGCCGGCTTCGGAAAACTCTTCTAACGTTTTTGTCTCAGCGAATTTTTTTCCTTCGATGCCAAGTTCAGAAATATTTTTACTCAAAGCTGTCGCGCGATTTAGATTTTTTGCGAGCTTGTTGTAGCCGCCGAGAGCTTTATTTAAAGACTTCCCCAACTCTCCCGATTCCTTCACAATCATCACCAAAGAATCTAAAAGTTTGCGCATTTCCACTTTCAAAACTTCGATGTTTTTTTCCTGCTTCACGCGATCGATCACAAATTTCATGCTCGATAAAAGATGAATCAACGCCACTGGTGTAGCCACGATTATTCCCACCTCAAAGGCTTTTCGCTCAAATTCAGGATCAGATTTTTTTATCACTTCAAGCATCTGCTCAGTTTGCAAAAACATCACCAGAAAAATCTTGTAATCGGATGAGTTTTTAGTGCGCAATTCTTCGAATAAAAAATTGGCGTAATCCTTGCGCTTTAAGTCTTCGATATGTCTGCGGAATTTGGTTTTGATTTTGCCGAGAATCTCTTTTTCTTCTTCGATATTTTGACAATCAGCGAGCTCAAGAAAATGCGGCGAAGATTTGCTGTCGATCACGACAATTTGATTATCTGGTAAAAAAATAATCGCGTCCGGACGCTTGGCTTCATTGCTTAAATCCGATCCGAAATGTGACTGCAAAACGTAATCACCAACTGAATTTAGGGACTCTTTTTCAAGCAAATTCGAGCTCTTTAAAATATTTTCTAAAGTGATTTCAGCCGTACGCCCGGCGCCTCCCGGACTTAATAAAGCGTTTCTAGTTTTATTAATTTCATCACTCGATTTCTTCATTTCACAATCAAGCGCGTGAAGTTTTGAGGCGACGGTTTCGAAATTTTTAAACAGGCTTTCGCTAAAAATATTTTGCTGCTCGCTATTCTTGCGCATCAGGTCTTCAGAGAGTTGGAGAAGGACAATTTCTTTTTCCTTCTGCCAATTTTTTCTTTGTTCAGCGAGCATTTCTTTTTCTTGGATCAACAGCTCATTTTGCTTTTCGAAATGCAAAATTTTCTCCTGCAACAGATCAATTTTCTCTGAAGATTTTTGTTCGGTTTTTTCTTTTTCTGCGCGCAGAAAATTTATTTCATTTTCGGCACGATCAAGCTGACCACGGATTAGTGCTGATTTTTGCTTTTCTTTAGAGACGAAAAAAAATCCAGCAACTGCGCCAAGAGATGTTACGAGTATTAGAGCTATCCACATTGTATTTCGAAAATCGGTTCCTAGGTTTCGCCAAAATTTATTTTCTCCAAATCATGACACAAAAGCAGCAACCACAACAAATTTTTCACGCCTTGCCTTTGCGCGACGTGGTGATTTTTCCACAAATGACAACGACGATTTTGGTTGGTCGAGAAAAATCTGTGAACTCGATTGAAGAGGCTAGACGTCTTGGCGTTCCTGTCTTGGCAGTTACTCAAACCAATCCCGATCTTGATGAGTTTGATGAGAAAAATATTCATCGCACCGGAACACTCTGCAGCATTATTGAGGCAACGCGAACCGCCGACGGAACTTTTAAAGTTATTCTTCAAGGCTTGGTCAGAGCTCGCATAAAAAAAGTCAGCATCACCAATAAATTCTTCACTTGCGAAGCCGATCTCATTCTTGAACAAAAAATTGTCACCGACAGCAATGAGGATTTGGGTCTAATCAAAGCATGTATTGATAACTTCAACAAATACGCCGCTTACAATAAACGCATCACTCCCGAAATTCTTGCTTCAATCGCAAAACTACGCGCTCCTCATGAAGTAATTTACATGATTGCCACCTACTCTGGCGGATCTTTATCCAATAAACAAAAAATCCTAGAGGAAGATGATATTATCCAAAAATTCTACAAATTACTCGAAGTCTTAAAATCAGAAATTGAGATCGGACAAGCCGAGGAGCGCATCAACAAATCGATTCAGGAGAAATTCACCAAACATCAAAAGGAAGTTTATCTCAACGAGCAGATTAAAAATATTAAGAAAGAGCTCGGGCAAGATGAAGAAGCTGAAACCAAAGAGCTGAGGGAAAAATTAGCAAAATTGAAATTGCCAAAAGAGGTGAGAATCAAGTGTGACAGTGAATTGAAGAAGCTCGAAAAGATGAATCCTTACGCCTCAGAATCTGGTGTCGTACGTAATTATCTGGAATGGATTTGCTCTCTACCTTGGACTAAAAAAAGCGCTCTATCTCCAGACTTAATAGCGGCTAAGAAGGTTTTAGATAAACATCATTACGGCTTAGAAAAAATTAAAGAACGCATTCTCGAATTCATCGCGGTGCAAATGAAAACGAAAGATTCAAAGGGTCCGATCCTTTGCCTCGTTGGCGCGCCAGGTGTTGGTAAAACTTCGCTCGCCAAATCAATCGCCGAAAGTTTGGGCAGAAAATATGTAAAAGTTTCTCTCGGCGGCGTGCGCGATGAATCTGAAATTCGTGGGCACAGACGTACTTACATCGGCTCTATGCCTGGTCGCATCATTCAATCGATGCGCAAAGTTGAAAAAATTAATCCGCTAATGCTGCTCGATGAAATCGATAAAATGTCGCATGATTTTCGTGGCGATCCAGCTTCAGCGCTACTTGAGGTGCTTGATCCAGAGCAGAATAATCACTTCTCCGATCACTATCTCGAGGTTGATTACGATCTTTCAAAAGTGATGTTTGTCGCTACAGCCAACAGCATTTCGACGATTCCAATTCCACTACGCGACAGAATGGAAATCATCAAACTTTCTGGCTACACCGAAAATGAGAAATTAAACATCGCCAAAGAGCATTTGATCGCAAAACAGCGCAAAGAAAATGGCCTAACTTCCAGCGAGTTTTCAATTAGCGATGACGCAATTTTGACCTTAATTCGTCGTTACACTTTTGAAGCTGGTGTGCGCAATTTAAGCCGCGAGATCTCGAACCTAGCTCGTAAAACAGCAAAAGTAATTGTGATGAAAGAGGCCAAATCTTTGCACATAACTGAAAAAAATCTGCGTAAATATGCCGGCATCGAAAAGAAGCATTTTGGCATTGCGCGCGACAGTGATTTGATCGGCATTACAACTGGACTTGCTTACACTGAATATGGTGGCGATTTGCTTGATATCGAAGCCTTGAAATTTGAAGGAAGCGGAAAAATTCAAGTTACCGGAAGGCTTGGTGAAGTGATGAAGGAATCAGCTCAGGCCGCACTTAGCTACACTCGATCAATCGCAAAACAATTCAAAATCGACGCTAAAAAGTTCAACAAATATGATTTCCACATTCATGTTCCTGAAGGCGCAACTCCGAAAGACGGACCTTCTGCCGGCGTAGCTCTTTGTGTTTCTTTGGTTTCAGTTCTAAGCGAAAAACCTGTGCGCAAAGATGTGGCAATGACGGGTGAAATTACACTCTCTGGAAAGGTTTTAGAAATCGGTGGTTTGAAAGAAAAATTACTCGCGGCATTACGCGGTCAAATCAAGACGGTGTTGATCCCAGAGGCCAACACAAAAGATCTCGAAGAAATGCCAAAAGAGGTTTTGGATAACTTGAAAATTAAACCTATTTCTCATGTTAGCGAAGCTCTCGAGGAATGCCTGAGGCTTCCAAAAACACGGAAGAATGTCTAAACAAATTCATATTATTGCTGGTCCGAATGGGGCGGGAAAAACTTCACATGCACGAGTCGCGCTTTTGCCCGATTTCTTAGGCAGTAATGAATTTGTGAATGCCGATGAAATTGCAAAAATCCTTTCCCCAAAAAATCCTGAAAAGTCTGCAATCGAGGCCGGCCGCTTGATGCTAAAAAGGATGGATTTTTTATCTGAAAGCGGCCTGAGTTTTGCTCTTGAGACCACTCTATCCGCAAAAATTTACGTTAATTTTATTAAAAAAGTGCAAAGCACCGGATATAAAGTGAACCTAATTTTTCTGAAGCTAGAGAGCGCCGAGCTTGCAAGAATAAGGGTTGGGGTTAGAGTAAATAAGGGCGGTCACAATATTGAATCAGAAGTAATCGATCGCAGATTTCAAAGAGGTTTGGATAATTTAAAAACTTATCTCGATATTGTTGATACCGCCTCAATCTATGAAACGAGCGGTCATGACCTTGTAGAAATTGCCAAAAAAAGTGAGGGCCATCTCACAATTCTTAACGAAAAATTATGGAAGGAAATTTATGGGCAACGATGAAATTCTAAAAAGAACCGAAGAGGGAATGAAAGAAGGGCATAAGGTTTTAATCAGGGAGATAGTTCGTGATTTGGAAGAAAGAGGCATCACTCCAGCTTGGTCGATAGACGGAAAAATAAGAAAGTTACGAATCGCAAATGAAAGCGAATTGGAAGATTTTGATCGGGAATTAAAGGAACACGGGCTAAATAAATCTGAGTTTTGTTTGCTTGAAGAGGATACGACCAAAACTACTCCCTCTAGCATTTATCCAATAGCAGGAAACATCATTCTGATTCATAAAAAATCCGCCAAAATAAGAACCTACAAGGCTGGCAATAGCAGTCGCTGGGTTTACGATTTTCATCTCGATCTCAAAAATAAGCTCTTCGATTAAATTCTTCTTCAATGCATCAAAATAATAAAAACACACTTCTAGCGATCAGCCTTTCTGTTGTAATTCTAATAGGTTGGACTTGGCTTTACGAGAAACCTCGCATCGAGAAAAAAGAACTCGCAAAACAACAAAAAATTCAGGAGACAAAAAAGGCCGAGATTACAACGCAATCAAGCGCTCAGCCCAAAATTCAAGAAACAATTTTAGCCACAAAAAGTCGCGAAGAATCTCTAGCTGAAAGCAAAAATTTACGCTTAAAAATTGCCAGCGATTCCTTGCACGGATCCATCTCTCTCAAAGGCGCGCGCTTTGATGATCTGACCCTCGCCAAATATTTTGAGACCCAAGAAAAGAAGAAAGAGGTAACGCTTTTTGCGCCGGCAGAAAGCAAGGAAAGATATTTTGCTGATTTCGGCTGGATTAGCTCTAACAGAGGCTTGGAACTACCTAATCCCGATACAATTTGGAAAAGCGATTCAGAAAAATTAACCCCAGAAAATCCAGTCACACTTTCTTGGAGAAACAAACAAAATGTCGCTTTCTTCATCAAGCTAACACTTGACGAAAACTACATGTTTAGCGTTACGCAATCGATTAAAAACAACTCGAAAGATGAAATTACAGTTGCGAGTTATGGACGCATCAACCGCGCTTTGAGCGATATTGGACAATCCAATTACATCCTACACGAAGGCATGATTGGAGTCTTTGAAGGCATATTGAAAGAATTGAGCTATAAAAAAATGCTCAAGGAAAAAAAGTTCGAATTTCAAGACTCAGGTGAAAATGGCAGCTGGCTTGGAGTTACTGATAAATATTGGCTGAGCGCCTTGATCCCAGATAAAAAAGTGTCTTACAGCGCAAAATTCTCGGAAAATGTTAGCAATAAACGAACTTTTTTTGACTCAGAATTTGTCGGACAAGAATATAAAATCGCCGCTGGTGAAGAATTAGATTTTAATCACCACCTTTTCGCCGGAGCAAAGAAAGTTAAGCTTCTAGATCAATATGCGAAAGATTTTGAGCTTAAACTTTTTGATCGCGCAGTTGATTTCGGCTGGTTTTATTTCCTGACCAAACCGTTCTTTTTCATCATCGACTTCCTCAATAAATTCTTAGGAAACTTTGGTTTGGCAATTCTGGCGATGACGGTTCTAGTCAAGCTAGCTCTATTCCCGATGGCTAACAAATCTTACGCTGCGATTGCAAAGATTAAAAAACTGCAGCCAAAAATTGAGGCCTTACGCGAACGTCACAAAGGCGACAAACTCGCTATTCATCGCGAAATGATGGATCTCTACAAGAAGGAAAAGGTTAATCCCGCTTCAGGTTGCCTGCCGGTTCTAATTCAAATTCCGGTCTTTTTTGCTCTTTACAAAGTTTTGTTTGTGACTCTCGACATGCGTCACGCCCCTTTCTATGGATGGATCCACGATCTTTCTGCGCCCGATCCGATGTCAATTTTTAATCTATTCGGGTTTTTGCCATTCGAGGTAAGCGGCTTCTTTGCTATTGGTATTTGGCCGATCTTGATGGGCATCACAATGGTCATTCAACAAAAGCTCAGCCCAGCCACTTCAGATCCAACTCAAGCCATGATTTTAAAGTGGATGCCATTTGTTCTCACATTCGTTCTTGCCGCTTTCCCAGCGGGATTAGTGATTTATTGGACTTGGAGCAATGCGCTTTCGATTTTACAGCAATGGGTGATTACCAAGAAAGTCGCCAAGTAATCTTTTTGGAAAATCTCAACTAAGCTATTTTCAAGGCGGCGCCTAGGATTTTTCTAAACAAATCTGCAGCAGCTCACCTGCTTCTTTTTTTACTTTTTTTGCCGCAGCGATTCCGAGCTCAATTGCATCTTTTAGCTCGATTTTTCCACTCGAATTGGTTTTAAAAAACTTACTTCCATCGTGACTCAGCAACTCTGTTTTGAGAATTAAGTTTTCATTTTCGATCTCGGCGTGAACTCCTACCGGGGTTGAGCAAGAGGCTCCGAGCTCGCGCAAAAATCCTCGCTCACATTTTACCGCAATCATAGTTTTCTCGTCGTTAATTTTTTTGAGCAAATCTGCGAGTTCAGTTGAAGATTTTCTAATTTGTAATGCCAACGCGCCTTGCCCTCCAGCCGGAAGCATCTCGGTTTTTTCAAAGGTTTTTGTAATTAAACCTTCTTTGCCAAGTCTGGCTAGGCCACAAAATGCAAGAATTGTGGCATCAACAAGACCCTCTTCGAGTTTGCGCAAACGCGTGTCAACATTGCCGCGAAAATTGACGATTTTTAAGTCGGGACGAAGTCTCAGAAGAATTGATTTACGTCTAGATGAAGAGGTGCCAATCACCGCACCTTTTGGCATTTTTTCGATGCTCGCGAATTTATTTGAAATGAAGCAATCACGCGAATCTAGTCTTGGAGTGAAGGCAGCAATTTCGGTTTCTGGATGAATTAATGGTGGAACATCTTTTGCGGAATGAATCGCAACATCGATTTTATTTTGCAGTAGAGCCTCTTCGAGCTCTTTAATGAAGAGGCCTTTGCCTCCAATATCAGCTAAACTTTTGTCTTGGATTTTGTCACCAGAGGTGGTGATTGGAACAATTTCGATTTGTAAATCTGGGAAGTGGTCGGAGAGAAGTAGGTGAACTTCTGCGACTTGGGAGAGTGCTAATTTGCTAGTGCGAGTGCCGATTCGAATTTTCATCAATAAGCGGCAATCAGTA
This sequence comes from Pseudomonadota bacterium, assembly GCA_018970485.1. Taxonomy (GTDB): domain Bacteria; phylum Pseudomonadota; class Alphaproteobacteria; order Rickettsiales; family UBA1997; genus UBA2645. The sequence goes on along the minus strand of JAGWWH010000012.1, from coordinate 18,554 downwards.
AATTAGCCTTGGCGAGCTTTAAAGCGGGGCTTTAACTTGTTGATAACGTAGAGACGACCTTTGCGACGAACAATTTTACAATTCTTGTCTCTGCTTTTTGCAGATTTAAGCGAGTTGAAGATTTTCATGAAAACACCTTAAAAAATTGGGGGAGATTACTTGGGGGCGGCGCAAAGTAGGAATCAAAAATTACCTGTCAACTTCGCCAAACACGATGTCTTGAGTGGAGATCACTGTGACTACGTCAGCAAGCATGTGGCCTTTGACCATAAATTCTAATCCTTGCAAATGCGCGAAGCCAGGCGCGCGAACGCGGCAACGATGTGGTTTGTTGGAGCCGTCAGAAATAATGTAAACTCCAAACTCACCTTTTGGCGCCTCAACTGAAGCGTAAGTCTCGCCGGCGGGAACGTGGTAACCTTCGGTAAAAAGTTTGAAGTGATTGATTAGCGATTCCATGTCGTGCTTGGCTTCAGATCTTTTTGGTGGAGAGATTTTTGGATCGTCAACAGTAATTGGGCCTTCCGGCATTTTTTCTACACATTGCAAAATCAACTTCACCGACTCGCGCATTTCTTCGGCGCGAATTAGGTAACGATCGTAAGAATCGCCATTTTTGCCGACCGGAACATCAAAATCTAATTCGCCGTAAACTTCGTAAGGTTGAGATTTACGTAGATCCCAAGCAATTCCTGAGCCGCGAATCATCGGGCCAGAAAAACCCCAATCCAAAGCCTCTTCTTTACTTACAACACCGATATCAACCATGCGTTGTTTGAAGATACGGTTTTCGGTTAGAAGATCTTCCATGTCGTCGATTTTTTTTGGAAATTCTTCAGCAAATTTTTTGATTTCTGCGAGTAACCCGTCCGGCAAATCTTGATGAACTCCACCTGGACGAATATAAGCCGCGTGCATTCTAGACCCGGAAACTTTTTCGTAAAAACCGATCATTTTTTCGCGTTCTTCGAACATCCATAAAAGTGGTGTCATTGCCCCAACGTCTAGAGCCTGTGTAGTTATGGCCATGATGTGATTTAGGATGCGCGTGATCTCAGAAAATAATACGCGAATAAACTGCGCACGACGAGGAACCTGGATGCCCAAAAGTTTTTCCACAGCCAACGCGTAAGCGTGCTCTTGGCACATTGGCGAAACGTAATCGAGACGATCAAAATAAGGCACAGCCTGCAAATAAGTTTTATATTCGATCAACTTTTCTGTGCCGCGATGTAACAAGCCAATGTGGGGATCGGCGCGGGTAATTACCTCTCCGTCCATCTCGAGCACGAGACGCAAAACACCATGTGCGGCTGGATGTTGCGGGCCAAAATTTATCGTGACGTTTTTGGTTTCTGAGGACATTGATTTGCGATTTCTGAATTAGAGAGATCGCGACAAAATCAGAATTAAAAATCAAAAATCAAAAATTGATTTTGGGCACTTGCACTTATTGATTCGTTTTTTAGGTTGCGCGCCCTTTTTAAGCCCCCCAACCCCTCCTTCAAAACATGCAAAACAAAGGAAAAATCACGCAGGTAATTTCTGCGGTTGTTGACGTTGAATTTGAAAATGGCGAATTGCCAGCGATCTACAACGCCCTAACTTGTCAAAATGACGGCAAAAAATTGGTGCTAGAAGTCGCCCTTCACGTTGGTGAAAAAACTGTTCGCACAATCGCCATGGATTCAACTGACGGACTAACGCGCGGCACTGAAGTAATCGATACTGGCAAAGCAATTTCTGTTCCGGTCGGTGAAGCAACTCTTGGTCGAATCATGAACGTGATCGGCGAGCCAATCGATGAAAAAGGCCCAATCGAATCAAAAGAATTATTTCCAATTCATGCCGCAGCTCCAGAGCTTGTAGATCAAGCAACTGACACTGAAATTCTTGTTACCGGCATCAAGGTAATCGACCTTCTCGCTCCTTATTCAAAAGGCGGGAAGATTGGCTTGTTCGGCGGTGCGGGTGTTGGCAAAACAGTTTTGATCATGGAATTGATTAACAACGTTGCCAAAGCTCACTCCGGATATTCAGTGTTTGCCGGAGTAGGTGAAAGAACTCGCGAAGGTAACGATCTTTACCACGAGATGATGGATTCAGGCGTTATCGATGTAAAAAATCTCAAGAATTCCAAAGTAGCGCTTGTTTACGGACAAATGAACGAACCACCTGGAGCCCGTGCTCGCGTCGCTTTGACAGGCTTAACTCAGGCAGAATATTTCCGTGACAAAGAAGGTCGCGATGTGCTTTTCTTCGTCGATAATATCTTCCGTTTCACCCAAGCAGGCTCTGAAGTTTCAGCTCTTCTTGGTCGTATTCCTTCAGCCGTAGGTTATCAACCAACTCTCGCGACTGAAATGGGAATGATGCAAGAGCGCATCACTTCAACCAAGCATGGCTCTATCACTTCAGTTCAAGCGATTTACGTTCCTGCTGATGACTTGACAGATCCAGCTCCGGCGACTTCATTCTCGCATTTGGATGCCACTACAGTTCTTTCTCGTCAAATCGCCGAAATCGGTATTTATCCAGCGGTAGATCCTCTTGACTCAACCTCGCGCATCCTTGATCCGCGCGTTGTTGGACAAGAGCATTATGACGTTGCTCGTGAAGTTCAAAAAATTCTTCAGGCCTACAAATCCTTACAAGACATCATCGCGATTCTTGGTATGGATGAACTTTCTGAAGAAGATAAATTGACGGTTGCTCGTGCTAGAAAAATTCAACGCTTCTTGTCGCAGCCTTTCCACGTAGCTGAGGTTTTCACTGGCGCGCCGGGGAAATTAGTTTCGTTGAAAGATACCGTTTCTGGATTCAAAGCAATTTGCGCCGGAGAATATGATCATCTTCCTGAAGCCGCTTTCTACATGGTTGGAAACATCGAAGAAGCGATCGCTAAAGGTGAAAAACTTTTGAAGGAATCGAAGTAGAATGTCGAACTTAAAACTCGAAATCATCTCTCCAGAAGGTGTAATTTTTAACGGCCATTGTCATATGGCGGTTGTTCCTTCAGTTTTAGGCGACATTGGTTTTATGGAAGGTCATGAAGCTGTTGTCGCTCTAATACGCGAAGGTCAGATCACAATATTTGACGACAAACAAAACGCTCTAAAACAAATTCCGGTTGCAGGTGGTTACGCTGAAATTAACGAATCCGGAAAACTTCTAGTTTTAATCGAGTCATCATCCGTTCAGAGCTAATCCAACTCTACCAATCGCCGGCAGCTTTATTGCTGGACGCAAAAAATCGATCCCAAAAGAAAGCCCAATAATATTTATCTCAATACCCTCAATCAGCCCAAAAGTTGCTCCTAACATCCCGTAAAGAGAAAATTGCACACCAGTTTTAGACTCGGAAAAAGCAAAAAACTTAACACCATTTTCGTCGCATAACCAATCTTTGCCAATGGCGTTATTTGGTAGAGAGATTTTTAAATCGGGGATTGAGCGAATCACATGCGAGACAAAGGTATTGCTGTTTGGACCCGGATAAGCGCGGTAGAATTTTTGGTAAGGATAGGATTTAGTCGCAGCATAAATTTGGGGGATAATTTTTTCCGCTTCAGAACCAGAAACAGAAAAAATAATTTCCGGCTTTGCGCCGTACCAAAAACGATCTGGTAAATCTTCTTGCACTACAACCACACCATCCGAGCCAAAATAAGTTCCCCAAAGTAAAACATGAAAAACTAGATAATTTTTAGCATCCTTCTCCTTCGTTGCGATCCATGTATGACGACTAAACTTTCCCCGCCAAGAAAATGCTTTTGCCGAATAAATCTGAATCTGCGCTTCTGATTCATCTTGTGCCAAAGCCACTAAATTAGCGCTCTCACGCGATGCAGTTTGCCAATTAACGTCGATTGGAGAGGGATTAAAAACAACCAAAGCCCCAACAAATAAGATAAAAAACAAGAATATTGACATGCTAAAATTTTAAATTGCGTCTGATAAAAGTAGGATTAAATTTTACATAAGTCTCACCACAGACTACACCACGTAACCAGAAATTCTTGAGATCACCACTCTCAAGAATTTCAAAAATTGAAGATCGTCGTTTTTTTTAGATCGGAGTGAAGGCTGAATGCGACAGGACAAGAACTGGCCGCATCTCGCAAAATATCTTTCTGCATTTCATCAAAATCATTCGCAGCAAAGTGGAATTCGACGATGATTTCCGAAACTCTTCTTGGATTTGTCGCCATTATTTTAGTCACATCACAACATAAGTTTTCGATCGATAAATTGTGCTGATTCGCGGCAATTCCCATGATCGTCATCATGCAAGTTGCTAGCGAAGTAGCGAGCAGATCAGTCGGTGAAAAAGCCTCACCCTTACCTTTATTATCCACCGGAGCATCAGTGATGACGAGACTTTCGGACTTGAGATGAGTTGACTCAGTTCGCAAATTTCCAAGATATTTTGTTTTGATTGTGATCGACATTAGTAGCTCCTTTTTTGCAGTTCTAAGTTGAGTTCGGGAATTTCCGAAAAATTACGAACAGTTTTTAGAGAAAATTCCAGATCATCTCGCATCTTCACCAAGCTATGTGCGTGAAAATTTTTATCGTCACGATCACAAAAATCAGATCGATAATGCGCGCCGCGACTTTCGCGACGATTCAGCGCTGAAAAATTTGTCGCCAAAGAATTTAGCAAAAGATTCTCCAGCTCAAAATATTCAACCAGCTCCTCATTCCACATCAGGTTTTTATTTTTGATTTTGTAGTTTTTAAAAATCTCGTAAAGCTCTCGAAGCCTTTCTAGACCTGATTCCAATAATTTTTTATCGCGGAATACGCCAAGATGTTTTTCGTTATTTTCTTGCAACTCTTTCTTCAGAAAAGCGAGCGACTCAACTTCTGACGAGCCGAAAAGTTTTTTGAGTTTCTCGATTTTTTCTGCGGCGATTTTTTCAGCGATTACAGCATTTTTTTGGACAATTTTTTCCGCAGCCTTCTTTCCAGCAATTTTCCCAAACACGATTAAATCGAGCAAAGAATTACAGCCCAAACGATTTGCTCCATGAACAGAAGCGCAAGCTGTCTCGCCTACAGCCATCAAGCCCTCGATCACAACACAATCGAGATCAGTTGGGATTCCACCCATCGTGTAATGAGCGGAAGGCGAGACGGGAATTAAATCTTTTTTTACATCAAGGCGCACAAAATTTTTTACTAACTCAATGACACCGGGAAGTTTATTATTTAGAACTTCTTCATCCAAATGACGCAGATCGAGATAAATTTTTTCTCCCTTGTGAATCTCGGTGGCCATTGCTTGCGAAATGATGTCACGAGAAGCCAACTCCAACATCTTTGGCGCGTAATTTTGCATAAAACGCTGACCGGAAGAATTTACTAAATAACCCCCTTCGCCGCGCGCAGCCTCGGTTATCAAAAATCCCCGACCCTCAATTCCAGTTGGATGAAATTGCACAAACTCCATATCTTGTAGCGGCAAACCTTCTTTAAAAACTAAGGCCGAGCCATCGCCAGTGCAGATTAGTGACGATGTCGTATTTTGATAAATTTGGCTGTAACCGCCAGTTGCAAGAATTGTGGTTTGTGCAGAAAAAATCACTAACTCACCAGAACTCAAATCAAGCGCGAGGCAGCCGTGACAATGGTTCTGGGCCTCAATCAATAAATCCGTAACAAAAAATTCTGAGAAAAATTTCACACCTTTTTTTACCGCTTGTTCGTAGAGAGTATGAAGAATTGTGTGACCAGTTTCATCTTTTGAATAGCAGGCGCGATATGCCACGCCGCCTTTTCCAAAATTGGTAGTTTGTCCGCCGTAAGCACGTTGAGAAATTTTTCCGTCATCTTTGCGCGAGAAAACCACGCCCATTTTTTCTAAATCTAAAATTGCCATTTGCGCCTCGCGACAAAGCAGCTCAACCGCGTCGTTATCCGCCAAATAATCAGATCCTTTTAGTGTGTCGTAGGCATGCCATTTCCAATCATCTGTCTCTACATTGCTAAGTGACGCATTAATTCCTCCCTTAGCCGCAACGGTATGACTGCTGCTTGGAACAACTTTACTAATTACTGCAATATTTTTCCTGCCAGATTCAATTGCCGAAATCGCCGCCATTAAACCAGCGCCGCCAGAACCAATAATTATGATGTCGAAAGATTGTTTGGAGATTAACAAGTTTTTTGATTTTTACTTAAGTAGGTTACTTTTTATTTTTCTTAATTCGACGCTCATCCCAAGTAATTTGGATGTCATCCAAATCTAAAATTCATTTTTTTAAAATTGATCAAAGTTCTCATCTGCTGCCTAAACGAAGAAAAAAATCTTCCCAAACTTTTTCCCGATCTTTTTAAAGAATTAAAAAAATCGAACGAAAAATTTGAGGTCTTTATGTGCATTGATGGCACAAGCGACAGATCTCCGCGCGTTATTTCAGAATTTCAAAAATCTCACAAAATAACCGTTTTACCTAAAAAAAGTCAGCGTGGACTTGGCTTGGCTTACAAGCGGCTTTTTGTTGAGGTCATAGAAAATTCAGCCGACGAAGATTTGCTCATCACTCTCGATGCCGACAACACTCACAATCCACAGCAGATTACTGAGATGATAAAACATTTTAAAAATAACTCTCTCGATCTTCTCGTCGCCTCGCGCTTTTGTGGTAATAGCGTAATGTCTAACTTTCCGATACATCGCCGATTCATCAGCAAGGGTACTTCTCTTCTTTTGCAAAATATTTTTGCCGTAAAAAGAATTTCTGGTGAAAAATTACAAGATTACAGCAGCGGATATCGCATCTACAAAAACGAAAAACTCAAAAAACTTTTCGCCAAAGAAAAAGAAGATTTCATCACCGAGCCAGAATTTACTTACACTTGTGAGCTTCTAATAAAATTATCACGTCTCAATTCCCGCCTTGACGAGATACCGATTTTTTATGACTACGGCAAAAAAGTTGGCAAAAGCAAATTGCGCATTGGTCGGAATTTTTGGCGGCTATTAGTGATGCTGCGAAGGTTGTTTTAACAGCGCAAAATTGACTAAAATTTTTCCTTCTCTAAGACGCCGCCCCTCTTCTTAGTTCTCAAACAAATCTCCAGAAAAATGACACAAAAAAGACGAGTTGTAATAACCGGTATTGGGGCAGTTACGCCACTATTTTCAAACTCCGAAGGCACTTGGAAAAAATTAATTAATGGCGAATCTGGTCTAGATGTAATCACTATTTTTAATCCTGAAGAATCGCCGTGCAAAATCGCTGGAGAAGTAAAATTCGGAACAGGCGAAGGTATGTTTAATCTCGATAGTTACGTCGACATTAAAGAACAAAAGAAGATGGATCGCTTCATTCACTTTGCTATCGGCGCTGCTGAGCAGGCAATTGCTGATTCCGGCTGGAAAGCGGAAACTGAAGAGCAAAAATATCGTACTGGTGTGATGATTGGCTCTGGAGTAGGCGGATTACCCTCAATCGAAAAGACTTCGGTCGTCATGAAAGAAAGAGGCATTAGAAAAATTAGTCCATTTTTCATCCCACAAAGCTTGATCAATCTAGCCTCCGGACAAGTTTCTATTAGGCACGAATTCATGGGACCAAATCATGCGGTTGTTACCGCTTGTGCCAGTGGATCTCACGCAATTGGCGACTCTGCTCGTATGATTGAATATGGCGATGTTGATGTAATGGTTGCCGGCGGAGCTGAATCAGCAATTTGTGAAGTTGGTATCGGTGGCTTCGCGGCAATGCGCGCACTTTCAACCAATTTTAATGACAATCCTACAGCAGGATCACGCCCTTGGGATAAAGATCGCGACGGCTTCGTAATGGGCGAGGGTGCAGGAATTTTAGTGCTCGAGGAGTTGGAGCATGCAAAAAAACGTGGTGCAAAAATTTATGCAGAAATCGTCGGCTACGGAATGTCCGGTGACGCCTATCACATCACCGCCCCGGAAAACTCTGGACGTGGATCAACTTACGCAATGAATCTCGCTCTAAAACATGCGGGACTAAATCCCGAAGAAATAGATTATATCAATGCTCACGGCACTTCTACGCCACTTGGAGATGAAATAGAAGTTGGTGCAGTTAAGAAAGTTTTTGGCAATCACGCTTACAAACTTTCGATGTCTTCAACTAAATCATCGATTGGACATTTGTTAGGAGCTGCTGGAGCGGTTGAAGCAATATTTTCTATCTTGGCGATTCGCGATAATATCGCACCACCAACGCTTAATCTCGATAATCCTTCCGAAGGTTGTGACATCGATTTAGTAGCTAAAAAAGCTAAGGAAAAAAAGATTGACGTTGCGATGTCAAATTCATTTGGCTTCGGCGGAACTAACGCCTGCCTAGTTCTAAAACGCTTTGCATGAGCAGCCGCTTAAAACATAACATTCTCATCACCTGCGCAACAATCTCGGTTTTGGTTATTTGCTACATCACTCTGGTGATCGGCGTGATCATGTATTTCAACGCTCCAAACTCTTACCACAAAGAAGATAAGCGCTTCGTTGTTGATAAGGGCATGACCTTGCGTGAAGTTGTGGATAAGTTACATCAAGAAAAAATCATCGAAAGCCCTACAACATTTCTTTACATCGGACAGGCAATAAAAGGCATCGATCCCAAAGTGCGTTACGGAGAATATTTCTTCGAGAAGCATATCTCTTACTACAAAATTTTACACAAAATGATTCGCGGAAATATTTTTTTCCGCAAAGTTACGATTGCTGAAGGCTTATCCACTCACTCTTCCTTACTAAATGTTGATCAGGCTCAAGGACTAATTGGCAAGTTGCCCGAAGATGTAAAAGAAGGATCATTGCTTCCTGAAACTTATTTTTATTCCTATAACGACACCAAAGCTGGCATCGTCAAACGCATGCAGGAAGCAATGACTCGCACTATCGATGGATTATGGGAGCAGCGCGATCAATCAATTCCAATCAAAACTAAAGAACAGGCTGTGATTTTAGCTTCAATAGTTGAGCGCGAAACCAGCATCGAATCAGAGCGTGGGAAAGTTGCCTCCGTGTTTGTGAATCGATTGCGCAAAGGTATGAAGCTACAATCCGATCCAACAATTATTTATTCTTTTACCCTCGGAGACAAAAAGCTCGAGCGTCCAATAAGGGTTAGTGATATTCAGAACAACTCTCCCTTTAACACTTATAACATCTACGGCCTGCCCCCTCAGCCGATTTGTAACCCAGGAGTTGAATCGTTAAAAGCAGTCTTAAATCCACTTAAAACTGATTATATTTTCTTCGTTGCTAGTGGAAATGGTGACCATGTTTTTGCTTCAACACTACAAGAACATAACGCCAACGTAGCGAGATATCGCAGCTTAATGCGCAACAAAGAAGCATCTCAGCAGCCTTCTTCCTAACAGATCGGAAACTCCTAATAAACTAATTTCAGCCCATAAAACCCAACCTCGTGGACGAAATACTAATCAAAATAAAATGCCAAAATTCGACAAATCAAAACTTCCTTCGCGCTACGTAACTAATTCGCACGGCTGCGAAGGACGTAAAACGATGCTCTACAACATTAAAACCGACTTATATCCACAGGGTTTAAATGACGAAGATTTAGCCTCTCCTTTTGTTGGCGTGGTCAGCGCGTGGAATGAAGCAGCACCCTGCAATATTGCCCTGCAACGCCAAGCCCAACCTGCAAAAAAAGGGGTAAAAGATGCCGGCGGACTACCGCGCGAATTCACCACAATCACCGTCACAGACGGCATTGCCAATGGTCACCAAGGCATGAAATCATCATTGGCATCACGCGAGGTAATTGCCGACTCAATCGAACTAACCGTTCGCGGACATTGCTACGATGCCTTAGTTGGGATTGCTGGCTGCGATAAATCTTTGCCCGCAATGATGATGGCAATGTGTCGTCTAAACGTGCCATCTGTCTTCATGTATGGCGGTTCAATTTTACCAGGCAGGTTTAAAGACAAAGATGTGACAATCGTGGATGTCTTTGAAGCTGTAGGCATGAGAGATGCTGGCAAAATGACTGAAGCTGATTTGCAAATTTTAACTAAAGCGGCATGCCCCAGCGCTGGAGCATGCGGAGGACAGTTCACCGCCAACACAATGGCCTGCGTTTCTGAGGCAATTGGACTGGCTTTGCCGGGATCTTCTGGCACTCCCGCACCTTACGAATCGCGCGATGAATACGCTTACCAATCGGGCAAAGCGGTGATGAATCTAATCGAAAAAAACATCAAACCACGCGACATCGTCACGCGCAAAGCACTTGAAAATGCCGCCACAATTGTTGCGGCAACTGGCGGCTCAACCAATGCTGTTCTTCACTTACCGGCCATTGCCAATGAGTGCGGAATTGATTTTGATATTTTTGAAGTGGGAAAAATTTTCAAAAAAACGCCCTACATTGCCGACATGAAACCGGGCGGAAAATATGTGGCAAAAGACCTTTTTGAAGTTGGTGGCGTGCAAATGATTCTAAAAGTTTTGTTGGACGCCGGCTACATCCACGGCGATTGCATGACGGTAACGGGCAAAACAATGGCTGAAAATTTAGCCAACATCAAATTCAACGAAAACCAAGACGTGGTTTATCGCCCTGAAAAACCTTTATCGCCAACTGGCGGCGTTGTTACTTTGCGCGGCAATTTAGCTAGTGACGGCGCGGTTGTAAAAATTGCTGGGATGCAAAATGACGCCCTAATTTTCACCGGCAGCGCCTTGTGTTTTGATTCAGAAGAAGAGTGCTTCAAAGCCGTAGAGCGTAAGGCTTACAAAGAAGGTGATGTTTTAGTAATTCGTTATGAAGGACCTCGCGGAGGACCTGGAATGCGTGAAATGCTTGCCACCACTGCGGCGATCTACGGCCAAGGCATGGGAAGCAAAGTTGCACTAATTACTGACGGCAGATTTTCTGGCGGCACGCGTGGATTTTGTATCGGCCATGTCAGCCCCGAAGCCGCAGTTGGCGGCATGATCGCGCTCCTTAAAAACGGCGACCAAATCACCATCGACGCCATCAAAGGCACGATTGACGTGGCTTTAAGCGACGAAGAAATCGCATCGCGCAAAGCCGCGTGGACACCAAGAGAAAATGATTACCAATCAGGAACTCTGTGGAAATACGCCCAAACCGTAGGATCAGCAAGGTTCGGCGCCGTAACGCATCCCGGAGCAAAAAAAGAAAAAATTTCTTACGACAAGATTTAGCTTTTTAAGCGCCCTCAAAAACAGCGCACAACTATGAAAAAAGGCAGCGCAGAAATACTCACAGCCACAAAACAAGATATCTCTTGGATGGTTGATTTAAGCCACTCTAAACGCGCTGATTACGAACAACACCAAAAGCAATTTTGGAAAATGGCCGAAAATTCCGATACAATTCAGGCGCGATTTTTTGAGGAAGAAATTCAAAAACAAAATGTGATTGCCTTGCGCGACTTCGGCCGCAGTGGTTTTGTAATCGGAAAAATAATTTCTCCTCCAGAGGTTTACGACGCCGGAGCAACTTTAATGATCGATGATTTCTGCGTGAAGTCGCCGAATCTGTGGCTCTCTACTGGCTTAGAATTACTAAATGAAATCACCTCGCGAGCAAAATCAAAAGGCGCAAAACAAATTTTATTGGTGTGCGGAAATCACGATTTAGAAAAATCTCAGCTACTTGAAAAAGCGAAATTAAGTGTCGCAAGCAAGTGGTATGTAGGACTTTAGTTTTTAGTGCTAACTGGTGCTGAGTGATACAAATCAGTGTTAAGCACTAGTCCAAAACCAATCATCATCGAAGCCATAATTGTGCCACCGTAAGAAACGAAAGGTAGCGGGGCGCCTACAACGGGAAGGATTCCGGTTACCATTCCCATGTTGATAAACATGTGGACGAAAAAAATATTGGCGATCCCCGAGCTAACTAATCGTCCGAATTGATGTCTCGTTTTCATGGCGATTCTAGCGCAGATGGCAATGATCGCGCAACAAATGGCGATCGTAAAAACGCTACCAGCGAAACCCAATTCTTCGGAAAGCATCGTGAAAATAAAATCGGTTTGCTTCTCTGGCAGAAAATTCAATTGGCCTTGCGTGCCATTCAAATAGCCCTTGCCAAATATGCCTCCAGAGCCAATCGCGATTTTTGATTGAATGATGTTGTAACCGCTACCCAAAGGATCTTCGTTGGGATTCAAGAAAGTAAGAACGCGCTTTTTCTGATAATCGTAGAGCAAAAAGTGCCAAATAAATGGAATTGCGGCTAAGGCTGCGAAACCAACAGAAACAAACTTCCACAGCTTAATTCCAGCTAAAAATAATACTGAAACTCCAACCAAAATTAAAATAATCGCCGTACCTAAATCAGGTTGATGAAAAATAAAAACCGCCGGCAAAGCGATCATGGCCAGAGGGATGATTACAAATTTTATTCTGCCGATGCTTTTTGCTTCGATTTTGTAGAAGTAGCGAGCAAGGGCGAGAACGAGACAAACCTTCATTATTTCTGACGGCTGAATTGTTAACGAACCAACACGAAACCATCTCGTTGCTCCCATCGCGCTGTGTCCCATTACGTCAACGATAATAATGAGGGTAAGCGCGATCGCGTAGAAGAGGTAGGAAAGTTTAAACCAAATTTTGATGTCGGTTACCGCAATAAAAATCATCAGCGGGAAGAAGATCGCAAAGAAGACGATCTGTCTTATTAACCAGGGATAAAACGACCCACCTCCGGCAGAATAAAGCATCAAAAAGCCCATGAAAGCTAGAACGATAATTAACGAAATTAATGTCCAATTCAGCTGCTCGATTCTTTGAGAAATAGGATTGTTTGAGTGGTAAAAGTTCATTTTTGAATATTGTCTGAAGTCACGCCAATCGCGACTCGGCGCGCTGCTTAAGACGCCTTGAAATATTAATCAACCCCTCTAGGTTCGCGCGAAAATCTTTCAAATAATGTCGGACAGCAAGCAATCTAAAATCAAAATAAAAAGTTGGTACTCAAACCGTTACCAAATTGTGACTGTTCAGAGAAATATCCTCCTTCTCTTTACTTTGATCTCGATGTTTTCTGTCGCAATCGCGGTGATTTTTGTAAAAAACGTAATGTCTTCAAAATCAATTGAGCCTTACGTAATACAGGTCGAAGACAAGAGTGGAGTTGCAACCATTGTCAATCAATTGACTGCAGAAAACTTCACTGGCGATCAAATGATTCGCAAATTTTTTGTTAACGAATTCATTCACGCCGCTAGCGGATACGATCCAAAAACTTACAAAAAAGACGCCGACAAAGTTAGATTATTTTCAACTCCCGGAGTTTATGCGGATTATCGTAACCGCATTCGAGCTAGAGAATTAGGGGCGGAAACAATAATCGAAGTAAGAGTAAAATCGATCCAACCCATCGACAATAACACCGTACAAATCCGTCTTGCGCGACAAATTACTAAAAAAGAATCCGATGCCGAAACCAAAGACGAAGTCATTACAATGGGATTCTATTTCTCTCCTGAAATGCGCTTAACAATGGAAGAAAGACTCATCAATCCCCTAGGCTTTCAAGTTAATAAATACGCTATCGCAGAAGAGGTATTTTCTTACTAAACATGAAAAAAATTTCTTTAATCAGTTTAGCTTTTTACCTCTTCCTCTCCTCCCTCGCTTACGCCCAAACTCCAATAACCACCGACTCGCGCATCAGAACTTTGGTCTACAATCCAAACGAGGTCTACGAGCTAAAATTCTACTACAACTACCAATCCTTCATTGAATTTTCTGAAGACGAAGAAATCGAAATGATCTCAATCGGTGAAGCTTTTGCGTGGCGCTTAACTCCTGCCGGCAAGAGACTTTTTATTCGCCCTCTCGAGATCGCCGCTCACACCAACATGACGATCATTACCAACAAGCGCACTTACCATTTCGACATCAGATCAGACGAGTTTAGTGGTAAAGCCGACGAAGATTTAGTTTACACGATCAGATTCTTTTACCCTCAAATAGGACAGCCTTTGCCAATACCACCGCAACTATCAATGCCCAACCCCGCAGCAAAGCCAATATTACCTCCTCCAGCGCCACCAATAGGGGCTTCAATTATCAAAACTCCTACTCCATTGGTTAGAGCCGATGAGGATTTACCAGGAATAGTAGTGCGCAATCCAGAAGGATTGGAAATCAATTTAGACTACAGCTTGTCTGGAAAATCTGACAACATCATGCCGTTAAAAGTCTACGACAATGGCTCTGAAACCAACTTCCAATTTCCTAACGACAACTTGGTAATTCCCACCATCAGCGCCGTAGATTCTTCCGGAGCAGAAAGATCTCTAACCTACGTCATTCGTGACGATTACGTCGTCGTTCCGACCGTCGCAAGACAGTTCACCCTTCGCCTCTCAGACGGATTACTCTGCGTCTTCAACAACAAACTTCTCGGAATAGCTAGGTAGTGACTAGGTAATAGTCAGCACCAGCTTGTCTTGATAAAATTCGTATTTTTTGCAGCGCCGCAAAAAGCTCATTCCAAGTAAAGAAGTTCCCATCTCAGCGCTGTTCACGGATGCAGTCACGTTACGAAACTTAACGTTCGCCACTTCCAACTCTTCTAACTTAATCGTAGCGCCAAAAGATTTACCGTTAGCGGTTTGGTAGGTTTTGTTGAATTGAAGAATTTTTGTATTCACGCCAATTTTCTCCGCCTCAGCAACACTCAAAACAATGTCACTCGCCCCCGTGTCAATCATGAAGCGGATCGCGACGCCGTTGATTTTTGTGTTCAGGTAAAAATGTCCGTCTTGCGAAATGTTAATTACCAACTCTCCAGATTCTCCAACTTGCGCCGACGCAGGATTAATCTCGCCCAAAATTCGCATTTTAAAATCGGCAAATTCGAAGCGGTAAGCGTAAAGCGCGACAATCACCAACCCAATGCCCGACCAGGCTGCGAGATATTTAACGATTTTCTTAAAATCCAAATCACGACGTGAAGCAACGCTGCTAATCAGCAAAATTAGAATCAGCGCGAGGTAAATAAAATTTTGGTAATCTCCTTCTTGCATTTGGTCGTATTGATTTTTTGTAGCAAAAATTTCTTGGTTTCGACTCCACTCAATCCAAGTCTCAACCGGCAAAAAGATTAATTAACTGAAGAGTAAAAAATTAACCTTTTTGAAAGTCAAAACCGCGCCAATCGTGGTTAGAGCTAGATTTTGAGCACGGTGCTCAAAATCTTTTCTGCGAGCAATTTTGCCAATTTTGTTTTGGAAATTTTTCCTAATTTTTCTGATTTTTTTGCAGTAACAAAAATCGCGTCGGTTTCATTCGCGCCGAAAATTTTTCCCGACTCAATGTCGTTGGCGACAATCAAATCGCAGTTCTTCTTTTTTAGTTTTTCGCGCGCGTATTCTTCGAGACTTGAATCCTCGGCAGCAAAGCCAATCACTAGCCCGGGACGGTTTGTAGAATTACCGACAAACTCCAAAATATCCGGATTTTTTTCGAGTTCGAGCGTCAGATTTTCTTCAGAATTTTTTTTGATTTTTTTGTCGGAAAAATTTTTCACACGAAAATCCGCAACCGCTGCGCAGCTAATAAAAACGTCGACGCATCTTTCTCTCGAGTCGTCTCTGCTCAGGCGGGGATCCAGAGTGGGTGACGAGATTTCCTGGATTTGAGTTTGCTTGGGAATGACGAAGTGACGGACTGCGTCGAACATTTCTTCAGCAGTTTTTACGCGAATTATTTTCTCTTTCGGCAAAGGAATCGCTTCACGAATATTGCCCACAACCAGCGTCACGTCTGCACCCATCTCGTTTAAAACTTTGGCGATTTCAATTGCTTGTTTGCCCGAAGAATGATTTCCAATGAAGCGAACTGAATCGATTGGTTCAATCGTGGAGCCGCCTGTGATCAGGATTCGCTGACCTTTCAAGAGATTTTGATTTTCAAAAAAATCGCAAATTTTTTCGCAAATTTTTTCGGGAGCGGCCATTTTTCCAACGCCAAGTTCGCCACAAGCGAGAATGTCTGACTCGGGATCAACCAGCGCCACACCTGACTCAACAAGAGTCTGCAAATTTTTCTGCGTCTGCAAATTTTCCCACATTTTCTCGTTCATTGCTGGCGCGAGAATGATTTTTTTATTCGCCGCAAGAATCACCGAAGAAGCTAAATCCGAGGCGTAACCGTTGGCCAATTTTGCAATAAAATCTGCTGTTGCCGGCGCTACGACGATTAAATCAGAATCGCGCGAGAGCTTGATGTGGTTGATTCCAGTCGCGTCTTCGTCAGAAAAAATTTCGGTGTGCGTTTTATTTCCCGACAAGCTCGAAACCAAAAGCGGCGTAATAAATTGCTGCGCCGATTCGGTTAAAATGCAGGTGACTTCGTAATTTTTTTTCTTAAGCAAGCGCAGCAAATCCATTGATTTGTAGGCCGCAACTGAGCCAGTGATTACGAGGAGAATCTTTTTGCTCGGAAAATTTGCGCTAGAAGATTTTTTACCAACCTTACTCTCTTGATGCTTCATTCTTTTTAGCTTCTTGATGAATTGCCACCCACTCTACCGACCTTGGAACAACTGAAGTATTTGGGCGCGCAGAATAAATTCGTAAAACCTCTATCGCGTCTTTGCCCAAACTCTCTCCTTCAGATCCTTTATAATAATCCATTGCTCTCTTTCTAAACTCTTCAGCTTTGATGCCTAAAGCTACGAACTCGCCTTTTGAGTTTTGATACAAATCGAGAAGTTGGTTTGATTCACTTACCATCAGAGGCGGCCTATTGGAGAGGCTCTTCTGATCGGGAGCTGTTGTTGAAGCATTGGTTACAACTTTTATGTCCGTCAGACCTTTATCCCCTAACAAACTAATATCCGAATGACTATTTTTTGACAAATTACTCTCTGGATGAGTGTCTTTTGGAGTTCTTGATGTTTTTGGTTTGGCCTCAGGCGCCTTTTTGTCAGAGAGCCTCTTCTCGATATCTTTCGATAATTCAACATCTTGCATTTCCTCGGCAATTTTCTTCAAATGACTTAAAACCCTTGGATTGGCTGCCGGCAATAATTTTTTTAGTTCTTCCTTTTTATCATCGATAATCGCCTGAACACATGCCGCTTCTAAAGTAAGAGGTTTTTCTTTTTTCTTTTTCCATTGTTTTTTTTCTGGTGTGGGGGTGGTTGTTCCAGCTTCGGTTTTTGCGGTAGGTGTGGGGCTCTTTGATTGGAAGTATTCTGCTATAAAAGCGGATGGATCGTGCACAAAAGATTTTTCTCCTCCCTGTGCAAATTTATCAGATCTTAACATTTCTGAGATGTTTTGATGGTTTTCCATATCAGCAAAAAAATCTCTAACTCCGTCGATTCCTTCGCTAATCTCGATAGCTTTTTTTATCTCAGAATTTCCCTCACTTGATTTTGGCTGAGGGATAAATTGATTGAGAAATGCGTTGGCCTCTTCTCGAAAAATATCCTCTATTTTGGTGGGAAGATCTAATTTCCTCAATTCTTGATTGATTGATGCTTTGTCTAGTTCTGATCCAGCTCTGCCTAATTCATCCAATAGTTTTTGATAACACTGTCCCGTTCCCGGGCGATCGGAGATCGAATTAAGGACAATTTCAACAAGCTTTTCAGTAATATTTTCTTTTGGCGCCTCTGTGGAAACTTTGGATGAAGAAGATTTAGAGCTACTTACAGATTTAACTGGCTTCGCCTCTCTTCTTTCTACATCCCTATCACCTTTAGCCTTATTGGCGTTACGTAGTAACGCTTGTCGTTGATTTGGTATTTGAGGAAGGTCGCGCACGAGATCTGCTTGGTAAAAACTATCAGCACAACTGAGCATAAAATTCATCCCAGCATTTCCCCAACATTGATTACCCCTGCTCTCGATGCCATTAGGTCGATACTCCGCAAGTTTGCTTCTAAATCTTGCTTTGCCTTCTTTTCTTGGCGGCCCATCTGGGTTATCCACTAATGGAGAATATTTAACCGAGCAGGCTTGTTTTGACTGTTCCATCGCATAAGATTCGTCAACAATTCTACAAGTAGTGTCGCTACGATAGACCCATACCGGATCTTCTCCTCTCAACTCTAAGCTGTAAGAAACCCAATGCCCGCCATGCATTCCCCCCGAATGAACGGTAAAAGCAGTAGGCTCAAGAAGCTGCTGCACCACTGTTCCGCTATCATCTTTTGCACTTATTGAGATTCGGTCTAATGATACATTATTACCAATTTTATCGGTTTTTGTTTCGGGGCAATATGTTTTTTTTTCTTCCCCTGTAGAATCTCTTCTCATGACAGCTACAACATCTCCAGTTTTGCGATCCTGATATCTAGTTAAATTTATGATCACATCAGAGCTTCGATCAGCCATTTCGACATCTATTTTACGAAAGATTTTCTCTCCATCCCAATCGGCTTCAGTTTTCTCCTGCGCCTGATAAAACCGCAGCATTTGCGAGCATGTTACTTCTCCCTGTTGAATTGTATGTTTATCAATAGAATAGCCCAATTCTTTTGATGGGACCGTTTCTCTTGTGAAAAGAAAGGGGATGTTGATGTGGC
>JAGWWH010000011.1 GCA_018970485.1 Pseudomonadota bacterium | reverse complement strand
GCAAAAACAAGACGGAGGATTTTAGCGAATTAATCACAACTGAGTTCGCTTCACCAAAATCACCCGACGCTGCGCGCCACCCTCTTTTGCAAAGAGGGCTTTTTTCAATCAGACTTTGTAGAGTCTCAGATCAAAATCCTGGGATAACGCGTCGTATGTGCCTTTTTTAGAAGAGCGACCAATTTCAAAAAATTCGTCGCCTCTTCGCCAGGCTCCTTCACGCGACTCAGAGGAGTTAAAAACAGAATCAAATCCATCTTTGATTTTGGAGCTATCGCCAAAATTTGTATAAAAAACCGGATTGGTTTTTAGAGCCCTCAAGAATCCAAGATGACTTCCTTCGAATTTTGGCTTTAACATTCCCATAATTCGGCAGTTTTCTTCATGAAAAGCGAAGCCCAGAAAATAGATTTTGCAAAAACCAAATACGCACTTTTCTACCTCGGCAATCTTCTTCTTTCCCTTCTCAATTTCCTCCAATTCTCCAATTACTTCTAGAGTCTTTGCAAGCTCTTGTGCTTGCTGAAAATTTTTCCATTTGTTCTTAAATTTTTTCTCATTTTCCGCGCTAGCGTAAGGAATTTTTTGATAATCTTTTTTTTCTGCATTCCAAACCTCATTTTCGGCAAGCGAGCCGTAAGGATAAATCACTCTGATTTTATCGTAAAATTCTCCAACTCGAGTACGCAAAAAATAATCTAAACTGCGGTCATAGTTAAATGAAATTATGACAAAGTTTTTTAACTCTTCCTCGATCTCTCGTTTGTTTTTTCCGCAGTTGATTATCGCGCTTCGCAAGTGGCGATACCAACAGCTAGATTCGTAATCAAAAACTTTTTTGTCTTCGCTCTGCAGCAAAAATAGGGCTATTAGATCCTTTCCAGCTTGGATTAAAGACCTCCTGATTTCTTCGTTATCATTCGACCATCTGGTTATATCAATTTTACCGATCTTTATCGAATCAAGCATCTCGTCGATGCTGAATGGTTGGTAGTGTTTAACGATTTCGGAGATTTTGTAGTACCAACAGAGCTGATCGTCGATCTTGATCTTCTCAGCAACGTTTTTGTTGGTTTGAGACCGATTTACAACAAAACCACTTAAACTCAAATCACCGAAAAATAACTCGGATTTGAAGTCATTTTTGATGCGAAGAGCTATTTGTTTGCCAATCTCTGTTGTGGAAACCATGTAAATATTGTGCTCATTCTCATGAGAGGCGACAAGATCAGCGACTTCCTCTATCTGAGGTTCTTCGCAGTATTTTGCCGCTATTTTAGCAATAAAACCCCAATACAAATTCGGCAAAACTTGCCCTTCCCAATCCGCAATTTTCCCAACCAAATCCTCACCTGTTGGCATAGCTATCGACTTTGTCTTATTGCCTTCTTTCCTAAGCTTAAAATCTGCATTGGCACCAGCACCAACAACTAAAACTGTAAAATCTTTTGCCATAAATTAACGGATTTTGCCTCCTTTGAAAAAGGAGGTGGATTGTTTTTGCTTTGCAAAAACAAGACGGAGGATTTTAGCGAATTAATCACAACTGAGTTCGCTTCACCAAAATCACCCGACGCTGCGCGCCACCCTCTTTTGCAAAGAGGGCTTTATCTATGCGCTTCTTAAAAATTTCCTCGCCAACTCAAATAAATCGACAAACGCATCTCTGATTTTGGCATCAAAGCCGATATTTTTTTTCGCCCATTCAGCAACCCAAGGGCGGGCTAATTCCCAGATGTTGAGATCAGGATCAAGCGTTACGCCAACGCCTTCGACGACGAGTACGGTTTTTTGCAACAACAGCAAATCTGGGCGCGTTTCCATTTTGTAGTCGCGCGTCATTGTAATTAGACTCGTTAAGAGTTTGGCGATTGAAATATCGCTCACATTTAAGCCAACGACCGTCTCGCCAATTTTGCGACAAGAGAGCGCCAAACCGTCAATATCAGTATCCTTGGGAACAAGCCCCACATCAACGTGAAGCTGGGCAACTCTTTGGTAATCTTTGTGCAAGAATCCGATTAAAATTTCGGCAACGGCGAGACGGGTTTTTTTGTCGAGCTTGCCCATGATGCCAAAATCAACCACGCCAATATCGCCATTTTTTAGCAAAAATAAATTTCCTGGATGCATGTCGCCGTGGAAAAATCCGTGAACGTAAACTTGGTTGAAGTAGCTAACGACAAGGTTCTGCGCGATTTGTTTTTTATCGTGAGAAGAGTTTTTGATCGCCTGTGAATTTGAAAATGGAATGCCGTCAAGCCACTCGAGAACAAGAATTTTTTCGCTCGAAAATTTCCAAAAAATTGTCGGAACGTAAAAACCTTTCACTCCTTTTAAATCCTCGCGAAGCTTTGAAGCGTTGGCTGCTTCAAGTAATAAATCCAATTCACTTTTTGAAACTTGCGCGAGCAAATCAGCAATATCCGAAAAAATTCTTGGCAGAAATTTTGCGATAATTCTGAGTGTCGAAATGTCGCGAGCCATGATTTGCGCGATGCGCGGACGAAGAATTTTTACCGCAACATCTTCACCTGTTTTTAATTTTGCTTTGTGAACTTGCGCGATTGAAGCGGAAGCGACTGGCTTTGGATTGAACTCAAAAAAATTTTTCAGAAAATCTTCGTCAAACTTGGCGCTAAAAGGCGCGAGAGAATCTTGAAAAGAAGAAAGTGTCGTCGCTAATTTCTCACCAACTAAATCGGGACGAATCGAGAGAACCTGTCCAAGCTTGATAAATGAAGGGCCGGCGGCGTTAAGAAAAAAATAAATCGCGCGATTTTTATCGAAAAAATAAATCAGCGCAGAAATCAAAAATAAAAATGCGAGTCGAAAAATATTAGCGATCGCGACGACTAGCACTATTGTTGTGGATTAGGATTCAGAGGAACGCGACCAGGAGCCATGCCGCTTGGGGGATTTTGTGCAGCACCGTTAGCAGCGCTGCCATCATGAAGATCAACCTTAATTTTGCTGAGATCGACATCGACGCCAGCCCAACCAAATAGCTTGTTTAGGAGCTGTCCGATAATGTCCATAATATTCCCGGTAACCTCCTGAATCCTTGAAAATACTAGCCTTAGAGCGTTTGTTGCTTCAGGAGAAAGTTTTAAAATCAACGCTAATTCATCAATCGTAATGATGTTCAAAAGCAGCATCACCACCGCTAGCGAAAAGGCAGTTGATGCAAAAATAATTACGGTGCGGAAAGTTAGAAAGGCGAGGATGTTATGCATTTGTCTGAAGTTCGAATACGAGCTCAAAACGTCTCGAGAAAATTAATTATTTTTTAATCTCCATGAAAACTCGTCTTTTCCAAGAGAAAAATTTTATTGCTGGAAAATGGTTGGATAAAGAAGAGAAAATATCCGTCTTCAATCCTGCGAATCAAGCCTTGATTGGCAAGGTTCCGAGCTGCGATGCGCAAGATACAAAAAATGCAATTTCTGGCGCTAAAATCGCCTTCGAAAAATGGAAAAAATTAGCCGGAAAAGAGCGCGCAAAAATTCTTAAAAACTGGTACGAATTAATTTTAAAAAATCAGGAAGAGTTAGCAGAAATTCTTACAATCGAACAAGGAAAACCTCTCGCCGAAGCACGTGGCGAAATTCTTTACGGCGCGAATTTTGTTGAATGGTTTGCCGAAGAAGCAAAGCGCAATTATGGCGACACGATTCCAGCGCCAAAACAGAATCAAAAAATTATTACGCAGCTTGAGCCGGTTGGAGTTGTTGCTGCAATCACGCCGTGGAATTTTCCTTCAGCGATGATTACGCGCAAAGCCGCCGCGGCAATGGCTGCGGGATGCAGTCTGATTTTAAAACCTTCCGAACTCACACCATTTTCTGCTTTGGCTTTGGCAGTTTTGGCAAAAGAAGCCGGAGTTCCTGACGGCGTTTTCAACGTGATTAATGGCGATGCACAAGTGATCGGGGAAGAATTTTGTCGCAATAAATTAGTGCGTAAAATCAGCTTCACTGGATCAACTCGCGTAGGAAAATTACTCAACAGACAATGTGCTGAAGATTTAAAGCGCGTCTCGCTTGAGCTCGGCGGCTCTGCTCCGTTTATTGTTTTTGCTGATGCCGATTTGGACAATGCAATCACGGGATTAATGCACGCTAAATATCGCAATGGCGGACAAGCCTGCACTTGTGTAAATCGCATTTTTGTTGAAGAAAAAATTCACGATAAATTTGTCGAAAAACTTTTAGCGGAAGTAAAAAAACTAAAAGTTGGTAATGGCCTCGAAGGCTCGCCGAATATGGGTCCAATGATTTCTGATGCGGCAGTAAAAAAGGTCGAACGCCTTGTTGAGGAAGCGATAAAAAATGGCGCGAAATGCGAAATTGGCGGAAAAGTAATCTCTGGTCAATTCTTCGCTCCAACCATACTCACCAAAGTTTCGCATGACATGAAAATTGCTCAGGAAGAAATTTTTGGCGCAGTTGCCGCGATTCAAAAATTCACTTCCGAAGAAGAAGTAATTCAAAAATCCAACGATACTGATTACGGCCTCGGCTCTTATCTCTACACCGCCGATAACGCCCGCATCTGGCGCATTGCTGACGCATTAGGATTCGGCATGGTCGCCATCAACGATTGCACCTTCGCCACCGAAGTTGCGCCCTTTGGCGGCATCAAACATTCCGGCTTCGGCCGCGAAGGATCACATCTCGGAATCTTAGAGTTTTCGCAGGTAAAAACTCTTCACATCAGCTTCTAAAAATGACCGCAAAACTTAAAATTTACCTCGCGCAGATTAATTCAATCGTCGGTGATTTAGATGGAAATGCGCAAAAAATTCTTCGCGAGTTTAAGCGCGCGAATGAGTCTGGGTGTGATCTCGCGGTATTTCCAGAAATGACGATCTGCGGCTATCCTTGCGAAGATCTTTGGCAGAAAAAAGATTTTGTTAACAAATGTCAGGAAAAAGTTTTGGAGATCATCAAGGAAACAAAAGACTCTAAATGCGCTATTTTACTGGGCGCGCCGACAAATGATCTTGAGAGAAAAAAAGAAGTTATTCGCAATTCGGCCTTGTTAATCGAGCAAGGCGAGATCAAAAAAATTATTAACAAAAAAACTTTGCCAAATTTTGGCGTATTCGACGAAGCCAGATATTTCGAGCCTTCGCAGATTTTATCCTTGGTTGAATTTCGCGGCCTAACTTTGGCGATTTTGGTCTGTGAAGATTTGTGGGATTCACGAAATATTTTTTTACTGCGTGAACAAATTTTCGACGCGGCAATCACTCTCAACGCCTCTCCTTACTCCAGCAGAAAGCACGAATACCGAGAACAAGCCGCAAAAAAATTGGGCAAGAATTTGATTTATGTGAATCAAATTGGAGGCCAAGATTCTCTAGTCTTCGACGGCTCTTCCTTCGCGATGAATTCGCAAGGCGAAATAGTTCTGCAAATGAAGGAATTCACCGAAGATTCCGCAGTAATCGAAATAGAAAAATCCGGCGAAATTTCACCAAGCACGAAGCACGAAGCGCGAAGCACGATAACCGAACGCAACTACCAAGCCTGCATTCTCGGCCTTCGCGACTATGTTCGTAAAAATGAATTTAAAAAAGTTTTGCTCGGAATGTCTGGCGGAATTGATTCTGCCTTGGTTGCCGCAATGGCCGTTGATGCTTTGGGGAAAGAAAATGTTTCGCTCTACGCCTTGCCGAGCCGCTATTCTTCTGATGAATCGATGAATGATGCAAAAAAATGCGCGGAGAATTTAGACGTGAAATTGGAAGTGGTGTCGATTGAGCCAGCTTTCGAATCAATGCTGTTCATGCTTCGACAGGCTCAGCATGACGTCGCAGAACTAACTCAGGAAAATTTACAGTCGCGAATTCGCGGAAATATTTTGATGGCTCTCTCAAATAATTCTGGCGCGCTTTTACTTTCGACCGGAAATAAATCCGAGCTAGCGACGGGCTACGCAACGCTTTACGGCGACATGTGTGGCGCATTTAATCCGCTTAAAGATCTCTACAAAACGCAAGTTTACGAATTGGCGGAGTTAAAAAAAGATGTGATTCCGCAAAATATTTTGACCAAAGCGCCAACTGCAGAACTACGTCCGAATCAGAAAGATAGCGACTCCTTACCGGATTATGAGATACTCGACAAAATCCTCTTTGCTTTGATTGAAGAAAAAAAATCGATCGCAGAAATCGCCAAAAATTTTGACGAAAACTTGGTAAAAAAAGTCGCCAAACTTTTGCATATTAGCGAGTATAAACGTCGTCAATCTTGCTTGGGCCCAAAAATCTCTGACATGGCTTTCGACAAGGATCGGCGCTATCCGGTGACTAATAAATTTAATCAATAAATACTCTGCACTTCCCGCATCATCCCCGCGTAGGCAGGGATGACGCGACGAGTACGAGAAAAACAAAAAACAAAAATGACCGAAAAAAATTTTTACGCTGGCTTCTGGGTTCGCTTTTTTGCCGGATTTCTCGACACAATTTTTCTTATTCTGCCAATAGCTATCTGCTCCCTTCTTCTTAGCGCTGACAGCTACGAAACTATTAATATTGGCAAAAATTGGTACAGCCACACCCTCACCACCACGGGGGATTTACGCCTCGTCAACCTTGTTGGATATGCAATCAGCATCGCTTACATCTCCTATTTTCTTGCCAGCAATAAGCAGGCGACAATCGGAAAAAGAATGTTGGGAATTTACGTCGGAAATCGCGACGGATCAAAACTTACTAAAGGCAAAGCGGCCATGCGCGCCTTCGCTTCAATGATAACTGCGGCAACTCTCGGACTTGGATTTATCATTGTAATTTTTACGAAAGAAAAAATTTCCCTGCATGATTTTCTCTGCGGCACGCGAGTATTTTTTGGAAAAAAATGACAGAGAGATTATTATGCATGAACTGCGGCCACAGCTTGTCCGGAGAAGAAAATTCTAAATCGTCAATATTAAGGATGATTAGTGGCGTACTATTTTTGCTCCTCAATTTAGCCCTACTCGGCATCCCAATCTTTCGCAGAAAAAAAGCTCAAAATAAGCAAAAAAGGAAGTGCGACTACTGCGACAGTGACTTTATATTTCCGGACACTCTCGAAAATCGCCAACTCCTAAAATCGACCAAACATTAACATGACTACAATCTGCCGCTTCGCGCCTTCTCCTACCGGCTTTCTCCATGTTGGAAATATTCGCGCCGCAATCATTAATTTTCTCTACGCAAAAAAAACTAACGGCAAATTTTTGCTGCGTTTGGATGACACCGATGTTGAACGTGTGCGCGACGAATATCGCGAACAAATCCTGCGCGACATGGACTGGCTTGGGCTCGCCAATGATGGAATTTTTAAGCAATCCGATCGTTTGGAAAAATATGAAGAAGCAAAAAATAAATTAATTGCGAGCGGAAGACTCTACGAATGTTTCGAAACTCCGGAAGAATTGAATCTGCAAAGAAAATCTCAAATTGTCTCGGGACATACTCCCATCTATAACCGCGGCGCTTTGAAATTGACGCAGGAACAAAAAAATAATTTCCGCGCCCAAGGAATAAAACCGCATTACCGCTTTTTTCTCGAAAATAAAACGACGGTCTGGGAAGACAAAATTAAAGGCCGCATCGCTTATGAAGGTCTGCATTTTTCTGATCCCGTTCTCGTGCGCGACAACGGAATGCCAACTTACACTTTCTGCTCAGTCGTTGATGACATTGAGTGCGGCATCACTGACATCATTCGCGGTGAGGATCACGTTACTAACACTGTCATTCAAATTCAGATCTTCGAAGCCTTAGTTGCCAAGGCTCCAGAATTTTCGCATCTCGCTTTGGTTCAAGCATCTGCCGGAAAAATTTCTAAACGTGAAGGTGGTTTTGACGTAAAAACTTTACGCGCTGAAGGCTACGAACCAATGGCTTTAATCAACTTACTTTCACAAATCGGCACTTCTGGTTCGCTAAAAATTCACAAAAATTTTGATGAATTAGTGAGCGATTTTTCTTTCGGAAAATTTTCAAAATCAGCAACCAATTACGACATTGGCGAACTCAAAAACATCAATCAAAAATTCTTGCAGATCGTTGATTTTAGCTACATCGCAGCCAAAGGGGAAATGTTTGAAAAAATTTCCGAAAAACTTTGGAATGCGATAAAAACCAGCGTCAGTTTTCTCTACGAAGTCAAAGAGTGGATTGAAATTTGCGAAGAAAAATTTCGCTTTGCCAACAAAGAAGAAGATAAAGAATTTTTACGCCAAGCCGCTTCGCTTCTGCCTTTAGACACCATTGACGAAAATTGTTGGAATATTTGGCTTAACGAAATCAAGCAGAATTCTCCGCGCAAAGGAAAAGAATTATTCGCACCAATCCGCTTGGCTCTAACTGGAAAAGAGCATGGTCCAGAATTGAAGTTCTTGGTAAATTTGATTTCTCGCGAAGAAATTATTTCCAGACTAACTCACTAATTTACTCACTCCGTCATTGCGAGGAGTGTAGCGACGAAGCAATCCATTACCCGCGAGGCATGGATTGCTTCGCTACGCTCGCAATGACGTGACAAGACAGAAGCAAACAATAATGGCCAAAAACCGCGTCGCACTTTCATTTCTCTTTAACGCGACCAAGCCTTTCAAATTCTACCTCGGGCTGCATTTATTCGTAATCATTTATTGCGCGATCGACATCTCGCTTTGGCCTTACGTTTCAAAACTTTTAATCGACGAACTTTCTTCTACGCCACGCGATCAAATAATTTTCGAGGTCTGGCCAACCGCTCTATTGCTGGTTATTTTAACGATTCTTCCTGGATTGATTTGGCGAATTTCTGATTACAGCTGAGCAAAATTCACGCCACTTTTGAAGAAAAAAATTGTCTCAGAAGCAATGAGTTATGTGATGAAACACTCACACAATTTCTTCCAAAATAATTTTTCTGGCGCGCTGTCGAGCAAAATTCGCGACCTCTTCAACGTAGCGCCCAAGCTGATCGAGATGATTCTTTACGGCTTTCTCAAAGTTGCACTTTGCGTCATCGCCGCCTTTTTTACTTTGCTTTCCGTTCACAAATATTTCGCCTTCGGACTAATTTTTTGGGCCGGATTATTTATTTTTATGGCCGTCCGCGCCGCGAAATTAACCAACAGAATGTCGCTTGGAATTGCCACGCAGCAAACGCGAATTATGGGCAATATTGTTGATGCGCTGAGCAATATTAGTAACGTCAAACTCTTCGCTAATTCTGAATTTGAGAGCAAACGAATCGCCACTTTTCAGAATAAATATTCACGACTTTTTGAGCGTCGCGGAATTTTTTTGGTTAAATTTTTTACGCTGCACGGACTAACTTTTGCCCTTTATTTCAGCGGCTGTGTCGCACTTTTGATTTGGCTCTACGCACAAAATTTAGTAACTCTTGGTGACTTCTTAATGATCTTCACAATCAACAATTGGATCATTAACGAAATGTGGCAAACCGCCAATCAGATGAGATCATTTTTGGAAGAACTTGGCACGCTTGAGCAGGCCCTTGGCGTCATCAACGAACCCTTGAAAATCAAGGACGGAAGCGAAGAGCTAAAAGTTCAAAAAGGTGAGATTGTTTTTGAAAATGTAAAATTTTCTTACCACGGCGATCAGCCGATTTTTACGGAAAAATCTGTAACAATTTTACCGGGCCAAAAAGTTGGTTTAGTCGGACATTCTGGTAGCGGAAAATCAACTTTCGTGAATTTGATTTTGCGTCTTTTTGATGTTGATGGCGGCAGAATTTTGATCGACGGACAAGATATTTCCAAGGCAACGCTAGACTCACTTCACCGCGCGATTGGCATGATTCCGCAAGATCCTTCGCTCTTTCACCGCTCTCTATTTGAAAACATCGCTTACGGCGCAGACAACACTGCGCACAGCACGACAAAACAAGAAGCAATCGAAGCCGCGAAAAAAGCTCACGCGCATAAATTTATTGAGAAGATGCCGCAAGGCTATTCGTCGCTTGTTGGCGAGCGCGGCATTAAACTTTCTGGCGGACAGCGTCAACGCATCTCAATCGCTCGCGCCTTTTTGAAAAATGCGCCGATTTTGATTTTGGATGAAGCGACAAGTCAGCTCGATTCAGTGACGGAAAATTTGATTCAAGAAAGTTTGAAAAATCTGATGAAAGACAAAACCACGCTCGTCATCGCCCATCGTCTTTCGACGCTAGAAATCATGGATCGGATTTTAGTTTTCGATCGCGGAAAAATTGTTGAGGATGGAACTCACGAAGAATTGATGAGCATGAATGGAACTTACAAACGCCTTTGGAGCGCTCAGTTTAGTGGCGAGATGACTAATCAGGTAGAAGGGGTTAGGGCGACGAAACTATTTTAATTTCTAAAGAGAAAGCCCCAGTCGTCATGCTGAGCTTGTCGAAGCATGATTCAAGTTCGTGCCCAGAATCATGCTTCGACAAGCTCAGCATGACTTCGGGATTTTTTCTACGCGGCGAAAATTTTTACGATTTTAGAACTTCCAAAAGACGCTTATTTTCTTCATCAGTTCCAATCGTTGCACGCAGACAATTCAGCAATCCGTAGGCGCTCATTTCGCGCAGAATAATTCCTTCGTCTAAAAGTTTTTGATTGGCCTCTTGGCATTTTTCTGCCGAGCTAAAATCAAGTAGAATAAAATTCGTAACCGATGGCAAAGCCTTGATTTTATTAGATCCAGACAGTTCATCAAAAAAAATCTTCAGCCCTTTTTTATTGTGATTTGGATCTCGTCTTTGCCAAGGTATGAGCCCGTAGGATTGTTAGGGTTAGCGAGAAAAATAATTTTTGTTTTTGGAGTGATCGCAGCAACCAAAGCATCAACATCGGCGCGCAGATTTTTTTCTTTTACCTTCACCGCTTTTGCACCGACTCTTTTGGCAGAAATTGGGTACATCAAAAAACCATGTTCGCTGTAAATAATTTCATCGTCAGCACCAGCAAAAGCCGAAGTTAAGAAGGCGATGACTTCGTCGGATCCGGCGCCGCAAACAATTTGATCGGCGGAAATTTTATTTTTTTTCGCAAGCGCTGTGACCAGCGCAGTGCAAGATCCATCAGCATAGCGAGAAATTTTTTCAGCGTGATTTTGTGGGCTTCGATTGCTTTTGGACTAGCGCCGAGAGCGTTTTCGTTGGAGGAGAGTTTGATTATTTTTTTGTCGCCGAGATTAGATCCGAGACTCGATTTTCCGGGAATGTAGGTTTCGATTTCGGCGAGGTGAGGGTGAGCGAGAAGATTCATCATTGCGAATAGAAATTGATTGCCACGCTACGCTCGCAATGACAGATCTAGAGTCCTCGTCATTGCGAGAGTAGCGTGGCAATCCAGAATTTTACTGTTTAACAAATTCCATCACCACCTGACCAATCCCCGCCACATCTCCTTCGGCGAATTTGATCTTGCCGATTTTCACGTCGTGATCGGTGCGAATAATGTTTTCCATTTTCATCGCTTCGATGATTACGAGCTCTTGTCCCGCCTTCACTTCGTCGCCTTCTTGCACTTTGAAACGAATGATTTTTCCAGTGATTGGCGAAGTTAGATTTACTGGCTTGGCATTCTTTTCGATCTTTGGCATGAACTTCGAAAGCTCAGCAATGCGCGGCGAACAAACAGTTACGAAGGCATCAAGGCCAGAATATTGAAGCAGGTAACTTCCTGTGTTGTTATTCTCGCGAATCTTCACGCCAACATTGCGCTCATTAACTATTCCGAGGAAAAGTTTGTCGCCATTAGTCCAAGAATTTTTTAACAATATTTCTTTGCGATCGCATTCAAGACGAAGGAATCCTTCGCCCTTTTCAAGCAAGCTTACGAGGAATGATTCATTGTCGATTGTCACCACCCAGCGCTCGGAAACTTGCTTTTCGCGATTGCGTAGCTGACCGGTCATGTGGCCGTTTCTTTCGTAATTTTTTAAAAAAACTTGCATCGCAGTTGCGATCAAAACTTCTTCGGATTGCGAGTCTAATTCGCTGCCAGAAAAGCCGGCCGGAAATTCTTCTTTGATAAAGGAAGTGGAAATATTTCCGCTCACAAAACGCTCATTTTTCATGATGGTTTCAAGGAAACTGATATTGTGCGAAACGCCGCCAATCGCAAAGCTGCCAAGAGCCTGACGCATGTGCTCAATCGCTTCACTACGATCTTTACCGTAAGAACAAAGTTTGGCGATCATTGCATCGTAAAACATGCTGACTTCACCACCTTCGTAAACGCCGGTGTCGACACGAACATTAGCGTTTTCTTCTGGTTCGATGTAGAGGTTGATGCGACCAGATGAGGGTAAAAATCCGCGCGCTGGATCTTCGGCGTAAATGCGCGATTCCATTGCCCAGCCGTTGAGTTTTACGTCTTCTTGCTTGAAGGGAAGTTTTTGGCCAAGAGCGATTTTAATCATTAATTCCACGATGTCGTAGCCAGTGATTAGTTCAGTAACCGGATGCTCAACTTGCAGGCGGGTATTCATTTCTAGGAAGTAGAAATTCTTATTCTTGTCCATGATGTATTCGATCGTGCCGGCAGAATGATATTTAACTTTCTCAGCAAGAGCCTTCGATTGCGCATACATTTTTTGGCGCGTCACTTCGTCAACAAAAGAGCTCGGCGCTTCTTCGATTACTTTTTGGTTATTTCGCTGAATCGAGCATTCGCGCTCGCCCAAACAAACTGTGTTACCGAATTTATCGGCGATGATTTGGATTTCGATGTGACGCGGATTTTCGATAAATTTTTCGATGAAAATGCGATCATCAGAAAAAGAATTTCGCGCTTCGTTTGATGCGGAAAGAAATGCCTCAGCAACTTCTTCTTTTTTCCAAACAATTCTCATTCCTTTCCCGCCGCCGCCGGCAGAGGCTTTGACCATCACCGGAAAGCCGATTTTTGCGGCAATTTCTGACGCTTCCGCGGCGTCTTTAATAATCCCCATATGGCCAGGAACGGTGCTGACATTAGCTTCAAGCGCTAATTTTTTTGACTCGATTTTGTCGCCCATTTTCTCAACCGAGTAAACGGAAGGACCAACAAAGATCACGCCCTCCTTCTCAAGAGCCTGTGCAAAATTACGATTTTCGGAGAGAAATCCGTAGCCTGGATGAACCATCGTCGCGCCAGTTTTTTTCACCGCAGCGAGAATTTTTTGGATGTTCAAATAACTTTGTGAAGAAGGTGAATGGCCAATATTCACAGCCTCGTCGGCCATTTGGACAAAGAGAGAATTGGTGTCTGCATCAGAATAAACCGCGACAGTTTTAATGCCCATTTTGCGGCAAGTTTTAATGATGCGGCAAGCAATTTCGCCACGGTTGGCGATTAGTAATTTATGCATTTTGAATAGATTGATTTAGACTAGTGCGAACCTTAGAAAAGGCCGCGAATGCTAGAAACCAAGCCCAAAAAGCAAATGAAAATTTTCCCTTACTTTCGACTAATGAGATTGCATCAACCAACGGGAATTTGGCTGCTATTTTTGCCCTGTATTTTTGGAATTTTATTAGCGACGAAATTTGCAAATTTTTCATTCGCAGAAATTTCTCGATTCGTTTTTTTATTTTTTATCGGATCGGTCCTAATGCGCTCTGCTGGCTGCGTGATCAATGATTTGCTTGATTGCAAATTTGATGAATTAGTCACCAGAACAAAAACTCGTCCGCTCGCCGCTAAAGAAATTCCGCAATCTTTTGCGATTATTTTACTCGGATTTTTGCTGCTAGCCAGCCTGCTAATTTTGCTACAATTTAATTTTATTACCGTCGTCAGCGGCTTTGTTGCGCTTGGCCTTGTCACCACTTATCCACTAATGAAACGCGTCACTTATTACCCACAAATTTTCCTCGGACTAACCTTCAATTTCGGCATTTTAATGGCCAGCTTGGCAATGCTTGGAAAAATAAATTTCAGCACTCTTTTGCTCTATTTTTCCGCAATAATTTGGACAGTAATTTACGACACAATTTACGCCTTCCAAGACATTGAGGACGACCTGCGTTTTGGCGTAAAATCGACGGCGATTAAGTTTCAAAAACATCCTAAAAAAATTCTAAATTTTCTTTGTTTGGTAATGCTTTTAGGCCTTACTCTGTGCGGCTTTGTTACCAATCTAAGTTTTGGATATTTCTTCGTAATTTTACTTTCTTGCTCAGCCTTAATCGCCCAAATCAGAAAGTGTGATTTTAGGCAAAATTCTTTCGCACTTTTTAAGGCAAATGTCTGGACCGGAATCGGAATAACTTTCGCAATTTTAATCGGGTAAAATTTTTCTAAATCCCCGTCTGCGCGGGGGTGACTAGTAGAGTACTTACTTTCAACGTCATCCCCGCGCAGGCGGCGATCCAGGAAATGCAACACAAAATGAAAATCGGAATTTTAGGCGGCAGTTTTAATCCGCCTCACCACGGACATTTACACATTAGCGAGCTAGCCCTGAAACGTTTGCAGCTTGATCAAATTTGGTGGATCGTCACTGAAAAAAATCCTCTGAAAAATCCAAAAGATTACGAGGCTCACGCAGCACGAACCCAGAAATGCCAAGACCTTGTCGGTGATCACCCAAAAATTAAAATTTTACAAAACGACGAAATTTACACCGAAAAATTAATCTCCGACTTGAAGACAAAATACAAAAATCACCGCTTCACTTTTGTTGTCGGCGCTGACGTTTTGGAAAAATTCCACCGCTGGAAAAATTTTAAAAAAATAATTTCTGCAATCGATTTGGCGATTTTTTCGCGCGGGAATTTTTTACTAAAAATACAAAAATTTCCGGCGTGGAAATTTGTTAAAACCGCTGGTCGTTACAAAATTTTTTTTACTAAAAATAATCGAGCTTCTTCTACTGAATTAAGGGCGTCATCCCCGCGAAGGCGGTGATCCAGAACAGTAAGCTCGGAAGTAGTTACTAACCCTCCTGGATCCCCGCCTTCGCGGGGATGACGGGTAAAGACCGAAAAACAAATGACCTACATTGTCGACACCCATTGCCACCTCGATTTAATCGAAGAAAAAGGCATTTTGCTTGACGAGATCGTCAAGAATTGCGCAGAAAATAACGTGCGAATTTTGCAGACGATTTGCACGCGAATTACCGAGATCGACAAGATTCTTTCCTACACCAAAAAACACGATTTTATTTACGCTTCTGTTGGCATTCACCCGTGCAATGTTGCCGAACAGCCTCGCGTAAAAGCCAAAGAAATTGTCGCGCTTTGTGAGGCTAATCCAAAAATTATTGGAATCGGCGAGACGGGCTTGGATTACTACCACGACAAGAGTTCAATCGCGCTGCAAAAAACATCTTTTCTCGAACACATTCAGGCCGCGCGCGAAACAAATTTGCCGCTAATTATTCACTCGCGCGACTGCGACTGCGACATGATTTCGATTTTAAAATCAGAACAAAAATCGCAAAAATTTCCTGCCCTTTTGCATTGTTTTTCAAGCACCGAAGAATTGGCGCGCGCCGCGCTGGATCTCGGCATTTACATTTCAATTTCGGGAATCGTTACTTTCAAAAATGCGCAAGCATTGCAAGAGATTGTAAAATTTATTCCGCTCGAATTTTTGCTCGTTGAAACCGATTCGCCCTACCTCGCACCAATGCCTTTTCGCGGTCAAATTAATCAGCCGGCTTTCACGAAATTTGTTGTTGAGAAAATTGCAGAATTGAAAGGAGTGAGCGCTGAGGAAGTGACAAAAATAACTACGCAGAATTTTCTCAAGATTTTTTCACGAACCTTTGATTTTGCTGGCTAGAGTAAGATTTTGAGCACGGTGCTCAAAATCTTTTTTAAAAAATAAACAGGCACAATTTGAGCAAAATCGAGAGCTAGGATTTCAATTTCAGAATCTCAACTTCTTCAAAAGTCTGCGGGGCAAACGAGGAAATTAGTCCAACTTCAAACGCGCAATTAAATCCTGAATCTGGGCGATTTCGCTGAATTTAATTTGGATTTTTCCGCTTTGTCTGAAGGCGTTGTAGGCAATTTTTACTTCCGATCCGACGATTCCCGTAAGCTCATTTTCAAGCAAAGCAATTTGGTCGCTGTTGACGAATCGGATTTGCGATTCGGTGCGCACAAACAGCGGAGTGTTTTTGTTGATTGTCTCGATTTTTTCTTCACGCACCAAACCTTCAACGTCGCGGACATTCAGGGAATCAGTAATTATTTTTTTTGCTAATTCTCGTGGATTTTTTGAATTGATTAAAGCCCGCGCGTGACCCATTGAAATCTTTTTTTGACTCAACATTTCTTGCACTTCTTTGGGCAAATTTCTCAGGCGCAAAATGTTGTTTACGTGACTACGGCTCTTGCCAATTTTTTGTGCGATTTGGTCGTAACTGTAAGAAAATTCGTCGACTAATCTTTGGTAACCTTCCGCCTCTTCAAGCAAAGAAAGATCTTCGCGCTGAACGTTCTCAATCAGCGCCAGTTCTAGCGCCTCGTGATTGTTAATCTTCTTAATGACGGCAGGAATTTCTCTTAATCCGGCAATTTTTGCGGCACGAAATCTTCTTTCTCCGGCGATGATTTCGTAATCTCCTTCGTCTCCCGAGGTGCGCAAAATAATTGGCTGAAGCACGCCGTTAATTTTAATTGAATCCGCTAAATCTTGCAGCTCGTCTTGGCTAAAATATTTACGCGGTTGGTAAATGCCGGCGGTGATTTTTGTCAACTCGACCATTTTCACAAAACCGTGACTGCGGTCATTTGCTTCAGATTGCTTTAGCTTACTCTCGCCTAGCAATGCGGACAATCCGCGACCTAATTTTTTTTCTGGAACTTCCTGCATTTTTCTCCTGATTACAAACTATTTGGATTTAAAGATGGTAGACGAGCTCTTGTAAGTTCAACCCAAGATCTTTCTTTGAACGAAACAATTAGTGACCAAAAAAGACAGTAAAGAGTTGTCTTGCGGTTTATAAAAATCTGACAAAAAAAACTCGATTTTTCCTGTCTAAAAAACGTGTTTTGACGAGGCTTTAGTGGTCTCGATTTCACTGTCTTCAAACTTAAAACTCCGCCAATGGAATTAATGCAACACAGCGAGGGAAATTCATTTATTCTCGCTACTATTCTGATCTATTTCACTGGGCTGATGTATCTTGGATATCAAGCCTTCAGAAAGACAAAAACCTTCTCGGATTACATTTTAGGAAGCAGAAAACTTGGCCCGATTGTTGGAGCAATGAACGTTGGCGCATCAGACATGAGCAGCTGGTTGTTGATGGGTCTTCCTGGTGCTTTTTATCTTCACGGCGTTAATCAAATTTGGATCGTAATTGGCTTAGTTGTTGGCTCTTATTGTAGCTGGAAAATCATCGCAAAACGCCTTCGCCGCTACACCGAAATTTCTGGCGACGCGCTTACCATCACCTCATTCCTTGAACATCGCCTTGAGGACAAAAGCAGAGTTCTGAATGTCTCAACTCTCGTCATAATTATCTTCTTCTTCACCATTTACATCGCCGCAGGATTCACCGGCAGTGCAAAATTATTCTCGGCGATTTTTGGAATCTCTTACTCCACCGCCTTAATTCTCTCTTGCATCGGCATCGTTTCTTACGCATTGCTTGGTGGATTTTTGGCGGTCAGTTACGCCGATTTATTCCAAGGCATTTTGATCTTCTGCGTTCTGCTATTCGTGCCGTTTTTTATTGTCGGCACTTCAGATTTCAGCGCCTCGGACTTCGTGATGAAAACTATTGAAATGGCGCCAAGCCACGTTGATCCATTCCACGGTTTAAACTTTTTAGGAATTCTCGGCTTCTTCGCTTGGGGCTTGGGCTATTTCGGACAACCTCACATTATCTCAAAATACATGGCAATCAAAGACCCTAATCGCATCGATCTCGCCAGAAAAATCTGCATTTCTTGGATGACGTTGTCGATGGCGGGAGCCGCAATAATCGGGCTTTTGGGCTTTGTTTATTTTGCAGGATCTCCGCTGAAAGAACCGGAAACTGTTTTCATCGCAATGTCTCACTCCATCTTTCATCCAATCATTATTGGCGTGTTAGTTGCGGCGATTGTTTCTGCGACAATGAGCACCACCAACGCCCAAATCATCATTTGTTGCAGCGCACTTAGTGAAGATTTTTATCGCCACTTCATCAGAAAAAATGCCGCAAACAAAGAGATGCTTTTTGTTACGCGCATGTGGGTCGTATTAGTTGCCTTGATCGCAATGTTTATCGCCGCGGATCCAAGCGCTAGTGTTCTTGCTTTAGTTGGAAGAGCTTGGGCTGGGCTTGGAGCTGCATTTGGTCCGATCGTTCTTCTTTCGCTTTATTGGAAAAAAACTACCCGATATGGCGCAATCGCTGGCGTTATTTCTGGCGCTGCTGGCGCAATCATCTTTAGCAAAATGTCATTTATTTCTTACGAAATTTTGCCCGCTTTTGTGCTCTCATTCGTTACTGTTGTAATGGTGAGCTTAATGACTCCGCACCAAGTTCCTAAAAAAGTTGCCGCCGATTTCAAAAGGCTCGATGCGATGAACGAGTAAATATTATTTAATTTTAAGAAACCCGATCTCAATCCAATCAAGGTTTGAAGTGGGTTCTTGATAATTTTAATCCGCTAAAAAATGAAAAATCTCAACGAAGAAGCAAAAATTCTCGCCAAAGAATGGATGGAAAAATCGAAGAAATATCAGTCGATTACCGATAAAATTTATGCCGCAAAAATGGATAAATTTTTCCAAAATTCTGCCGATAAATCTTTTGTGATCGCGATGATGGACAAGGCTTTCCGGCCTAAAAAAACCGGAGATATCGCGACAATTATTGGCAAAATTCCCAACCTGAATTTTTTAAGCTTCGTCGAAAAAAGATTGGTCGATTTATACAATCTAACTCGTTGCTTCGCTCACCTAATTTCCATCCCGCTAATTAAACAATTCATCTACCTCACCACTTCGAAATATGTCCTTTTTGGCAATGACGAGATTTTGACAAAACGCATCCGCAAAAATTTAGAAAATAACCTCAACACAAATCTCAACCGAGTTGGCGAGCTTCTACTTGGCGAAGAAGATGCGGAAAAAAGAACCGAGCAATATGTCAAAGACCTACAAAATCCCGCCATCAACTGCATTTCAATCAAGATCTCTACGATCTACTCCCAAATCAGCTCGATTGGCTTTGAGCAAACAGTCGAGACATTAGTGGAAAAAATCAGCGTCATTTATCGGGCGGCGATGGAGAACCAATATGTCTGCCCAAAAACCGGCAATAAATCGAACAAAGTCGTTAATTTCGACATGGAAGAATATCGCGATTTATCAATCACGGTTGAGACCTTCATTCGCGCTTTGAGCAAACCTGAATTCAAAAATCTAACCGCTGGAATCGCCCTACAGGCCTATCTTCCTGATTCATATTTATACCTCCAAAAAATCACCGCTTGGGCACAGGAAAAAATTAAAAACGGCGGGGCTCCTGCGCGCGTAAGAGTCGTAAAAGGCGCGAACATGGACATGGAATTGTTTGAAGCTAACGAAAGAAATTGGGCACTCGCTCCTTTTTCAATCAAAGCGATGACCGATGCCAACTACAAACGCATGCTGGAATTCGCTCTTAAAAAAGAAAATATCAACGCAGTCAGAATCGGCGTGGCTTCACACAATCTTTTTGACATCGCCTACATTTATCTTTGTGCCAAAGAAAACGGCACGCTCGATCTCGTAACTTTCGAAATGCTTAGCGGCATGTCTGAACATGTTTCAAGAATGTTCGCCAAAGAATTCAACATGAACGTGCTGCTCTATTTGCCATTCGGCAGCAAAGAAGATTTTATCAGCGCGATCGGATACCTAGTTCGCCGCTTGGACGAAAACACCTCTCGTGACAATTACCTGCGCTACGTTAACGGCTTGAACAAAGAAAATTTGAAGATGCTCGAAAATAAATTCGAAGCATCTTTGAGTCTTAAAGCGAAAAATGAATTTGCCGTAAATCGCACGCAAAATCGCTTAACCGAAAATTTCGTCAGCGATCCAAAAACTTTTGGCCTTTCTTACAAATCAGAAGCAGATACCGATTTCTCAATTCCAAATAACTGCGAATTTGCGAAAAAAATCAGAGAAAAATGGCAAAATATTTCCGGCCTGACCGTAAATGCCGTAATTAACGGCAAAGACATCGCGCCAAGCAACGAAGCTCACAAAATTAAAGATCACAACGCTGATGATAAAGTTGTTGGATTTTATCACGGAGCCACAGTTGAAGAAGCTAAAGAGGCTCTTGCTTGTGCATCAGAAAGCACTTCTTGGAGAAATTTATCAGTTGAACAGCGCTTAGAAATTATCGCGAAAGTTGTCGATAATTTCAAAAATAGACGCGGCGATTTAATGGGCGCAATCGCTTTAGAAACCGGTAAACCTTTCGTTGAAAGCGATCCAGAAATCACTGAAGCAATCGACTTCGGCAACTTCTACAGCTACAGCTTATTGAAAATGAGAAGCGAGCTTTCTGAAGTCGAATATTCTGCCAAAAAAACTGTTTTGGTTCTTAGCCCTTGGAACTTTCCACTCGCAATTCCAGCCGGCGGAATATTCGCTGGCTTGATCGCGGGCAGTAATGTGATCTTCAAGCAGTCAAACTTCTCGACTTTTGTCGGCTACGAGCTTGCAAAATGCTTTTGGGATGCTGGCGTTCCGAAAGACGCGCTGCAATTTGTTCCGAGCTTTGATTCGGCTGTAGCGATGGAAATGACTAAAAGCGATTTACTTGAAATGATCGTCTTCACTGGCAGCACAAATACCGCGCTCTCAATCATCAAGAGCAATCCGATGGTTAAAATGATCGCAGAAACTGGCGGCAAAAATGTCACGATTGTCACGAAATTTGCCGACAAAGATCAGGCGATCAAAAATGTTTTGCACTCTGCATTTTCAAATTCTGGACAAAAATGTTCGGCGACTTCGATCCTGGCTTTAGAAAAAGAAATTTATGAAGACGAAAAATTCTTACACACCCTTGTCGATGCAGCGAAGAGCTTAACTGTTGATGGGGCGTGGAATTACAAAACCAAGGTAAATCCCTTGATCAGAAAGCCTTTAGCTGATTTGGAATATGCGCTTACTCAGACCGAACCTCACGAGCGCTGGCTTTTGAGGCCACAGTGCCTGAATAAAAACCAAACTTTGTGGACCCCGGGCCTGAAGATTGGCACTAAAATTGGTGATAAAGGCCACATGACTGAGTTTTTTGGTCCAGTTCTAACGATCATGAAAATTGATAGCTTAGCAGAAGGTATCGAGCTGGTTAATAGCACTGGTTACGGCCTAACCTCAGCCCTAGAAAGCTTAAATGATAACGAACAGCTATTATGGAAAAACTCAATTCAAGCCGGAAATCTTTACATCAACCGCTCTTCAACCGGCGCAGTTGTTGAGCGTCAGCCTTTCGGCGGGATGAATAAATCTGCCTTTGGAATTGGAATTAAAGCCGGTGGTTTGAACTACATTTATCAATTCTTCAATTTCACTAACAAGACTCTAAACTCGATCGCCAAGAATGTTGAAATTGAAAATCGAGATTTGAGAGAAGTGGCAAAAGACTTAGAGAGAGAAGATAAAAATGGAATTTCAGCCGCCCTCAAAAACTATGTTGGCATCCATAACGACTTCTTTTCAAAAGAAATTGATTACCAAAAAATTCCCGGCCAATCCAACATCACTCGCTTCTTATCTCTGCAAAATATTGCCGTTAGAGCTGACATTTCAGCTTCCATAAAAGATCTAATTCTTGCGATTTTGGCCGCAAAACTTTGTACCAAAAAAGTTTTTGTTAGCCTTGAAAACAGAAATATTGTGGCAGAAATCGAAAAAACTTCTCCCGCTATTCTTCGTAATCTCGTAGTCACAATAGAAAAAGAAGAAGAGTTTGTTGGCCAGCTTGAAAGGTTTAAACGGGTTAGGGTTGTAAGCAAAAACGAACCAACACTCTTGAAACAAAAGGCGTCGAATAGCGGAATCGCAGTAATTAGTGATGGCGTTATTTATCAAGGTAGAGTTGAGCTGCTCAACTATTTGCAAGAACAATCTGTGAGCAATAACTACCACCGTTTCGGCTATATCGCTCAAGCAAATTTGATTTAACAAACGATCAATTCCGCAACGCATCAACTAAAATTACTAGCAAAAACTCTTAATTTCATGTGGAACAAGCCAAAAAATCCCTAGCAAAACACCTACAAAGCTTTCTTTTTTTCTCTCTCCAAAACCTCATTTGCTAGTCCAAAATAAGCAACTGCGCCAGAAGATTTTGGATCATAAGAAATTCCAGGAAGTCCGTGCGAAGGAGCTTCGGAAAGTTTTACATTTCTTGGGATCACATGATGAAAAACTTTTTCCCCAAGAAAATCCCTTACATCAATCTCAACTTGTTCTGTCAATTTGTTGCGTCGATCGTGCATGGTTAAAACTATTCCATTAATCGCCAAATTCTGGTTCAAATTATCTTTGACCAAATCGAGAGTGGTTAATAAGTGGCTCAATCCCTCCAAAGAAAAAAACTCGCACTGCATCGGAATTAAAACTGAGTCGGACGCAACTAGGGCATTTATAGTCAGGATTCCAAGCGAAGGGGGGCAGTCGATTAGGATATAATCGAAATCATGAACGATGTTTTTTAAAGACTTTCGTAGCAAATATTCTCTTTTCTCGGCGCCAACTAGCTCAACTTCGCAAGCCGACAAATCAACGGTCGAGGTAATTATTTTTAAATCAGAAAATTTGGTTGGAATCAAAGCCTTATCGATTTCGCATTCACCGATCAAAATTTCATAAATGGTTTTTTGTCTTTGAGATAAAGGCACTCCAAAGCCAGTACTAGCATTTCCTTGAGGATCAAGATCGACCAACAAAACCTTCTTTTTTAACATCGCAAGAGCTGCAGCAAGGTTCACAGTTGTGGTGGTTTTTCCAACTCCACCTTTCTGATTTACGATCGAAATAATTTTTGCACGCTTAGAGGACATTTTTTGACAAATACGAGCTATGGAATTGAGATAAAACTGCGCAAAACGCGAGCGTTAGGAACCTAAAAACTGATTTATTGCTGTCAAATATTTACTGCGAAGAGATCGTAAATCAGAGCTCTCAGAAGCAATTATGTTTGGGTTTGGCCAAAATTAATTAAGAAATTTTGCCGCCCAAAATGCAAATTCCACATGAAATTCAGCGCTTCTTTTCAAAGAAATTTTTCAACAGAAGTGCGGAATCTTTTTCACAAAATCCAGAATAGATTTCTGGTCGATGATAGCAGCTCGAGGTTTTTGTAAAAAAACCGCTTTCAACCGCTCCGAATTTTTCATCAGAAGCAGAATAATAAATCCGGCGAATTCTTGCCAAAGAAATGGCTGCAGCGCACATTATGCAAGGCTCCAAGGTGACATAAATATCACAACCATCAAGTCTATGAGATCCGAGAATTTTTGCAGATTCTCGAATTACCAAAATCTCTGCATGCGCAGTTGGATCGGATAAAGAACGATTACGATTAAAATTAGAGGCGATGATCTTTTTATTTTTTACCAAAACCGCCCCAACTGGCACCTCATCCCGAGATATTGCTATTTTTGCCTGCTCTAAAGCTGCAAATATAAACTCATTTCCAACTAGATTTTTCGACACTTTATCCACAAAAGGTTGTTTCCGCGCTTTTTAAGAATCTCGAAGTCATGACTATTGATTGTGAATTTTTCACTTTCTTCCGGAATTCTTCCTAAATTGTTAATTACAAAAGCTGCCAAGTTATAAGCGTCGTCACTTTCTTCGATTTGGAAATTGAGCCTCTTGTTAATATCGCGAATCAAGGTTTTTCCGGCAATTTTGTACGATCTCGCATTAATTTTAACTATGTTGCTTTCTCTATCGCTTTCTTCCTCTTTCATCTCTCCAACTATTTCTTCCAATATGTCTTCAAGGGTAATTAAGCCAACCAGAGATCCATACTCATCAATAACTAGGGCGAGATGCTTCTTTTTCTTACGAAAAGAAAAAAGTTGTGAACGCAAACTACTAGCCGCTGGAACAAACCAAGGAGAAGAGGTTGCCAGAGCGAGATCAAATTTTTCTACATCGCCAGAGTGAGAATAAAGGGAGCGCAAAAGTTTTTTTACGTTGAGAACTG
The DNA here is from genome assembly GCA_018970485.1 of Pseudomonadota bacterium. Lineage (GTDB taxonomy): Bacteria > Pseudomonadota > Alphaproteobacteria > Rickettsiales > UBA1997 > UBA2645. Next base: position 24,149 of record JAGWWH010000011.1, on the reverse strand, counting down.
CGACTATATTCTCCTTAGTTCCTCTCCACAAAGGAATGCGGGTATGATTTCCAGCTGCAGCATTCTTAACTATTTCAGCAACTGACATCGTTATATCGAGCGATTCAATATCCTTACGATGAACCATAATTTCGCTAATCTCAGTATCCGATAAGTCTAAAACTCCACCCAATAAATCCTTGTCATATTTAAATATCGTACCCTCTTTTGCCTTCAAATCTACCGTGTCTCGGATTTCTTCAAGCTCAGATCCTTTAGTTTTTTTTCCGTCTGAAAATAGCTTAAGAGGCAAGGCAACAATTTTCTCAATAACCGAGGTTATCGGCGAGAATGCTACGAATAAGAAATTTATTACCGGGGCAAAAAATAACGCCGCCTTCTCGGAGAACTTAATGGCAATCGTTTTCGGCAAGATCTCTCCAAAAATTATGATGATTGCGGTCAATATCGCAGTTGCAAAAAAGAACCATTCTTCACCAAAAAACTCCAGAACCACCTTTGTCGTAATCGCCGATGCCGCGATATTCACAACGTTATTGGCAAGAAGCATAACGCTAACTACCTTTTCGCGCTCTTTTAGCAGAGAATCTAAATACTTGGCTCGCTTATCTCCTTCATTAGCCAAGCGATGTATGCGTGCGCGAGAAACGGCAGTAATAGCAGTCTCAAAACAAGAGATGAGCGCGGCAAAAATCAGAAGGAAGAAAACTAGAATCAAATATGCTTCAGCTTCGTTTATCATTTATTTCCAAATAATGTGGCTCTTGAAGAGCTCTCCCATTTGATCGGGGGCAATTAAACGATCAATGGCAGAATTTTCTTCTGGCAGTTTTTTTCTGCGCTCCTCAATTCCGAGCGAGGTTAAGAATTGACTCTGAGTGACTAAAGACGATGCGAGTCCGTGACTTTTGGCAATTTTATCGAGAGCGCCAAAATCAACGTGAGCGGTGAGATCTGAATTCCCGACATTCTCAAAAATATTATTTTTTTGATGATTTTTTACCGATTGGAGCGTGTTAGCAAATTCGCTTTTTTCGTATCCGTAATCAAAATTAATTGCGATTCCGCCCTTTATTTTCAAGGCTTCACAAAGTTGATTCATAAAATTATGAGCCGATTCACTATGCTCAAAAATAGCGCCAAATGGCGCGGTAAAGCCGGCTAAATTTTGTACGAATTGATGAATCTTTGGATCAAAATTCCTCACAACAAACTCGCCCTGCCCAATCATTCTCTCGCACCAGCCAATGTCAGTATTAACAAATTGATCGATCGGAAAGCAGTCAAAAAGCTCATTTGAAATAAAAAATATCTGACCCTCTTCACTTAAAAAATCCTCAAATTTTTTGTGCCACTTGATCTCAAAATCAGATAATTTTTTCTGCTGAATTTTTACCAGAACTTCGTTTATTTCAATGATGTGAAACTTTGTCCGCCTAAGAAAATCAAGGGCTATGGCGTTATTTTTTTCTGCCATTTTTTTTATCACTCGCAAAATATCAAAGAATAAAATCCCGCGACCCGCACCCATTTCAACCAGAGAAATTTTACCACTTCGCGTGGAAGAAACTTGCAAAAAATAGGCCGCGATCAACTCGCCAAAAACTTGGGAGATTTCTGGAGAAGTAATAAAATCAGAATCTTTGCCGATGGGATTTTGTGTTCGGTAATAGCCAGATGCCTCGTTAAACATGGCTTCTTGCATAAAATGGGAAATCTTCACAGGCAGCAATTTTGAGAATTATTTAATAATTCTGAATTCCCCCCTCTGTTCTTCTTTTGCTGAAATTGTGTCAAAAAAATATTTCCATTCGCAAAAGCTCGAAGAAATTTTACATCACGCCTGAGCACAAACTGAGAATTATTCGAAGATAAGTCGTTTTTAACGCAATCAATCAAGATCAAACTCATGCGGTTTTTGGATCTAGAATCGTTTCGCAAAACTCATCTTCGAGATCTTCAACAAAGTGCAATTTTGCATCAATTTTATTCGCACCAAAAACCAAACCAACGAGTTCGTAACCATTCTTTTTCAAATGTTCGCAGCGCCAGTAATTGGCGTTAAGTGCAACCAAAAAGAGGAACGCCGCCTCTAATAATGCTCGATCTAATCCTGAAGAAATTTTAGCGAGAACAACAAAAGCAGTATTAACAACAATCAGAACCAGAAACTCTTTCCACATCCGATGATAAAGAAACCACAGCCCGCTAAAAAAAAATGCCAGCCAAGAAAATCCGTCCTTTAAAAGAACAATGTCTTGGATTTTCCCAGCTGGATTTTTTTTAACTAAAACGTTGTAGAGCTTCATTAAGCGGCCAAAGCTTTTTTCGCCTTCTCAACAATCTTTGCGAAAGTTTCTGGCTCACGAATGGCGAGATCAGAGAGAACTTTACGATCAAGATCGATGTGAGCGGCTTTTAATCCGCTGATAAAACGAGAGTAGATCATATCATGCTCGCGAACTGCGGCGTTAATACGTTGAATCCACAAAGCACGGAAGTCTCTTTTTCTAACTTTGCGATCGCGATAAGCATATTGTAATGCCTTCTCAACTTTCTCGATTGCTATGCGGAAGCAGCTTTTTGCGCGGCCGCGATAGCCTTTGGCCATTTTTAAAATCTTTTTGTGTCTAGCTCTTTTTGTGACACCTCTTTTTACACGACTCATATTATTCTAATTAGCGGTTATAAGGCATTTTGAACTTCAGAACACTAGCTGTGTGGCCTTCTGAAAGAACTGCGCTTTTACGGAGATTACGAATTCTTCTCTGACTTTTTTTGCCGAGATTGTGTCGTTTGCCGGCCTGCTTGTGCAGAATCTTTCCTGTGCCGGTGACTTTGAAGCGCTTCTTAGCGCTGCTGTTTGTTTTAACTTTTGGCATGTTTTTTATTATTGCAGAAACCTAGGTGGACTTCACGTCACTTGGGGACCAGGGAATCAAAATGAAAAATCGCTTTTGCAAAAAAGGTTTGTCGTTCTTCGATCGCAAAGGCGCAGACGTATCTAAAATATGTCGAGCATCGCAGCAATCGAAAACGGCAAAAATTTCGCCGCAAAAGTAGATTATTTGGTGGGATCAGTAGGACTCGAACCTACGACCAAGACGTTATGAGCATCCTGCTCTAACCAACTGAGCTATAATCCCACATGAGATTCAGCTTGGCGCCAGATCCCACAAACCCTCGCTTTAGGCGAGGGGCGCGGCAAGCTAGGTTACGACTTATTTTTTGCAACCCCAACTAATGCGGGACGAATCAATCGATCCGAGATCGAATATCCAGCCTGAATAACCTGAACAACCAAACCTTCTTCAAGTTCCGACTCAACCTGAACTATCGCTTCGTGAAGGTTGTGATCGAACATCTGATTCAGTGGAAAAATTCTCTTTATCTGATTTTTTTCTAAAACTTTTAGCAGCTCTTTTTCGGTCATTACGATTGCATCGGCGTAATTTTTGATCGCTGGATTTTTTTCGATTTCTTCTTTCGGCGCATTTTCGCTGGCCATGAAAAAATTCTCTGCGACCAAAACCAAATCACCCGCAAAGCCATAGATAGCAAAGCGTGCGGTCTTTTCGATTTCTTCTTTTGATCTCCTTCTAACGTTATCGAGCTCCGCTAAAGCACGCAGTAATTTGTCGTTTAGCTCGGTATTTTTTTGCTCGAGTTCCACAATTTTTTCTTCCATCGGATTTGCCTCTGGAGCTGCTTCTACCTTGTTTTCTTCCATGTTGTTCTCCTTTAGAAATTTTTGATCACGCAAGTTATGAAATAGTAAAAGACTTTCAAGATTGCTTTGCAGATTTTCTTTCCTAACTTGCCGCGATTCCTTTCCTAACTTACTCCCAAGCATGTCCAACAATATTCCCGACCACGCCAGCTATCTCGTTCCGATGGTGGTTGAGCAGACCGCCAAGGGCGAAAGATCTTACGACATTTACTCGCGCCTTCTTAAAGAAAGAATCATTTTTCTTTCTGGTCAGGTGAACGACCAAGTCTCGTCACTTGTAGTCGCTCAGCTTTTGTTTTTGGAATCAGAAGATCCAAAAAAAGACATTTATTTTTACATCAACTCCCCCGGAGGCATTGTCACCTCTGGGCTCGCAATGTATGATACAATGCAATACATCCGTCCCGATGTTGCCACTCTTTGTATCGGACAAGCCGCTTCAATGGGCTCGTTGCTTCTTACCGCTGGTGCGCCAGGAAAAAGATTTTGTTTGCCTAATTCGCGCATCATGATCCACCAGCCTTCTGGCGGATATCAAGGTCAAGCAACTGACATCGAAATTCACGCCCAAGAAACTTTGGCTCTAAAAAGAAGACTTAACGAAATCTACGTGAAGCACACCGGACAAAAACTTTCCGTGATCGAAAAATCGATGGAGCGCGACAATTTTATGTCCCCAGAAAAAGCAAAAGAATTCGGCCTAATCGACGAAGTAATCGAGCGCCGTCCAGAAAAATCAGAAAAATAAAATGACCAAAGATACCGAAAATCTGTCCTGCTCTTTTTGTGGAAAAAATCAGCACGAAGTTAAAAAACTAATCGCTGGCCCAGCCGCAATGATCTGTAACGAGTGTATTGAGCTTGGCATGGATATTTTGCGCGAGGAGCAAAAAAAATCTCCGCTACAAAAATCTGACGGCACCAAACCGACGCCGAAGGATATTTTAAAAATTCTCGATGAGCACGTTGTCGGCCAAACTTACGCCAAAAAAGTTTTAGCGGTTGCGGTTTACAATCACTACAAGCGCATCGACGCAAATTCTTCGGCGAATAGCGATGCCGTTGAGATCAACAAGTCAAACATCTTGATGATCGGACCAACTGGCTGTGGCAAAACTTTACTCGCCCAAACCCTCGCTAAAACTCTCGACGTGCCTTTCACAGTTGCTGATGCCACCTCTTTAACCGAAGCGGGATATGTTGGCGACGACGTTGAGAATATCATTTCGCGACTATTGCAAGCGGCTAATTTCGATGTTGAAAAAACTCAGCGCGGCATCGTTTACATCGACGAAATCGACAAAATCGCACGTAAATCTGAGGACAATACTCGTCGCGATATTTCCGGCGAAGGCGTACAGCAAGGCTTGCTGAAAATCATCGAAGGCACAACGGCTTCCGTGCCAACTCAGCCCGGCAAAAAATCCTCTCAGCAAGAATATGTGCAGATCGACACACGTAACATCCTCTTCATTTGCGGCGGCGCATTTTCTGGATTGGAAAAAATTATTCTTTCGCGCGGATCAAGCTCCTCGATGGGCTTTGGCGCTGACGTTAGAGACAAGGATGACGAAACTCACAAAGATGTTTTCAACAAAGTCGAGCCAGATGATTTGATCAAATTCGGCCTAATTCCAGAAATCGTCGGCAGGCTTCCTGTTCTTGCGCCACTTGAAGGCTTAACAAAAGAAGATCTCGCCAGAATTTTAGTCGATCCAAAAAATGCGATCACCAAACAATATCAGCGCCTTTTCTCTTTAGATAAAATCGATCTGATTTTTGATAATGATGCCGTCAAAGAAATTTCCAAACTTGCTATCGAGCGTAAAACCGGCGCTCGCGGCCTGCGAGCCATTACAGAAAATCTCTTACTCGACGTAATGTTTGAAATCCCCTCACAGAAAAACGTCAAATCTGTTCGGGTTACAAAAAAAGCCGTTACCGACAGCAAATGGGTTGAGGTCATTTTGCTTAACGACAAAGAAGCTGAAGAAAGAGAAAGCAAAAAATCGATCGCAGTAGTTCAAAAGAAAGAAAAGGCGGCTTAGTAATTAGTGGATTGCCGCGTCGCTTACGCTCCTCGCAATGACGTGACTAGTAATGCGCCACTACTTTAAGCGGTCATCGCGAGCGTAGCGTGGCGATCCATCTCGCAACTTGTTCGAAGGCTCTATTTTATTTTAATCTCCAACGCGTGCAGGCCTTTTTCGAACTCATCCTTAAGCACAGAATTAACCTCGCGATGCGCCTGAATTCTTCCGAGTTTTTTTAGATCTTCTGCCTCAATCACCACTTCAAAATGCGTCTCGCCGTTTTCGTCTTCTAGGTGTCCGCGATGAAGGTGGCTTTTATTTTTCACTTCCAAAAATTTTGGTGAAAAATTCTCGGTTAGTTTTTTTTCAATTGTTGATTTCATGTTAATAACTTCGGGTTTGTTCACAGATTTTTTTTCGCCAAAAAACTTATTATTTTTATTAACAAGTTTTCATCCTGTTTAAAAGATTTTAGAAAGATTTGAACATGTTGATAACTTAGTCTCAAGCCTTGAAAATAAAGGATTTGAACTGTTGATAAATTCGTTCAAAACTTAATCAACAAATCCACAGCCCTAATAAAAATAATAAAAAGAAATGAATAAATTAATTAATACTCTGAGTGGAATTCAAAGCCCAACTCCACCGATCTGGATCATGCGTCAGGCAGGAAGATATTTGCCAGAATATCGCGAGATCAGATCGAACGTAAAAAACTTCTTAGAGCTCTGCTACACACCAAAACTAGCTAGCGAGGTAACACTCCAACCAATCACTCGTTTTAACCTCGATGCGGCGATTATTTTCTCCGACATTCTTGTTATTCCTGACGCCCTTGGAGTGAAAGTTGAGTTTGTGAAAAATGAAGGACCGAAACTCGGAAAATTCGAATTAAAAAATCTTCGCACCGAAAATATTGCCAAACACCTCTCGCCAGTTTTTGAGGCTCTGGAGTTAACAAAATCAAAGCTCGACAAAGACAAAGCCTTAATCGGATTTTCTGGCGCACCTTGGACTCTAGCTTGCTACATGATTGAAGGCGGTGGATCAAAAAACTTTGAAGCAACTCGTCGCTCGGCAATCGAAAATGAAAATTTTTTCGCAGAGTTAATCGAAATTTTAACGCAAAGCGTAATTCAATATTTATCCTTTCAGATCAAGGCTGGCGCGGATGTCGTGAAATTATTCGATTCTTGGGCAGGAGTTTTGCCACCAGAGCAATTGAGAAAATGGGTGATTGAACCAACAAAAAAAATCGTCACTGAAATCAGAAAATTACATCCAAAAATTCCGGTAATTTGTTTTCCAAAAGGAGTTGGAATTTCTTACGAAGAATTCGCGCGAGAAGTTGCGCCACAAGGCTTAGCGCTTGATCAAAATGTTAACAAAATCTGGGCGAAAGAAAATTTACAAAAAAATCTCGGACAAGTTGTGCAGGGAAATTTGGATAATTTTTTACTCGCTTTTGGCGCAAAAAAAGAAATCGAAAAAGAGGTTTTGGAGATTTTAAAAACCTTTGGCGAGCGTCCATTTATTTTCAATCTTGGCCACGGAATTTTGCCAGAAACGCCAATTGAAAATGTGCAGGTGGTTGTGGATTTGGTGCGAGGAAAAAATAAGTAAATTTTTTACTAAAACCTCTCCAATCCTGGTTAAAAAAGATTTTGAGCACGGTGCTCAAAATCTTTTTTAGAGCTGATTTTCAGTAGATTTAATCGCTTCAACAGTGCCGATGTGAAAATATTTTCCTGCAAGTTCGACAGCTTTAATTCGGTGAACTAGACCACCTTCACCAACCGCAGATTTGTAAAAATACGACATTGAAAAACATTTCTCCGGCGCGTGTTTTAGAATTTTTGGATTGAGGATTTGCAAGCCAACAAAAGCGTGACTCATTGCTGAATCTGCAAAGCGGTAGAGCTGATCGCCGACTAAATCAAAATCGCCACCACCGCGAATATTTCCTTCGTAGCCGACGTAATCTTCGACCTTTTTTAGACCGAGCAAAATGTCGCATTCCTCCGAATCCCAAGCGTTACAAAGTAGCCCAAGATCAGAATTTTTTTCTTGCCAAAGCACGTCGCCGTTAACGGTTAAAAGAGGTTGGTTTAAATCGATTAGATCGCTGGCAAATACTAGTCCGCCGCCGGTTTCAACCTTCTCAACTTCTCGCGAAAAAATGATCTTCGGATTGTTCAATTTTTTAATGTGTTCCTCGATTTGTTCAGCGAGGTAAAATCCGTTAACAATAATTTTTTTAATCGACGGAATTCGATCTAATTTTTCAATCGCGTAATCAATAATTGCCTTGTTTTTGATTTTAACCAAAGGCTTGGGAAGCGAGTCAGTAAGAGGTCTCATGCGCTCTCCGCGCCCAGCAGCAAAAATGAAAGCTTGAGTGATTTTTGTCATTTTGTTGTTTATTTTTTTGCGAAATAATGAGTCCTAAGAGCTGGATCCCGGCCTACGCGGGGATGACTGGGAGAGTAAGAGTTCCACGTCATCCCCGCGCAGGCGGGGATTCAGGAGTATTTACAAGTTACTCAGAAAGATTTTTAAAAGGATTGTTTGGCCTAGTTCTTCCCGACCAGGAGGTTTTTTGTTTTAGTTCTATTTGATCACGAAATTTTTGCTCAGGCGCTGGAAGCTTTAAATTAGAAGTCGCGCGCGCAATCGCTGGATCAATTTTTTTACGAATTTGCGGATTAAAAATTTTCTCGATGAAGTTGGTGATGTTGATAAAAAAGTCGGTGACATCAGTAGTGGCAAAGCTTCCCGTCGCTACAACATTTCGCGAAACACTGAGTAATTCAAAATAACGCGCGAAAATTTCGTCAAGAAATTGGTGAAGCGGATAGGCCGCGAGAGCATCAATCATCAGTCTTTTTATCTCTCCCTTCAAAGTCAGAATTTGCGGTGTGCGATTCTTCATGTCGTGCAAAACGCAAAGACGAAAATCTTCGCCTAAATTGATTTTGCTCTCATGCGCGAGAGCATGAGCCATCTCGTGTGCGAGCACATTGTGAGTTAATTGACGAATGGTGATTTTGTTGGTGAGGAAGCATCCAACATTAGTATCCCAGCCCTTCATTTCTTTAATTTCGAAATGAAGATTTTTTTTCGCAAGCTGCGTCAGGATTAGGTCGAGGCCATCTTTAAAAATTTCAATGCGGTAAAGATCACAAAAGATTTTTACAAATTTTTCGCTGTGATTCGCGTCAGCAAAGTGAAGTTGAGGAGTGATTATTTTTGTAACTAACTCACTCATTTTTTTAGTGGACGACAATAAAGTTCGAGCTTGTGTCCGACCAGCTCGTAGCCTTTTTCGCGAGCAAGTTTTTCCTTCATTTTTTCCAACTCTTCGCTGAAAAATTCGTGAACTTCGTCAGTGGTAATGTCAATCAAGTGATCGTGATGATCTTCGCTTTCTAACCTTTCGTAACGAGCTCTGCCGCCACCAAAATCATGTTTGGCGATTAGACCAAATTCTTCGAACATTTTCACCGCGCGATAAACTGTGGCGATGCCAATGTCTGGATTCACTTTTGAAGCACGACGATAAACCTCTTCAACATCTGGATGGTCTTGGCTTTGTTCAATAACGCGGGCAATGATTCGACGATTTTCGGTAAGTTTTACTTTTCGCTCAGCACAGAGCTTCTCGATTGAAGAGGGCATAAATTTTTGATTTTTACTTACGAAAGTATTTTTTTTTATTTGTGTAAGTCTCAAATTGCTCTGCGCTCTGCGCCTGCGTCATTTGTGATTTTAGGTTTTAATCTTGTCGCAACGAAAACTATTTTGGCTAGCAAAAAATCAAATCTCTCAAAATGAAAAAAAGTCGCAAAATAATCGAAACAGTTGCCCCTTCTCTCACCTTTGATGACGTGCTTTTGAAGCCAGCATTTTCCAATGTTCTGCCTACTGAAGCGAACACAAAAACCAAGATTACAAAAAATATTTCTCTCGAAATTCCGATCATTTCTGCGGCGATGGACACCGTCACCGAGAGTCGCTTGGCAATAGCAATGGCGCAGGCTGGTGGGCTTGGCTGTATTCACAAAAACTTCTCTCCAAAAGATCAGGCGGAGGAAGTTCGTAAGGTAAAAAAGTTTGAATCTGGAGTGGTGATAAACCCAGTAACGATAACGCCTGACGAGAGTTTGGGAGATGCACTTTTATTGATGAAAACTTACGGAATTTCGGGAATTCCTGTGGTTAAAGAAGGAACAAAAAAACTACTCGGAATCCTTACCAATCGTGACGTGCGCTTTGCTACCGACAGAAAACAGCCGGTGAAAGAATTGATGACTAGAGAAAATCTTATCACTGCGAAGGCTGGCGTGAGTAAGTCCGAAGCCAAATTGCTTTTGCACAAAAATAAAATTGAAAGAATCATTTTAACTGACGCGAGCGGCAATTGCGTAGGTTTGATGACTGGAAAAGATTTGGAAAAAACTAAACAATTTCCTTTTGCTTCAAAAGATGCTGAAGGTCGTCTCCTCGTCGCAGCTGCAACTGGCGTGGGTCGCGACGGCATCAAGCGCGCAGAAGCCTTGATTGAAGCCGGAGCTGACATTGTCGTTATTGACACCGCACACGGCCACTCAGCTGGCGTGATTGCAACAGTTCGTGAACTTAAAAAATCTTACCCAAAACAAAATTTTATCGCTGGAAATATTGCTACCTCAGAAGCCGCTAAAGCCTTGATTGACGCCGGTGCGGATGCAGTTAAGGTTGGAATTGGCCCAGGTTCAATTTGTACAACTCGTATTGTCGCAGGTGTCGGCGTGCCGCAATTATCAGCGCTTCTCGACGTTGTTGAATATTGCGACAGCGTAAAAATTCCGGTGATTTCTGACGGCGGAATTAGATTTTCTGGTGATCTCGCCAAAGCCATCGCTGCCGGCGCATCCTGCGTAATGCTTGGCGGATTGCTTGCCGGAGCAGAAGAAACCCCTGGTGAAATTGTTTTGTTTAAAGGTCGTTCCTACAAAGTTTATCGCGGCATGGGATCTCTCGGCGCAATGGCTCGCGGCTCTGCTGATCGCTATTTCCAGCAAGATGTTTCTGATAAAATGAAGTTAGTTCCAGAAGGAGTTGAGGGTCGCGTGGCCTACAAGGGCGCGGCTGCGGATGTGGTGCATCAATTAATCGGCGGCTTGAAGGCGGCGATGGGATATACCGGAAATGGCACGATTGAGGAGATGCGCAAAAATTCTAACTTTGTTCGCATTACTAATTCGGGCCTGCGCGAATCTCATCCGCACTCGATCACCATTACTTCCGAAGCCCCGAATTATACTTCTGAGAGTTAAATTTTACCTACTCCACTCAATCGAATCGTAAGTGTCGCAAGAGCTGCATTTTGCACTCCATTTTGAGCTTAGATGTCCGCAGGAGCTGCAGCGATAGTGATCGTCGCACTCAAACATATCGCGCTTAATCAGATTCTTTTTTGCCTCTTCCGCATTGCCCAAAGCCTTTTCTGTTGCGGCGAGAAGTTTGTAGGCGCGATAAGTTTTTTGCTGAAGCAAGGAAACGATCAGAAATTCTTTTGCTGTCTGATAATCTCCCGCTCTGAAGGCGACAATGCCGATAGCCAATTTACTGAGCACAGATTTTGAGTTGGTTTCGGCTAGCCCTCTCATCATTTTAACGCGCGCCTTTGCTGAAGATTTGCGATTTATTAGATCAAAAATTTCGGCCAAGATTAGGTGAGGATTATTCTTCCAGAGCGACTTTATTTCCCAACTTACTTTGAATCCCAAGCCAAGTTTAAGCCAAGATTTAAGGCGAATTTCTAGTGCAGGAAAAAAGTTATTTTCAGCTTTCAAGGATAGGTTCGCATGCTTGATCGCGAGCAAAAACTTTTTTTGCTGATAGGATTCTATAGCCAGAGCTGCGTTGATTACAGCGAGATCGCGTTTTTGCAATTCGTCACGAAATTTTTCATTGCCATATTCGCGAATTAAGTTTTTTGCATCCTGCCACAAGCCGTGCTTTTTGTAGAGAGCAAAAAGCTGCTTAGCGACCTCGAGATTATCCTTTTGCACTGAAATAATTTGTTTGGCGTAAGCAATAGCACTGGTCTCATTTTGCTCTTGCAAAGAGTGCTCAAACTTTGAGCGAAGGACAAGAATTTTAGCGTGAGGATTGCTGCTAAATTTTTCAAATATCTCGGCGGACTTGGAAAATTGACGATTTTCAAAAAGAATTTTGCCAAGAAAGAAGTCGTTAAGAGGGGCGTGCTTGATTAGCTTTTCAAACTTTTTGTGAAGTTCGTTAGTCGATTTTTTGTCACTAATTTCTAGAGCCAGCAAAAGATCCGTCATCGCATTAAAGCCGTGGCGATGCTTTAGAACTAGCTTCTCGAGACTTTTTGTGTAGCTGCGTTTGAATAATAATCGAAGAAGCGCAGGGAATCGTATCGCTAAAAGACGAGCCAATAAGTAAGAAATCGCAAAGATCGTTAGCGAGAAAAAAGCTGCGAGCAAAATTGCGGTCAGGATGTCGGTTTGAACCTGATATCCAAGCCAAGTAATTAGAACGTTGCCGTTGTGATCTAACAACCAAACAAAAGAGGCGGCGAGTGAAAAAGTGACGAGAAGAAACCAGATGATTGTGAGCATTAGCTTAGGCTTTTTAGATAGTTCAGAATTTCTTGATCAGCTTGATGTACCTCGAGAGATGCGCTGAGTTCGTCGAGAAAGTTTTTCAGAATTTCGTGATAACTTTGGTCTAGAGACAAAGAGGCGCTTAGGGCTTCGGAATAATTTTCTTGTGCAAGTGCTTTTTCGATTCTGACAACCACGGCATCAACTTCTTGCGGATTTTTGCCGTCAATTCTTCTGACAACAATTAAGCGCGAAATATTACGACGAATTTTGGCAAATATTCCTTCTTTTTCCGCGCCATTGTTTTTGTTAACAATGATCTCCGGAATTATGCTAGAGAAGCTCTGCTGTAATTTTTCTTTTGTGGAGAATTTGACGAGAGCGGGCTTGAGTTTGGAGATTTTTGTAACCAGCACTTCATCGAAAGAGCTTAGAACCTCAAAGCTTTTGAGCTCTTCGTTGTAGTTTTTTCCGACAAAAATTTTATCGCGCAAAACTACGTAAGAGACGGTCATTTTGCTGATTCTTTCTTGGCTGCGATATTTCTGAACTTCGTTTTTTAGAGCTTGTAATTGAGTGTTTAGATCTTCGATTTTTACCTGATTTTTCATCAGCATTTGGTAAATAAATTCTGCGCCTTTTTCTCGCAATTCATTAACCGTCAAATCCGATAAGTCTTCCTGATCTTCCTGTGCGGAGTAGTCATCTGATAACCCAATGATTTCATGGCTTGAATCAGAGATTTCCTGTTTTTGCTCCGGTTTTTTTTGTAAAAATTTTATCGTGATTAATAAGCAAAAAATCAGCGTTATTATAAGGACAATTATAGAAGAAATTCTGGTCAAAAGAGAACTCTTTTTTTTGGTGTCGTTAGCTTGTTCTGTCATTTTAAAATTGCTCGATTTTGGAGAGTTTTTTGAAGCCAAGATCTCTGGCGCGCTCAAGAATTTGTTGGCTCAAGCAGAGAATTTGTGAGTTAGTAAAATATTCAAGAAGATTGTTCCGGGTTATTATTTTGTAAAAAATCTCACAGCTATTTTTAGAAAAAATTAGAACCTGATCGTAAGGAATTTTTCTGAAATCGGTTGAGAAATTTTCGATCTCGCAAGTTTTGTAAGAGTGTATTTCTCTCACATTTTCTAGCTTTTTGGCAAAGTCGAAACTTATCACGGAGCCCCTAAAATAGACAATCGGACCAGATTCTCTTGTGAGTAAATCGAACAAAGAATCGGCAGAATTTTTTGGCGATAAGACAATATTTTGAAATCCACTTTGCTTTAATCTCTCGGCGGTTTTTTCGCCGACGGTAAAAATTTTTGTTTCTTTGGCGATTCCAGAATTTTCTAAAGCCAAGCAAGCATTGGAGCTAGTAATAATTGCGGCAGAAATCGGCGTAGAAATTTTTTCTACTGATAATTTTTCTACGGTAAAAAGCGGCTCGCAAAACACCTGAAATCGGCGATTTTCTAAAAATTTAATAATTTCGGCCGAAGAATTTTTTGTACGAGTTATTAGAGCGCTCTTCATGATTTTTATCTTGAGGGGATTGCCGAATTAAAAATGAAACTTAGCTTGCCACTCCTCTTATTTCGAGCGATAATCCAAACTCAATTTTCCAATGAACATTCATGAGTATCAAGCCAAAGGCTTGTTGAAAAAATTTGGCGTTGCTGTGCCAGAAGGCCATCAAGCATTTTCTGTGCCAGAAGCGGTTGACGCAGCAAAAGCACTGGAAGCTGCTGGACACAAAGTTTTTGTAGTTAAAGCACAAATTCATGCGGGGGGACGAGGAAAAGCTGGCGGCGTTAAAGTCGTAAAATCAGTTGAGGAAGTGAAAGACAAGGCTTCCGATATGCTCGGCGCGACTTTGATCACGCATCAAACTGGCCCAGAAGGTAAGGTTGTCAAAAGGCTCTACATCGAAGCTGGCTCTAGCATTAAAAAAGAATATTACCTCTCTGCGGTTGTCGATCGCAAAACTAAAGCGATCATCTTCATGGCTTCAACTGAAGGCGGAATGGATATCGAAGAAGTTGCTCTGCACTCCCCAGAAAAGCTCATTTCTGTTAAAATTGATCCAGCTTCTGGCATCCAATTTTTTCACGCGCGCAAGCTTGGCTTTGCTTTAGGTTTTAGCGGCGATGCTTTGAAGAAATTCTCAAAATTGGTTTTCTCTCTTTATGATGCCTTTGTAACTAGCGATGCATCTCAGATCGAAATTAATCCTTTGGTGGAAACAAACGAAGGAAACATAATCGCTCTCGACGCAAAGATTAATTTCGACGATAACGCGCTGCATCGTCATGATGAAATTCGCGAAATGCGCGATTTGGACGAAGAAGAGCCTCTTGAAATTGAGGCATCAAAATATGAGTTGAGCTACATCAAAATGGACGGACAAATCGGATGCATGGTTAATGGCGCAGGTCTTGCGATGGCAACTATGGACATCATCAAGCTTTACGGATCATCGCCAGCAAACTTTTTAGACGTAGGCGGCGGCGCTACTCGTGAAAAAGTTACTGCAGCCTTTAAAATCATTCTTTCTGACCCAAGCGTTAAGGGAATTTTAGTAAATATTTTTGGCGGAATCATGCGCTGTGACATTATCGCCAACGGCATTATTGAGGCGGCAAAAGAAACTAATCTTTCTGTTCCGCTTGTGGTTCGTCTTGAAGGAACAAATGTTGATTTGGGCAAAGAAATTCTAGCCAAGTCAGGTTTGGCAATCATTCCTGCGAATGATTTGGGAGATGCTGCTGAAAAAATCGTGAAAGCAGTAAAAGCCTCAGAAAGTCTTTAATAATTAGGAATTAGCAATGTCAGTACTTGTAAACAAAAATACCAAAGTGATCTGCCAAGGCCTTACGGGCGCGCAAGGCACTTTTCACACCGAGCAGGCAATTGCCTATGGAACAAAAATGGTCGGCGGAGTTACTCCCGGTAAAGGTGGCTCTAAGCATCTCGATATTCCTGTCTTTAATACAGTTTATGAGGCCAGAGAAGTAACGGGCTGTAACGCTTCGGTAATTTATGTACCACCAGCTTTTGCTGCTGATGCAATCCTTGAGGCGGTTGAGGCTGAGATAGAGCTTATTGTTTGCATTACTGAAGGTATCCCCGTTCTTGATATGGTGAAGGTTAGAAAGGCTTTGAATGGATCTAACTCTAGTTTAATCGGCCCTAACTGCCCAGGAATAATAACCCCAGGTGAGTGCAAAATTGGTATCATGCCGGGCCATATTCATAAACGCGGTAAAATCGGAATTGTTTCACGTTCTGGAACCTTGACTTACGAAGCGGTTCATCAAACCACAAAAGCTGGTCTAGGCCAAAGCACTTGTATTGGTATTGGTGGCGATCCAGTTAACGGAACAAACTTCATCGACTGTTTGGATATGTTTTTGTCTGATTCAGAAACCGAGGCCATGATCATGATTGGCGAAATCGGCGGATCCGATGAAGAGGATGCAGCAGAATTTCTTCGACGCGAAGCAGCAAAGGGTCGTAAAAAACCCACAGTCGGCTTTATTGCTGGTCGTACCGCTCCTCCAGGACGTCGCATGGGCCATGCCGGCGCGATTATTTCTGGCGGCAAAGGCGGCGCAGAAAGTAAAATCGAAGCAATGAAAGCCGCAGGCGTAATGGTTGCCGATAGCCCTGCTAAACTTGGCGAAACTATGCTCAAACTTCTAAAATCTTAACCCAAACCCAACCAACCCAAACCAACCAAAGGAGACCACATGAACGACCGCAAAAAAGCCCTAGAAGCAGCCCTGTCACAAATCGATAAACAATTCGGTAAAGGCTCGGCAATGAAATTTGGCTCTAAGCCAGTTTTAGATATCGAAGTAATTCCCAGCGGCTCACTCGCGCTTGACGTCGCTCTGGGCGTTGGCGGATATCCGCGCGGACGTATTGTTGAAATCTACGGACCAGAATCTTCTGGTAAAACCACACTTACTTTACACGCGATTGCCGAAGCGCAAAAAGCCGGCCTTTCTTGCGCTTTCGTCGACGCGGAACACGCCTTCGATCCAGCTTATGCCAAGAATCTCGGCATCAATTTGGAAGAATTAATTATCTCTCAACCAGATAACGGCGAAGCAGCTTTAGAAATCACAGACACTTTAATTCGCTCCGGCGCAGTTGACCTAGTCGTTATCGACTCAGTTGCAGCTCTAGTTCCACAAGTTGAGCTCGAAGGTGGAATGGGAGACAATCAAATGGGCTTGCAAGCGCGCTTGATGAGCAAAGCTCTACGCAAACTCACCTCGACTGTTTCCAAGAGCAACTCAACCATCATCTTCATCAACCAAATCAGAATGAAGATTGGCGTGATGTTCGGCTCTCCCGAAACAACTTCAGGCGGCAACTCTTTAAAATTTTACGCTTCAGTTCGCTTGGATATCCGCAGAGGCACTGCGATTAAAGATCAGGAAGAAGTTCTCGGTAATGAAACCAAAGTGAAGGTAGTGAAAAATAAAGTTGCTCCTCCTTTCAAAACCGCAGAATTCGAAATCATCTACGGCGAAGGCGTTTCTAGGCTTGGTGAAGTTATCGACATCGCAGTGAAGCACGATATTCTTGAGAAATCTGGCTCTTGGTATGCTTACAAAGGCAATAAAATCGGCCAAGGCAAAGAGAATACTAAAAATCACCTGAAGGAAAATCCCAAGCTCGCCGATGAAATCGAAGGCGCAGTTCGCGAAAAACTTGGCATCGCCAAACAAGGAAAGAAATCTGCAGCCGCAGCGAAAGAAGAGGTTGTAGAAAAGAAGAAGAAAACCGAAGTTGTTTAAAGATAAAAATTAGACCCATCTCCGACGAAAGTCGGCGGTGGTTTTTTGCACCCGTAGCTCAACTGGATAGAGTATCTGACTACGGATCAGAAGGTTACAGGTTCGACTCCTGTCGGGTGCACCAATTCCCCCACGAAGATTGGTGCGTGAGTAGATTCACAGAAAGAGCTAAAAATATCTCATTTGTTGTCGCGACTCTTGCCGCTCTTGTAATTTTTGCTGTCCAAAGTTCTGAAAATAAAATTTCATGCATCTTTTATGCATCGGAGGCATGACTCTTTTCCAAGAATGGTCTCGAGGAGCTTGCGAGTGAGGTGAAAAAGGAGGCGCCGGTGAAAATCGAGCTAAAGTTCCTTGGGAATGATGGGAAGAACTGATTTTCCAGTGAACCTGATTTGCAATTTGATGCACGGACAAGTTGAAAAAGATTTCGCTGCCGGACTTGCGAATTTGAAGGAAATTCTCGAGGCAAAGTAAATCTTCGTCATGCTGAGCTTATCGAAGCATGACTCGCGACCGTAATCTTTTATCGCGCTTCGACAAGCTCAGCGTGACAAAAGATTACTCCCCAAACACCCGCTGATAAAATTCACTCACCACCATCTTCTCATCATCGATCACCTTGTTCAAAAAACTCAGTGTGAATGCGGTTTTTACTGAGCCGAAAATTTCGATATTTTTCCCCCAAGAAAGCAAAGTACGTAAAGAAATCAGCGTTGAAATATCGCCATTCTTAAAAGCTTCGCGCGTGAGATTGCCCATGCGCACCATCATTTTAGCGGTTTGTTGATGAAGTTTAGAATTGAGGAGCGGAAGTTTTTTTAAGAGAATTTCTAGCTCGTGTTTTTCGTCTAAATAATTCAACGCCGCGACAATATTCCAGCGATCCATTTGCGCCTGATTGATCAAATTCGTGCCGTGATAAATTCCTAAATCATCGCCAGCGCCAAGAGTGTTAGATGTCGCGAATAGGCGAAAATGCTGGTTTGGTGTGATGATTTCATTTTCTTCAAGCAGCGCAAATTTCCCTTCTTCTTCGAGTAATCTTTGAATCACAAAAGAAACATCAGTTTTGATCGCATCATATTCATCCAGCACCAGCGTGATTCCGCGACGTAAAACAAAAGGAATAATTCCTTCTTTAAACTTTGTGATTTGTTTGCCGTTCTCGATTTCGATCACATCTTTTCCGACCAAATCTAAGCGCGTAATTTGCGAATCAAAATTTATGCGCAAGCAAGGCCAATTAAGGCGCGCGGCGACTTGTTCGATATGAGTAGATTTTCCCGTTCCGTGCATTCCTTGAACTAAAACGCGTTGGTTAAAAGCGAATCCAGCGAGAATCGCGAGCGTGGTTTTTGGATCGAAAATATAATTTTCATCAATCACCGGAACGAACTCTGATTTTTCTGCGAAGCCTTTAACCTCAAAGTCGCAAGTCACTCCGAAAACTTTTTTACAGTCGATTTTTTTGTTCATAAATTCTTAACTCAGTGTCATGTTGAGCCTGTCGAAGCATGATTATAGACACCATTCGACAGTCTCAGGGTGACGGAGGATTATTTTTTCTTGTGAGTTTTTTTCGAGAAAATTTTCTCTTTTCTGCCTTCAAAAGGATTTTCACTTTTACGTAAAACCAAGCGAATCGGCGTTAATTTTAGGCTAAAAAATTCGCGTAAGTGATTAACTAGAAAGCGCTCGTAAGCTCCTTCGAGAGGTTTGATGTGATTAGTAAAAATCGCGAAAGTTGGTGGGCGTCTTTTGATCTGCGTCGCATATTTCAACTTGATTGCATTTCCTTTGTGCAATTTCGGCGCATGCTCCGCGGTCGCTATTTTCAACCACTCCACCAGTTTTGAAGTTGGAATGTAAGTTTGCCATTGCTCGTAAGTTTCAAGCGCGAAATCCAAAGATTTTTCGACATTATATCCAGTTTGCCCAGACGTAGCAAGGATC
Source organism: Pseudomonadota bacterium (assembly GCA_018970485.1). Classification (GTDB taxonomy): domain Bacteria; phylum Pseudomonadota; class Alphaproteobacteria; order Rickettsiales; family UBA1997; genus UBA2645. Next base: position 5,011 of record JAGWWH010000011.1, on the reverse strand, counting down.
GCCGCGCCATCAATTTGTGGGAAGAGCGCCTGAATTCTTTGACGCACATCGCGCATAAAAATTTCTTTATCGCCTTTGATCGTATCGATTTTATTGATCGCAAAAACCAATCCGCGCCCCTCTTTTACAATCTCGCCAGCCAGCGCCATGTCTTGATGATCGAGTAATGAATTGCAGTCGATCAACAAAATTACCACCTGCGCAAAACGCAGCGCGCGAAAGCTATCAAGGCTCGAGAGCTTCTCTAATTTTTGTGTGATGCTGGCTTTTTTTCTGATTCCAGCGGTGTCGATTAAGCGAATTTTTTTGCCTTTGAATTCGTAATTTAACGAAATCGCGTCGCGGGTGATGCCAGCTTCCGGTCCAGTAATTAAGCGGTCTTGGCCGAGAATTTTATTTAGAAAAGTTGATTTTCCGGCGTTAGGTCGACCGACGATTGCAACTTGTAAATCGCTAGATTCCGCTTCTTCAAAAACTTCCTCGTAAGCTTCAATTTCTGGCGCGATTTTTTCGTAAAGATCGCCGAATCCTAATTTATGCTCAGCCGAGATTCCCGTAGGCTGGCCAAAGCCTAGTTTGTAATATTCTCCATCGAAAATTTGTTCGCCGCGGCTTTCAGATTTATTGGCGAGTAAAACAGTTTTTTTGCCGAGCTTGCGCAGCCACTGCGCGAAGTGAAGATCGGAGTTGGTAATGCCTTCTTTGGCATCGACAACAAACAAACAAAGATCGGCGTCAGAAACCGCAAATTCAGTTTGTTCGACCATTCTTTTTTCCAGCGATTTTTCAGAAATTTTATTTTCTAGCCCCGCAGTGTCGATGACCATAAACTCAAGCGGCCCTAGCTTTCCCTTCGCTTCCTTGCGATCGCGCGTAACTCCCGGAGTGTCGTCAGTAATGGCGATTGACCTGCCAACTAATTTATTGAACAGCGTCGATTTTCCGACGTTCGGACGGCCGATGATTGCGATTTTAAACATGCTTATTACTTGCTTTTGTCATCGTGAGCGAAGCGTGGCGATACAGGATTGATGTGGACTGCTTCGCTATGCTTGCAATGACGAACTAATTGAATTTAGGAATTTTTCTTCATCGATTTTTTCACCAAGAATTTCTCGCATTGAAGTTACGCCGAACTCTTTTATTCCGCACGGAACAATATTGCCAAAGCCCGACATTTCTGGATCGAGGTTGATCGCGATGCCGTGATAACTTACCCATTTTTTGATTTTGATTCCGAGCGCAGCGATTTTTTTTTCGGAGTTATTTTTGTTAGTAACCCAAATGCCAACGCGACCTTTTTTGATTTCGCCTTTGATGCCAAAATCAGCCAAAATTTTAATCACCCAATTTTCCAAAAACTCGACAAACAGCGCCACGTCTGGCTTCTCGGGGGCGAAGAATTTTTTCAAATCGAGCATTACGTAAATAATTTTCATGCCCGGACAGTGGTAAGTATATTTTCCGCCGCGGTTAGTTTTGAAAATTGGAATATCGGTTTTGGCCAGTAAATCCGCGTCACTAGCGCTAATGCCGGCGGTGTAAACGGGAGGGTGCTCTAAAATCCAAATCAGCTCTGGTGCGGTTTTGGCAATAATTTCTTCCACGCGTTTTTGCATAAAATCGAGCGCATCTGCAAAATGCACTAGCTCTTTGCTCACGCGCCATTCGATGTTGGAAAAATTTTTCTGTGTCATTTAACAAGTTGAGGGTCACTCTGAGCCTGTCGAAGAGTGGCCGTTGCGCATCGTGCTTCGACAGGCTCAGCATGACGCAAATAATAAATTATGATCGGGAAATTACGCGGTTTTATTGATTCAATCTCTGATGACAAGTGCGTGATCGACGTTGCGGGCGTTGGCTACGTGGTTTTTTTGTCGCACAAAACTGCGGCATTTTTGCGCCAATTTCCGCGTGAAAAAGAAATTTCTCTGATCATCGAAACCCTTGTCAAAGAAGACGCCATCGAGCTTTACGGATTTTTTTCTGAAGTCGAAAAAACTTGGTTTTTAGAGCTGACAAAAGTGCAAGGCGTTGGTGCAAAAATGGGCCAAAAAATCCTCAGCGCTTTGACAATCGAAGATCTCGCCAAAGCTTTGATTTCTTCCGACATAAAAAGTTTTTCAAACATTTCTGGAATCGGCCCGAAGCTTGCCAGTCGCTTAACCACAGAGTTAAAAGATTCGCCGAAAAAACTCGGAATCGAATTTACGATTCCAACAAATTCACAAAAAATTCCGGATAATCAAATTGCCACCGATGCGCTGTCAGCCTTAGAAAATCTTGGCTACAAAAAGCACAATATTTTGCAGGTGATAAATTTCTTACTCGAAGAAAATTCGAAAATTACTTTGGAAAATTTGATCACTTCCAGCTTGCGCGAATTGAGTAAAAACAAATTCTAGCAAAATCATCAAAGTGTAATACATTTGCATCACATCTAATCAAATTACATAAATTTTATGTCAATAATTACAGTCAGGGTTTCTGATGAGCTCGAAGCAGTTTTGGGGCGTTATTGCAAAGAAGAAGATCGTTCAAAATCTTGGTTAATCAAAAAAGCTTTGCAGGAAAAATTGGAAGATTGGCTCGATTACAAAGCGGCTGTTGATGCGCTGGAAGAGCACGAAATTAAAGGCGGCAAAACCCATTCGATTGAATCGGTGGCAAGAGAGCTTGGAGTAACCCTTAAAAAGAAAAGCAATGTGGAGCATCGCCCTCGCCGACAAAGCAAAAAAGCAGCTCGCTAAAATCGACGCTCAAACAAAAGACAGAATTCTGAATTTTTTGTATCAGGAAGAGTTGCGCAAATCGCCAAAAGTTTTTGGAAAAAATTTGCGCGGAAATCTTAAAAAATTTTGGCGTTACCGTGTTGGTGATTACAGAATTCTTTGTGAGTTAAAAAATTCCGAGCTCATTGTTTTGGTCATTGAAATCGGGCATCGCGGCAATGTTTACAAAATAAAATGAACGAAAATCTCACCCCAATAAAACTAGAAGAAGAGCGGAACGAAAACATTCTGCGTCCGAGTTTTTTGCGTGATTTTCTGGGTCAGGAAAAGCTCAAAGAAAATTTAGAAATCTTCATTCGCGCGGCAAAAAATCGTGGCGATGTATTGGATCACGTTTTGTTTTACGGCCCTCCGGGACTTGGCAAAACAACGCTCGCGCAAATTGTTGCGCATGAAATGGGAGTCGGATTCAAAGGAACTGCGGGGCCGGTAATTTCAAAATCGGGAGATCTTGCGGCGCTGCTCACCAACTTGCAGGAAGGTGATATTTTCTTCATCGACGAGATTCACCGCATCAATAAAAATGTTGAAGAAGTGCTCTATTCGGCGATGGAAGATTTTAAGCTCGACATCATTATCGGCGAGGGTCCGGCGGCGCGAGCGATTAAAATTGATCTGCCGAAATTTACTTTAGTTGGCGCGACAACGCGTATTGGTTTGGTGGCAAATCCACTCAAAGATCGTTTTGGAATTCCGCTTAGAATTAATTTTTACAGCGACGCTGAGCTCGGACAAATCGTGCTTCGCGACGCAAAAATTCTTGAAATAGAAATCGAAAAAGACGCCGCTGCGGAGATTGCTAAAAGATCGCGCGGCACGCCAAGAATTGCGATTCGTCTGCTCAAACGTGTGCGTGATTTTGCTTCTGCTGCAAATGAAAAAATAGTAACGCGCGAAATCGCCGATCACTCACTAAGGCGCTTGGAGATTGATTCGATCGGCCTTGATTCTTCAGATTATCGCTACCTAAAGTTTATTGCCGAGAATTATCGCGGCGGGCCGGTGGGAATTGACACGATTGCCTCGGCGATCTCAGAAGAAAAAGATTCTGTCGAAGATACGATTGAGCCATTTTTAATCCAAAAAGGCTTCGTTGAAAAAACGCCAAGAGGGCGCGTTCTGACTGAGATCGCGTGGAAACATTTGGGAATTAAATTTTAGATTATGTCGAAAGAAAAACTTCTTGGCGGCGCTGAAAAAGGATCTTCTTTAAGCAGCGAGTTTTTTAAGATGCCTTACAATCAAAAAGGCTATTACGATTTTATAGAAGAACGAGATGCGGGCTTAAGAAGGGTGCCAGTGGCAATAACTGGATCGATAACCGAATCAATTTTCTGGAAAATTGATGGAGGTGGGATGAACGGCCAGCTTAAGAGTTATGTGACAGAAAAATACGGACATGACAAACTCGATGAAATCAACAAAAGATTAGCTCAGTCAAAGCCCTCAGACGTAAATAGTGCGATTGGCACAATCACTCCGGTTAATTTTGAGCCAACAGACTCCACTTCTCCAAATCAAGTTCGCTCCATTCTCTATTCAGCATCGCCAGACCTTAGTAATAAAAATGAGGAGGATGCAAAGAGGGCCATGGTCGCTTTTGGAAAAAAATTTAGAAATCAGCTTGATGAAAAAGGCATCACAGAGTGTTGTTTGCCCCTATTTTCCGGCGGCGTTTATAGCGGAGCACATTCCCAAGAAAGCATTGCCAAGTGGATGATGCAGGGTTGGTTTGACGCTGAAAAAGATGTAACGGATCTGAAAAAACCGTTGCCTAAAGTTAAAGTTTATTTGGGCCACAAATGTTTAGTTGATGCTGTTAATAAAAGCAGGAGCGCTAAAATAGATCCATCTCCTAAACAACCCCGCCACCAACCTTTTCCACTTCCCTTTCCCCTAGAAGTTCCAGCTCAAAGACATCCCGAAGGCTCTTTGGAGAATATAACTCCAGAACAGGCGTGTCATCTCGTATTGAGAGAGGTTATTGAAAGTAGGCAGCAAGGAAGAATGCCTCTCGATGCGCAAAGATTATCAGAATTGCGAGATTTTTTGGCGGAGAAGGTTTCGCCGGATTTTTTACTGGGTAACCTAAATGAAGGGCGGCAATGGGATGCGTCAGAGTTTATTGATCTAGTCTCGGATGCGCTAATTCCTGCGCAGAAAAAAATGAGGACCATCACTTCTAGTGTTAATGTGAAGCCTGGAGGCAGAGCTCCGGA
>JAGWWH010000010.1 GCA_018970485.1 Pseudomonadota bacterium | reverse complement strand
CTCAGAAGCTAGCGACGATGGAAGCCTTTAGAGGCGAAGAATATACAACGAGAGAGGGGACTCATGATGTTGAGTTTTGGCAATTGGCACAGGTTCAGACTGCTTGGAATCAGCTCGTAGATTCAATTAAAACGAAACTCTTAACCCAATCCACCTTCAAAGACATCTTCGCTAAAACAGTTACAACCACTACAACCAACGAAGACGGATCAGTAACCACTTCAACTTCAATCGAATATCCAAGCTACGATTTCGCTACGGATACAATCGACTTTAACGGATTAACCAAGACTGAACTCTACACCAACATCGAATCAACCCTAAATTCCATCACCAACTCCACCTCGACCGCATCCGAAGAATCTCTAAAATCCTGGATCAACGATCAATATACCAAAGCTGATAAATTCAACTTCATCAATGCGATTAAATCTCTTTTAGAAACCATTGAAGACAATCAAATCATCAACTTCTCAGCATCAACCCTAACTTCAGACTTCAACAACTTCCTCACAGACTTTGACGCAATCTCCGGAGATGAATTATCTAACTACCTCAACGGCACCATCTACGAATCTTCTTACAACATTCTAGAATCCGACATCACCTTAATAGGTAACCAAGGCAATGATATCTTGAGTGGAATGGGTGGTAACGATACTTATCTCTTCAACAAAGGTGATGGTAAGGATACAATCAATGAATTTGGACAATCGACGGATGTGGATAAAATTCTCTTTGGCTTCGATATCAAAAAAGAAGATGTCTACATCTCTACCATCAATGCCCAAAGCAACAACTGGATCATCAAATTCAAAAACTCCGATGATCAAATTACCATCAATAACCAAGATACTATTGATAACCGCGTAGAAACTTTATTTTTCTCTGATGGCTCTACTATTGATCTAACTGATCCAAACATCCAATTCGAATATTACGCCAACAATGCCGGTGAAATAATCCGCACCACTAGCGCAGACGACATTGTCTCAGGTGGTAATGGCAATGATACCATCTCCGCTTACGAAGGAAATGACAGAATATCGGGAGGCAAGGGAGTTGACATTTTTTCTGGTGGAGAAGGCAATGACACCTACGTATTTAACAGAGGTGATGGAGTGAAGCTTGTTAGTGAGTTTGGGATTCCGTTTGGCACAAATAATAGCGAAATTGATCGCAGTAAACTTCCATTCAATACTGGAAGTTGGGGTTGGGGCAATACACCAGGTAATTACGGTTCTGTAGATTACGGTATTGACACCATCGAATTTGCGCTGGGGATAAAAGAAGAAGATTTAACTTTTGCGCAGAATGGCATTGATCTGATCATCACCATTAAAGATTCGCCTGATGACATGATTGTGCTCAAAGACCATTTTTTCTACACTACGCAGCAGATCGAGAATCTTAAGTTTTTCTCTCAAGCGCTTGATGAGAATGGGAATCCACTCCTTGATGAATCAGGCAATCCAATCTTAACCGAGCAACTAGTTTCCTTAACAGATAAAGATTGGTCGCAAGTAACCATGGAAATAAACGGCACAGAAAATGCCGAAGAGATCAAAGCGATAAATTACCAAAGCGAATATGTAATTAATGCTGGCGCGGGGAATGATTTGATCACGGTTTATGGAAGCGGAAGTAACGAGATCGATGCCGGAGCGGGGGATGATGCGGTTTATGCTTCTGGAGCTCTTTACAATGATGACACAATCACTGGAGGGCTAGGTAACGACACGCTTTACGGCGGTTACGGCAACGACACTTACATCTTCAATCTTGGTGACGGTCAAGATGTAATCGTTGATCAAAGAGGCCTTGAAAAAATTTCATTTGGACTCGGTATCACAAAAGACGATCTCATCGTCGCTAAATACTATGGCAATAGTAACGATCTCCTCATCACCTTCAATAATTCTGCCTCTGATCAAATCATCATCACAAAATTCTTTTATGGCTGGAATATCGAGAATTTTGAATTCAGCTCTCTTAACGCAGACGGATCAATTAGCAAAGAACTGATCGAAGCTGAAAATTTTATCACGCTCTACTTAAACGGAAGTGAAGATACCGATTATCTTCAGGGAAGCGAATATAAAGACATCGTCAACGCTCTTGGTGGTAATGACATCATTTACGGACAAGGCGGAAATGATGTCATTAACGGCGGAGCGGGAGATGACAGAATTTACGGGGGCAGTGGCGATAACGAAATGACTGGCGGTTCAGGTTATGACTCTCTTTACGGCGGTTCAGAAAACGACACTTACATCTTCAATCTAGGTGACGGCCAAGATTGGATAAACGAAGGCTACTCTAGCACATCGAACGGTACTGACAAAATAAAACTCGGTGCAGGAATCACGCAAAACGATCTTTATTTTGCCCGCAACAGTGCTGATCTCGTCATCAAATTTAAAAATTCTCCAACCGATCAAATCGACATTTACGCTCATTTTTATTCGGAAGGAAACAGGATCGAAACGATCGAATTCGCCGATGGTTCAACAATGGATATCACCAACATCAGCGTCTTTGAAAGTCCCGCTAACCAAAATATGATTGGAACTGAGTCTGATGATTATTTCTTCGACACCACCGGCAACGATCGATTCACTGGTAATGGCGGAAATGATACTTACGCATTCAGCGGCAATTTTGGTCAAGACACAATCATCGACAATAATGGTAGAATCATCCTCAACGGCACCGAACTCAAAGGCGATGCAACCAGAAATGCCAACGGAAGTTACAGTCTAAATTCTTACACCCTCACAACTTCTGGAAGTGATTTAATCATCTCCAGCTCAAGCAACTCAATCACCATTAAAAATTTTCAGAACGAAACTTTCGGAATTAAATTAATCTCGAATTCAGCTCCTGAATCTTCTCTCGAATCAGCAGTTTTAAATGAAGACACCTCAATCACCATCAACCTCCTTTCCGGCGCAACTGACATCGACGGTGACACCTTAGCCGCAACCCTCAAAACCAATCCGCAACACGGAACTCTAACCCAAAACCCAGACGGAACTTATCGATATCAACCAAGATCAAACTACTTCGGCACCGACTCCTTCGACTATGAAATCTCCGACGGCAATGGCGGAGTAATCACAAAAAATCTCACCATCACCGTTAACGGAATAAACGATGCGCCAATACTCAGAACTCCAATCACAACCCAAACAGCAAAACTTAATAATAACTTCACCTACACCGTTCCAGCAGAGACATTTACTGATGTCGACAGTGCTAACCTAACTTACAGCGCAAAACTTTCTAATGGAGCGGCCTTGCCTTCATGGCTAATATTTGACGCCGCAACTCAAACATTTACCGGCACGCCTCCCTCAAGATCAACACTCTCCATCACCTTAACGGCAAGCGATGGCGAGCTTTCTGTGAATCAAACTTTTCAACTAAAAGTTGCTACAAATGTAATTAAAGGAACCGCTGAGAACGATACCGTTAGAGGAACATCCTACAATGACAATATCTATGCTGGAGAGGGTGACGACATCATAATCGGCGGCCTTGGTGCTGACTCGATCATGGGTGGAGCTGGACAAGACACGGCATCTTACAGAGATTCTACAGAGGCCGTGACGGTTAATCTTCAGACCAACAATAACCTCGGAGGAACCGCTGAAGGAGACACTCTAATCAGCGTAGAAAATATCATCGGCTCATCCTTTAACGACAACATCACTGGCAATAGCGCTTTTAATATTCTAAGCGGTGGCGGTGGCGATGACTTTATTGTTGGCGGTGGCGGAAAAGATGTTTTAAGTGGCAACGAAGGAGATGACTTAATCGCTGGTCAAAAAGGCGCAGATACTCTTTCTGGAGGCGAAGGTAATGACGTCTTCATTTACGAAACTCTAGCCGACTCCACCAATAAAAACTCCGACATCATTTTAGACTTCATTCAAGGCGAAGATAAAATCGATCTCAGTGCATTAAACATCGATTCAATCGAAGACCTAAGCTTCCGCTTCGAGAACAACCAAACAATCATCGACGACATCCACTCCAACTTCATGATTAAAATAGATCAGCAAATTCAGATGACAGAGCAGGATTTTATCTTTGGCAGTTAGAATAAATGCGGAAAATTTTACCGACTATTCTCTTCATCTTAAGTGCCTCATCAGCTTACGCCACAAGCCTTGATGAGGCAATCGAGACAGCAAAATTAAACAACAAAACGATCAAAGCTGAAGATTACAAACTTGAAGCAACTAAGAGTTTAAAGAGTGAAGCGATCGCTGAATTTTTACCAAACGTAAAGGCCAGCGGACAATATGGTCAGAGAAAAAGTAGCGCAGTAATTAGCGGCGGAAATTACGGCTACAACAGCAATAAAATCGAAGAGATAAGTGCTGAGCAGCCAATATTTGACGGGTTTGGCTCGATAGCAAAAATGAATGAAGCGGATTACAAAATTAATTCTGCGGCCTCGCAAAATCGCAGCAAAAAACAGGAAATTTCTTTCGAAACAGCGCAGTCATATTGCGATCTTTTTCGCTACGAGCAGCTTTTAAGAATTCAGAAAAATAGCGAAGAATTAGCCGAAGAAATTTCGCAACTTGCCACCAGAAGAAGAGACAAAAGAGTCATCGATAAAAGTGATTCTATAAAATTTGAATATGAGCTATCGCAAGTAAAGACGAGGCGTTTCGAGTATGATTCAAAATTAACTCAAGCCAAATTTACTTATCGCAGCATTGTCGGAGATTTACATTTCGGGCTGCAATTGCCATCAATCGCTCCAGAAAAATTCGACGAAAAAACCACCATGGAAAAAGCGATTTCGAATAATGAAAATTTGAAATCTTATCGCTTTAGTCATCTCGCTTCTCAGTCATCTTACAGCATTCAAAAATCAGAATTCGCCCCAAGCGTTTCTGTTGTAGGGTCAATCAGCCGTCAGAATAATGCGGTTTATTTGAATGGTCGGGATTTTCAAAATCGTTCGGTTTACCTAAATGTCTCCGTACCGTTTTTTCAGAAGGGTGTGGAATATTCTAATTTAGACAAAACGCGTAACGAAATGTCAGCGGCGCGCGAAGAAGTTGAGGCGACAAAAAGTAACTTAATCAAAGATGTCGGGCAGGCGATTCAGGAATATGAACTAAGCCTGAACATGATTTCTTCAAACCGCGAAATACTTGCTCTGGCTGAAGAGCGAGCTGAAATTTTAACTAAAAGATTTGATGCCGGAACAGAAGATTTAATCGAACTTTTGCGAGCTAAAATTGAGTTAAATGAAAAGCGAATTTCGCTAATAAATTCGCAAGTCGATTTCACTAGCGCTTACTACAAAATAAAATTTTTGATTGGGGAATTGTAGGGCTTGTACGAGCTCATTACTTTTAGCGTCATCCCCGCGCAGGCGGGGATCCAGACTAACAATTTCTGAGCGATTACTTAACCATCCTGGATCCCCGCCTGCGCGGGGATGACGCGCGTAGAGAACTGAGAATTAATTTTTCGACCATGAAACCAACTCCACTACAATCAGTTCTAAGAAGTTGTAATCGCGCTTTTCTCTTCGCCTCTTTTTTTAGCTTATTCATCAATATTTTTACTCTTTTTGCCTCGATTTATTCGATGCAAGTTCTTGATCGCGTTTTGTCGAGCAACAGCATTGAGACCTTGATTTTCCTGTCTCTAATCATGTTGGTGCTGTTGATTTTTTTAGGAATTTTAACGGCGATTCGTTCGGCAATTTTTTTAGACATCGCCAATTGGCTTGATGAAAAAATCTCACCAATTCTTCTCGATTTTACTGTCGAAAATTGTGCGGCGAAGAATCTTTCAAATCAGAATTTGCGTGATTTGCAGACGGTTAAATCTTTCATCAACAGTCCAAATCTGAGTGTGATTTTTGATGCACCTTTCGCAGTAATTTTCTTGGTGGTGATTTTTTTCATTCACCCACTTAACGGCGTAGTCACCCTTGTCGGAGCCTTGATTTTACTGAAGATGGCGCTGATTAACGAAAAGATGACAAAATCTTTAATCGAAAAAACTAACGAAGCACAAGTCGAATTAACCCGCGATTTTGAAATGATTTCTGCAAATTCAGAAAGCATCAAAGCGATGGGAATGCGCGAAAATATTAAGCGAAATTGGCAAGGTTCGAATCGTAAATTTCTTGATCTCTCGAGTAAGTTAGCGGTGCGTAGTCACAATATTTCCGCGATTACCAAAACTCTGCGCCTAGTGATTCAAATGGCCGTAACTGCTACGAGCGCGGTTTTGGTCATCTTTAGCAAGATGTCTTCTGGCGGCATTGTCGCTGTTTCAATTCTTTCGGGAAAAGTTCTGACTCCTTTTGATTCTGCAGTCTCTTTGTGGAAGGTTTTAGTGACAACTCGCAAGGCTTACCATCGCTTAAACGAAGCGTTAAAAAACTTTGTAAGTCGTGATGGAAAAATTGATTTGCCACAGATGAAAGGCGAAGTGCTCGTCGAGAAACTGATCTACAAATTAGAGAAATCGGAACGCATTCTGATCAAGGGTTTAAGCTTTAAAATTAATGCCGGAGAATCGGTGGCGATCGTTGGGCCGAGCGCGTCCGGCAAAACAACTCTAGCGCGACTTTTGGTCGGTGTAATCAAGCCAAGCTCAGGTGTAATTCGTTTCGATGGCGCTGATTTATCTGATCAAAATTTTGAAAAAGTCGGAAAATTTATCGGTTACCTTCCGCAAGATATTGAGCTTTTTAAAGGCACGATCAAAGAAAATATTTCGCGAATGGACAAGGATGTGAGTGACGCTGAAGTGATTAAAGTGGCGGAAGTTTGCGGTATTCACAAAATGATTCTGACTTTTTCAAATGGCTACGAGACCTTGATTGACAAGGATTCGCTGAATTTATCGGCAGGACAAAAACAAAGACTCGCTCTTGCTCGCGCATGTTTTGGAGAGGTAAAATTTGTTGTCCTCGACGAGCCGAATTCGAACCTTGATACAGAAGGCGAAGCTGCACTGACCAATCTTTTGCAGCTCTTAAAAGCGCAAAAAGTGACGGTGATTTTAATCACTCATAAACCTTCAATTGCTGCTTTTTGTGATCGAGTGATGGTTCTAAAAAATGGCGAAATTTCCGCTTTCGATGAAACCAAAAAAATTCTAAAAATTGAAAAGTAATAACATCGCTCACAGCCCGATTCGTAAGGGCTTAATCAGTCTGGTGATTTTCTTCGCGGTCTTTCTTTCTTGGGCAATTTTTGCGCCGATTGAGTCAGCTTCGATTGCCGATGGAACGATCGTTTTAGATTTTAACCACAAAACTATTCAGCATCTCGAGGGTGGAATTATTGATGATATTTTAGTCAAAGAAGGTCAGGAGGTGAAGGAGGGAGAAGTGCTGCTTTACATGCATGATGTGAAGGCGAAATCAGACCAAGAAATCGCCATGAAAAATTTATGGGCGCGCAAGATTCAGCGCGAAAGGTTGTTGGCGGAGAAAGAGGGTAGGGTGTCACTAAATCTAAAAACTTTGTTCAGCGAGTTGGGCAATTTTCCTTCAAAAAATGAGAAGGAGTTGGACGATATTATTAACAACCAAATCAAACTTTTTGAGAGTCGTAGAAGTAAAATTTCAGAAGAGGTTAAGTCTTTGAGAGATAAGATCGAATCTCTTAGTGCGCAAAAAATTTCCGCACAAAAACAGCTAAAAATTCTACGCAAAGAATTGAAGATGGTTAAGCCCTTGGTGCGAGAAAATAATTTACCGATGATCAGGCAGTACGAGCTTGAGAAGCAGATTAGCGAAATGGTTGGAGCCATGAATCAAGCGACTTCGGAAGAATCATCAGCAGAAAAACAAATCGAAGTTCACCGTCACGAAGACATGTCAAAAATTATTGATGAATTGAAAGAAGTTGAAATCGAAATCGTCAATTTAACCAATCAGCTAGCCAGCGCGAAAGATATTTTGCAGCGCTTAGAAATTCTCGCGCCAGTGGCTGGAAAGGTGATGAATATTAAATTTCACACTGTCGGCGCGGTAATTCCTCCGGCCGCTGAGATCATGACTGTTGTGCCTCAAAACGATGATTTGATCATCGAAGCAAAAATTAAACCGCAGGATATTGACGAGGTTCGTAACGGTCTAAAAACCAAAATTATGCTTACTGCTTACAAGGGTAAAAAAGTTCCGAAGCTGAATGGCGAAGTTATGAATGTTTCGCCGGACATTGTGATTAGTGAAGATGGCAAGGAATCATATTTTTTGGCGCGAGTTAAAGTTGACGAAAAAGACATCGCAAAACTCAAAAGCAAAATTGAACTTTATCCTGGAATGCCGGCGCAAGTCTTCGTAATAACTGGGTCGAGATCTTTAATTTCTTACTTATTTACGCCAATCACTGACTCGGCTTACAAAGCCTTTAGAGAAGAGTGACACTTCTCGCGATTTTTGACACGACACCCATCACGAGACCTTGATTTTGTTGAATCGCCAAAAAAAGATAAAATTTGCCCGCGGGCAAAAATTACCTTCTAATAAACATGCGGACTGGGTCAGGAGAGTCAGTCCGGCAGGTTTGAAATTAATCAAAATACGCTCTTTTAAATCCTTCCTTCAGTTGGACTCGACGCCACCGCAAACTTCTTTCTCTCCATTCTACCCGCCAAATAAGCAGCACGGCCGGCTTCGATTGCGAGTTTCATCGCGTGCGCCATCAATACTGGATTTTTTGCTTTAGCGATTGCGGTGTTCATTAGAACTCCGTCGCAGCCGAGCTCCATGGCGATTGCCGCATCAGATGCAGTGCCGACTCCGGCGTCAACTAACACGGGAACTTTCGATTGCTCGATGATGAATTCGATGTTGAGTTTATTTTGAATCCCAAGCCCAGAACCGATCGGAGCCGCTAATGGCATGATTGCGCAGCAACCGATATCTTCTAATTCCTTGGCGACAATTGGATCATCTGAAGTGTAAACCATCACGTCGAAGCCTTCTTTGATTAAGAGCTCAGCGGCTTTGATGGTTTCGATTACTTTTGGGTAAAGGGTTTTTTCGTCGGCCAAAACTTCTAGTTTAACCAAGTTCCAGCTACCAGCGGCACGGGCTAAACGCAGGGTGCGCACGGCATCGTCGGCAGTGAAACAACCGGCTGTATTTGGAAGATAAGTGTATTTTTTAGGATCGAGGAAATCTTGTAACATCGGCTCGCCTTTTTTCTCGATGTTGACGCGGCGGACTGCCACGGTGACGATCTCAGCGCCAGAGGCTGAGATCGCGTCGTGGGTTTCTTGAAAATCTTTGTATTTGCCAGTTCCAACCAAAAGGCGGGAGTTGAAGGTGAGGTTGGCGATTTTGAAGGAGTCGTTTGGAATCATGTTGCCTCTGACTAGACGTCTAAATTCACAACCTTCAACGCATTCTCTTGAATAAAGTCACGACGTGGCTCGACCACATTTCCCATTAGAGTTGAGAAGGTTTGATCAGCTTCGTCATATTGATCGACTTTCACTTGAAGCAAAGTTCTGTTGGCTGGATCAAGTGTAGTTTCCCAAAGTTGCTCAGCGTTCATTTCTCCCAAACCTTTAAAGCGCTGGGTTCCGACACCTTTTTTGCCGGCTTCTAAAATGATGTTCATTAGCTCAACTGGCTTCTTAGTTGAGCGCTCGTCTTCGCCGCGAACGAATTTTACGCTAGAGGCAAAATCATCAACAATCTGTTCGCTCAATTGTGCCAATGCCGCAGCTTCAGGAAGATCGAAGTAACTACGTTTTACCAAGTAAGGAGTTTTTACGCCGCGAGTTGTTTTGCTGATTTCTAGATCGTCATTTTCAGTGACTTCGCATTTCCACAAAACTTCTTCGTCGTAATTATCGGCAAATATTTTTTCGACTTTTGCGGTCAAAACTTTCGCTTTAGCTGCGTTACCAATCCAAGCCTTGTCGAATGCGCCAGCGATTGCGAGATTTTCGGCGATTTCAGATGTGATCACGCGCGACATGCTTTGAATCAAATGAGTGAATTTGCTAAGTTTAGCGACGAAATCGTGTAGATCTGCGCCAGCTCTGTCTCCGGCCTTGGTTTTTAAAATCGCGTTATTCAAAGAATTCTCGATGATGTAGGCCTGAAGGGCTTGTTCATTTTTCAAATAAACTTCGCTCGAACCTTTTTTAACTTTGTAAAGCGGCGGTTGCGCGATGTAGAGGAAGCCGTGCTCGATCAGCTTTGGCATGTGACGAAAGAAGAAAGTCAAAAGCAAAGTTCTGATGTGAGAGCCGTCGACGTCGGCATCGGCCATGATGATGATTTTGTGGTAACGAACTTTTGATGGATCGAAATCTTGTTCGCCGATTCCCGTGCCAAGCGCGGTGATCATTGTGCCGATTTCAACTGACGAAAGCATTTTATCGAAACGCGCGCGTTCGACGTTTAGAATTTTACCGCGGATTGGCAGAATCGCTTGATATTTACGGTTGCGTCCGCCTTTGGCTGAACCGCCCGCTGAGTTTCCTTCAACGATGAAAAGTTCAGAAAGAGCAGGATCTTTTTCTTGGCAGTCCGCCAATTTTCCTGGCAGATTTGAAACTTCGAGAGCTGATTTTCTGCGCGTTAATTCGCGAGCTTTGCGCGCTGCTTCACGAGCTTGCGCTGCTTCAACGGCTTTGCCGACGATGATTTTTGCATCAGTTGGACGCTCTTCAAACCATTGAGCCAGCTTGTCGTTAACCCAAGATTCAACGTGAGTTCTGACTTCAGAAGAAACGAGTTTGTCTTTTGTTTGAGAGGAAAATTTTGGATCAGGAACTTTGACCGAAAGCACACAAGTAAGGCCTTCACGAGCATCTTCGCCAGTCAGAACGATTTTTTCTTTTTTGAAAAGTTTGTTGTCGCCGGCGTAGCTGTTGATGGTGCGAGTTAGTGCAGCTTTTAAACCTGCCAAGTGCGTTCCGCCGTCGCGTTGACGAATGTTGTTGGTGAAGCACAAAACATTTTCGTGATAGCTGTCGTTCCATTGCATCGAAACTTCCATGCTGATGCCGCTGACTTTGTCTGAAGCGATCAAACTCATGGTTTGGTGCAAAGCGTTTTTGCTTTTGTCTAAATATTTTACGTAAGCCTCGACACCGCCTTCGTAAAAAAGAATGACTTCTTTTGGCTCTTCTTCGCGCAAATCTTTAAGAACGATTTTTACGCCAGAGTTAAGGAAGGAAAGCTCGCGCAGACGTTGTTCAAGAGTTGAGTAGCTGAATTCAAGAACATTGGCGAAAGTTTGGTGAGAAGGGTGGAAGGTGACTTGCGTTCCCTTTTTGCCTTTTGCATCGCCAATAATTTTAAGCGGGGACACAGCATCGCCATGTTGGAAGCGCATGTTATATTCTTTGCCGTCGCGCCAGATGTTTAACTCAAGCCAATCAGAAAGAGCGTTTACAACCGAAACACCAACGCCGTGCAAACCACCGGAAACTTTGTAAGAATTTTGATCGAACTTACCGCCGGCGTGGAGTTGCGTCATGATTACTTCGGCAGCTGAAACACCTTCTTCTTTGTGAATATCAACCGGAATACCGCGACCGTTATCTTTTACGGTTACAGAGCCGTCAGCGTTAAGAGCGACAAGAACTTCGTCGCAATGCCCAGCAAGAGCTTCGTCAATCGCATTATCAACAACTTCGTAAACCATGTGATGTAAGCCTGAGCCGTCATCAGTGTCGCCAATATACATACCAGGACGTTTACGAACAGCGTCCAAACCTTTTAAAACTTTAATTGAATCTGAAGAATATTCAGCGCTGACCGTGTGATCTAATTTTTCTTCAGGCATGATTTCTGGTTTTTTCGTTGTCATTTTGATAAGTTTTTTATGAAGGGAGTAATGTCTTTGGAGACTTGATTAGCAAGGTTCAAACGTAAGAACCAAAAACTAAAAAAGAAGTAGAAAATAGTGGTTATTTTTAATGCTGTGTTGAGCTTATCTTGGCATAATTTTTATCTTCAAAATGACCATCCTACTTATCGATAACTACGACAGTTTCACCTACAATCTTTACCACTATTTGATCCAAGCTGGAGAAAAAGAAGTGATCGTGAAGCGCAACGACAAAATCTCTGTCGATGAAATTAAAAAATTAAATCCGCAGGGAATCGTTCTTTCACCGGGCCCATGCACGCCAAATGAAGCGGGAATTTGTTTGGAAGTGGTTGAGAAATTTAAAGGAATTATCCCAATTTTTGGCGTTTGCTTAGGACATCAAACAATCGGCCAGAGCTTCGGTGGCAATGTCGTAAAGACCTATCCAATGCACGGAAAAGTCAGCGAAATTTTTCATCAAGGAAAAAATCTTTTTAAAGGATTGCCTTCGCCATTCAAAGCAACTCGCTACCACTCTTTGATTATCGAAAAAGAAACCTGTTCGAAAAATTTGGACATTACCGCGACAACAAAAGACGGAATAATAATGGGTGTCGCTGACGAGAAATTAAAAATCTTTGGCGTGCAGTTTCACCCTGAATCGGTGGCTTCGGAACATGGACATCAAATCATCAAGAATTTTTTGGATTTGATTTAAAATGCGCTGCAGGATCATGCTTCGACAGGCTCAGCATGACATTCACCCTGAGCCTGTCGAAGGGCGACCCTGCTACTAAAATATGAATTTAACAAACCTAACCCCTCAAAATTTCGAAGAAATTTTCGATCAAATCGTCGAGCTAAAAATCAGCGAAGATTCGATCAAAAAATTTCTTCTTGATTTAAACGCAGCAAATCTCCCAACCAACGCCTTCATTGGCGCCGTCGTTTCACTAAAAAAAAGATCTAAGAAAATTTCCGCACCAGAAAATGCGATTGATGTTTGTGGAACTGGAGGTGACAAACTCAACACTCTCAACATCTCAACCGCTACTTGCTTCGTAATTGCTGCGGCAGGAATTCCGGTGGCGAAGCATGGAAATAAGGCGATCTCCTCACTTTCGGGCTCGGCAGATATTTTTTCTGAACTTGGGATAAAAATTTCTCCCGATATCGCTGAAATCGAAAAAAATCTCCGCGAAAAAAAACTCGCTTTTATCTTTGGTCCCTTCTTTCACGAGGCGATGAAAAATGTTGCTGGAATCAGAAAATCTCTTGGCGTTCCGACAATTTTTAATTTCCTCGGACCACTGTTAAATCCAGTAAATACCGGCTTCCAACTCATTGGCGTTTCACGTCGTGATGTAATGCAAAAGATGGCGAAGTGCCTTTCAGCAAAAAGCTACATTGTTCACGGAATGGATGGAATGGACGAAATCACTCTCACTGACAATTCCTATTTGCTCTGCGACGGTCGTGAAGAAATCATCGATCCAACAAAATTTGGTTTCAAAAAAACCAATCTCGAAGCTTTGCGCGGAGGAGATCCAAAGCATAACGCACAAAAATTAATCGCACTTTTGCAAGGCGAAAAATCTGCTTACCAAGATATTGTAGTGCTCAATGCCGCCTTTGCTTTCAAGCTCACAGGCAAAGTAAAATCAATTGAAGAGGGTATCGAATTAGCGCGTGAATTAATTAATAACGGCTCGGCAAATTCTGTTTTGAAACTGTGTCAAAGTTAAATGCGCAAACTAAAGAAGTTCTAATCAACACCCTGCGCGCCTTAGTGGCTGATGAATCGGTGCAGGTTGAGTTTACCGACGAAATCCAAAATAATTTTTTTACTTGGGATCAGAAATTAGTCGTTAATAAAAAAAGAGTCGAAGTTCCACAAATCGACAAATACTTCCGCGCCTCTACAGATCTAGCCGCAGCTTACATTTTATTTCACGATTCCGGTGACGTCATGCTGAGCTTGTCGAAGCATGATTACACTCAGGAAGATCAACGCTTCTTCGACGAATTCGAAAAAATCCGCGTAATTGCTGAAGTAAAAAATATCTATCGCGGTGCTGCACAAAATATTTTAGAAAAAATTAGACATGACTTATCGCCTACAGCCTCAAGACAAGATCAGGATCAGGAAAATCTTTCTTTAGTTCTTCTAAGTGAGATTTTTTCTCAAGATTTCTCCAGCAATCTCGAAAAAAATCTCGATAAAAAGATCGTTAAAGAGATAAAAAATTTGAGTAAAAAAACATCGAATCAATATGCCTTTTCCCAAGGAGTAGCAAGGATTCTTGAGATGTTAAAGAATGAAAAGGAAGAGCAAGAATCAAAAACAAAAGAACAAGAAGAGTCGCAATCAAAAAGTGATTCACCGAGCTCAAACCAAGAAAATATTGACTCAAAAGTGGAGGAAAAAAATTTTTTAGAAGAAGAAAAAGAAGGCGAGGGTGAGTCGCAAAAGCAGCCGGAAAATTTTGAGATGAAGGAGTTGGAAGGAGTGGGCGAGATGGTGACTAAGTCAGATAAATCAAAGGCTTTAGAAGATAAAATCGAATTCAGAAATTCTTACAAAATTTATACGACAAAGTTTGACGAGGTAATTTTTCCGCAAAAGTTAGTCGCCAAGAAAGAATTAGAAATATTGCGCGATCAGCTCGATTTAAAGATGGCGAAGCTCAATACAACTTCACGAAAAATGGCGCTGAAGTTGAAAAGAAAATTACTTTCTAAGCGCGATTTTTTTCTCGAATTTGATTCTTCGCAGGGAGTTTTGGACCGAAAAAAATTTACTCGTTTAGTAACCAGTCCGCTTTCTGAAGGGTTTTGGATCAATAATAAAAATCATCAATATCAAGATACCGCTCTAACTATTCTTCTCGACAATTCCGGCTCAATGCGCGGCCAGCCTATCGTGATGTCTGCTCTTGCTTGCGAAACTATCGCCGAAATTTTGGAAAAATTCTCGGTTAAAACTGAAATCATCGGCTTTACGACGGCTGATTGGAAGGGCGGTAAGGCCCGCAAACTCTGGGAAAGTTCTGGTCGTTCAAAAAATCCGGGACGCTTAAACGAAGTTCGTCACATCATTTACAAGCATTTCAATCAGCGCTTTAAGAAAGCAAAAATTAATCTCGGGCTGATGTTGAAAGAGGGTGTTCTTAAAGAAAATATCGATGGTGAAGCCTTGTTATTTGCAGGTTCACGTTTGATGCAACAAAGCGAAAAAAGAAAAATTTTACTGATTATTTCCGACGGTAATCCGGTTGATGATTCAACCAGCTCTGCAAACGATACTGATATTTTAACCGAACATTTGCATCACGTGATTAAAAAAATTGAGAGGGCAAAAAAAATTGAAATTGTTGGTATTGGAATAGGTCACAGTACTGATGATTTTTATCTTAACTCAACTTCGATAAAATCGGCTGAAGACCTTGGGGACGCAATGATCGAGAAGGTGGTTGATCTTTTGTAAGGCAGACAAGTATTGTCTTAATCAATTCCGAATCAAAATTTTTCAAATGACTGCTCAAATAATTAACGGCAAAGAAGTTGCTGCTGAAATGAAGCGCGACATCGCTTTGCGAGTTAATGAAATCAAAAAGAAATTTCATGTTACTCCAACTTTAGCGGTAATTCTTGTTGGCAATGATCCAGCGAGCGAAGTTTACGTGAGCAATAAAGAAAAGGCTGCGCACGGCGTCGGCATGAATTCAATTCAATTCAAAATGGCTGCAGATATTTCTGAAGAAGATCTAGTTGCGAAAATAGAGGAATTAAATTCTGACAAAAAAGTTCACGGAATCTTGGTGCAGCTACCTTTGCCAAAACATATTGATAGCAAGAAAGCTATTCACGCGATTGATCATCGCAAAGATGTTGACGGTTTTCATATTGCCAATGTTGGTAAGCTTTCAATTGGAGAGGTTGATGGTAAAGACAAGGCGATGATTCCATGCACTCCACTAGGTTGTTTACATCTAATAAAATCAGTAAAAGGCGAAAATCTTTCCGGTTTGAAAACTTTAATTATCGGCTCATCAAACATTGTTGGGCGTCCTCTCGCGAGACTTTTAATGTTAGCAAATTGTACAATTACAGTAGCCAATCGCAGCACGCGTGATCTTGAGTCAGAGTGCCTTCAGTCTGATATTATCATCTCTGCTGCCGGAGTGCCAAATTTAGTTAAAGCTGAAATGGTGAAGAAGGGTGCGGTGATAATCGATGTTGGAATCAATCGCGTCGTAACTACTGACGGCAAGACAAAGTTAGTTGGCGATGTTGATTTCGAAAATGTAAAAAAAGTCGCTTCGGCAATCACTCCAGTTCCTGGCGGAGTAGGGCCGATGACTATTGCTTACTTACTACAAAACACACTGGATTGCTGTCTAAAACAGGTCAGCAACCAATAACTAAAAATTAAAAAATATGTCAGAAGAAATGATCCACATGATTAATAGGGCTCAATCACAAGCTAAGCGTGATGCATTTTTTAGTTTTTTGGGCAAGAACAGTAAAGTTGTCGTAAAAATACTTTTTGTCTTGATCGCAATTGGAATTATTACGACTGGCTTTACCGCTTATCAAAAAGCAAATCAGGAAAAATTCTCAGAAATTTTGCATCTTTCTTTAGTCGATCAGCAAATTGGAGAATTGGAAAAGTCGCGCGAAGGATTGAAAAAAATTGTCGAATCTAGCTCTGCTCCGAGTGGAGTTAAATCTCTAGCTTCTTTGCGTTACGCCTCGCTACTTCTTGAAGAAAATAAAAAATCTGAAGCGGCCAAAATCTATTTAAAAATTGCTGATTGTGGGTCTTGTGACGACTACGTTCGTGATTTAGGCAGATTGTTGTTGGTTAAAGTCTGGATGTCTGACCAAGAAGAATTGTCAAAACCAGACTTGTCTGATCGTATTAAAAAAATCGAAGAATCTGCAGATGTTTTGAAATATAACATCGCTGAGCAAAGAGCATTCTTGGCCTTACAACAAGATAAGCGCGAAGAAGCAAAAAAGATTTTTGCCGAAATTGAAAAAGGCTCGGAAAAGCAACCGACATTAAAAAATCGCGCTGCAGACGGCATTAAGATGACTGAATAAAATGAAGAAATTCGCGGTATTTTTTTGCGCGGCGTTACTACTTTTTTCCTGCAAAGATAAAGATAAGGATTACGACAAAACGAAAGCACTCTCCGTCTTTGCCGTTATTGACACGGTGAAGATCGACGAGTCTTTGAATAAAGTAGAAATCAACTTACCAGCGCAGAAAAACATCCCTTTCTGGAGCGGTTCATCGAGCGCTCAAAATCAGCTCGCAGAAAATTTTTCAAAAGATTTTTCTCTAAAAAATCGCGGATTTTTTTTCGATAAAACTAAGGAAATTTCTCTAAGCAAAAATTCACCAATTTGGTTTTTTTATTCTGGTGAAGTCAGGGAGCATTTTGTTTTTTCGCCAATCATTAAAGATGGAAAAGTTTTTACTTTAGATAGCGCCGGAGCGCTCAGCTCTTATGATTTGAGCAACGAGAAAAGAATCTGGAAGTCGCAAATATTTAAAAAATCTTTTCTAAAAAATTATCGAACTCCGCGCATTAGTTTTGCCGACGGAAAAATTTTTGCTATTGCCGGAGTCAATCAAATTGCCGCTGCAAGCGAGATCGATGGAAAAGTTTTGTGGTCAAAAACAATTTCTTCGATTCCGATTTCAACACCAATTTCTGATGGAAAATTGGTTTATGTTTCAAGTAACGACAACAAGCTTTACGCCCTTAAAATAGAAAATGGTGAATTGGCTTGGATTCAATCAGGGATTAGTCGCGCGACTGCAATTTTTGGCAGCGCTGATCCGGTAATTTACGACGATCAAGTTATTGTCTCCTATTCCTCTGGCGAAATTTACGCGCTAAAAAAACAAACGGGCGAAGCTATTTGGTCGCAGGATTTAAACTTAAGTAAAGCCACTAGTTCTGATTTTTATTTAAACGACATCGATGCCACGCCTTTGGTCAAAGATGGAGTAGTTTATGCAATTGGAAATGGCGGATTAACTGCGGCGATTCGAATCAAAGACGGTAGCTTTTTGTGGAAAAAGCAAATCGCCGGCATCGTTGATTTCTGGGCCGCGGGAGAGTTTTTGTTCATAATTGATAATTCAGACAAACTACTCGCTGTAAGCAGAAAAACCGGCGGCATCAAATGGATTTCGCAACTTCCAGAATTAAAAAAACCTAACAAACCTCAGACAAAAATTTTCTATTCCGGCTTAGTAATGGCGGGTGACAAGCTTCTCATCGCTCGTGCTGATGGCCAGCTTTTGATCGCTTCTCCTTTTGATGGAAAGGTCGAAAAAACTTTTAAGATCGACAAAAAAATTTCTCATTCGCCAGTGGTGGTTAATGGGAAAATTTACTTACACAGCATCGGAAAATACACGATCGATTTGATCGAGATTCAATAGTTCTCGTCATGCTGAGCTTGTCGAAGCATGACTGGTCGCCATCCTTCGACAAGCTCATGGTGACTTAAATTATCTATCAGCAAAAATGTCAGAAAAAAAACTTCCTGAAAAATACGACGCAAAAACGCGCGAAAAATTTTGGCAAAATTATTGGGCGGAGAAAAAAATCTTCGCGTGGAAAAATGATTTACCGAAAGCGCAAACTTTTGTAATCGATACGCCGCCGCCTACAGTTTCAGGCGTTTTGCACATGGGGCACGTTTTTTCTTACAGCCAAGCTGACTTCGTTGCGCGTTTTCAACGCATGTCGGGCAAAGATGTTTTTTACCCAATGGGTTTTGACGATAATGGACTTCCCACCGAGCGTTTGGTTGAAAAAATCATCGAGAAAAAAGCCGGAGTTTATGAGGCCGAAAATGGTCACGGATCTTTCGTAAAAAAATGCCGCGAAGTTGTTGATGAAGCGGAAAAAGAATTCGAAGCGCTGTTTAATTCAATCGCGCTGTCAGTTGATTGGGAGCAGAAATACCAAACCATTTCGCCTGATTCACAAAAAATTTCGCAAGCCAGTTTTGTTGATTTATATCGCAAAGGCTTGGTTGAAAAAAAATTCGAACCAGTTTTTTGGGACGTATCAGATCGCACAGCTCTAGCACAGGCAGATTTGATCGATAAGGAAGTCGAAGGTGTGATGAATTATATTTTGTTTGGAATTGAAGGCTCAAACGAGACAATCGAAATCATGACAACGCGTCCCGAGCTTCTGCCAGCCTGCGTTGCGGTGATGGTTCATCCCGAAGATGAGCGTTACAAAAAATTCCACGGTAAAAATGCAATCACACCACTTTTTGGCGTGAAGGTGAAAATCATCGCTGATGATTTAGTGCAACTCGACAAGGGAACTGGCGCGGTGATGTGTTGTACCTTCGGCGACGAAACTGATATTAGATGGTGGAAGAAGCATGATTTGCCGCTGAATGTGATTTTGCAAAAAGATGGCAAAATTAATTTTGATCACGAGTTGGTTGCTGGCAAAACCATCAAACAAGCCAAAGACGCAATCATCGAAGCTTTAAAAAACACTCCGAGCCAGACGGGGTTTGAAACCCCGTCTGAAGGTTCATTAAAAGGACATGAAAGTGAGGAAGGGCTTGCAAACCCCTTCCTGCAGCCTCTTTTGCACTCGGTGCTGCTAAAACAAGAAAAAATCACCCGCGCCGTAAAATGCGCCGAGCGTTCTGGCGTGCCGATTGAAATTCTGGTGGTACCGCAATGGTTCGTAAAAATTCTCGACAAAAAAGATCTGCTCAAAGCCAAAGCTGCAGAGTGCAATTGGTTTCCTGAATACATGAAAGTGCGCATCGATCAGTGGATTGATGGGCTTGCTTGGGATTGGTGCATTTCTCGTCAGCGCTTTTTTGGCGTGGCTTTTCCGGTTTGGTATTCAAGGCGTTTGGGCGAAGAAGGAAAAATTTTGGTCGCTGATGTTGATCAACTTCCTTGCGATCCAAATGTTGATTTGCCGCGCGGATACAGCCGAGAAGAAGTGACGCCCGAAACCGACATCATGGACACTTGGGCAACTTCCTCAATTTCGCCGCAGCTATCCAGTAAAGGAATCTCAGATGAAATTGCTTTCGACAAAGATCGTCACGAAAAACTTTTCCCCGCCGATTTACGTCCGCAAGCCCATGAAATTATTCGCACTTGGGCATTTTACACTTTGGTAAAATCAACTTTGCACCAAAACTCAATTCCGTGGAAAAACCTGATGATCTCAGGCTGGTGCTTGGCCGCGGACAAAACCAAAATGAGCAAATCGAAAGGAAATGTGGTGACGCCAACGGCTTTAATCGAAGAAAAAGGTTCCGACATCGTGCGTTATTGGGCGTCAACTTCGCACTTGGGCGCAGACACTGCATACTCGGAAGACGTGTTTAAAATTGGTCAAAAACTAATCACTAAACTTTTCAACGCGGCGAAATTTGCTTCGATGAATTTTGACATGCTTCGACAAGCTCAGCATGACCCCGTCACCCTGAGCTTGTCGAAGGGTGATATCACCGAAGCTTCAGACATCTGGGTTCTTAGTCGTTTAGAGCAAGTCGTCAAACGAGCTACGGATGAATTCGAAAAATTCGAATATGCGCGTGCACGCGAAGCGATTGAAGAATTTTTCTGGCATGATTTTTGCGACAATTATTTAGAAATTTGTAAAGTTAGATCTTACGGACTTGCCGCTGAAAAGCTTGTCGGCGTTGAGTTGAGCCAGTCTGAAAAACAAGAATTTTTAGCCAAACAACAAAGCGCAATTTTAACTTTAAAACTTTGCCTCAACACAATTTTAAAATTGTTTGCGCCTTTTATTCCGCACATTTGCGACGAAATTTATTCCTCACTTTTTGCTGAAGAATTTGAAAAAATTGGCTCAATAAATGCGCGCGGAAATTGGCCAAAATTTGATGAAAAATTGTTCGATGAAAAATTTTTAAAAATTGGTGAAGCGGCGCTGGGCGTGATTTTTGAAGTACGAAAGTTCAAATCAGAAAAAAATATCTCGATGAAAACTACGGTGCAAAAAATCCTAGTTAATTGTGAAGAAAATCTCTCAGAAATTTCCGAAGATTTGAAAAATGTTTGTAACGCTAAAGAGATAGAATTCGTAAAATCTGGTAACCTTGTTGAGGTGATTTTGTAGCTCGTGAATATGCAGATTATTGATCACGAGATATTGTCAGAAACCAAGCAGAAAGCGGCTAAAAACAGCACTTTAGTCAGCGTGGCAATTAATATTATTTTGGCTACGGCGCAAATTTTTGTCGGAATTTTTTCTGCCTCAAGCGGACTTGTTGCTGATGGCATCCACTCTCTTTCTGATTTATTTTCTGATTTTGTCGTGCTTTTCGCCAATCATCACAGCAGCAAAGAAGCTGATGATGATCATAATTATGGGCATTGGCGCTACGAAACCGCGGCTTCACTTTTCGTTGGTCTTTCTTTGTTGGGTCTTGGTTTAGGAATGATTTGGAGCGCGGCGCATAAAATTATTTATCCAACTTCGACCGCAATAATTCAGATCCAAGCCTTATGGGTGGCACTTTTCGCGCTTGTTTCAAAAGAAATTTTATTTCGCTACATGCTTGCAGTTGCCACAAAAGTGCGTTCATCAATGTTGGTTGCAAATGCTTGGCATGCCCGCTCTGACGCTGCTTCATCCTTTGTAGTGGCGGTTGGAATTATTGGGGCTTTGATGGGTTATCCAGTGCTAGATTTAATCGGTGCGTTGGTTGTTGGTTTGGTAATTGCTAAAACTGGATTTAAATTTTCTTGGGATGCTTTGCATGATTTAATGGATCGCGCCGCTTCAGCAGAAGATGCCAAAAAAGTCCGCCAGATAATAATCGCCGCACCAAAAATTTTAGGATGTCACGATCTGCGTACGCGAAAAATGGGCGACATGATTTTTGTCGATGTGCATATTGAAGTTGATGGCGCAATGACGGTGAGGCAGGGTCATGAAATTGCAGCGGAGGTTAGAAGTCGCGTCATCAGTCAGCTTCCGGTTTTAGACATCATGATCCACATCGATCCGGTTTAGCCTCGATACCATTTCTTCGCGATTTTGTTGATCTCGTCTAAAATTTTATCCAACTCTTTGCCGCGTTTTGTTAGGCTGTAAGTAACTTTTGGAGGAATGGTTTCTTCCTGAAAGCGATCGATGATTTTTTCTTCTTCAAGCATGCGTAATCTTTCAGTCAAAACTTTTGCTGAAATTTTTGGCATATGCTTTCTTAGCTGACCAAATCTTTGTGGGCCTTGTGAGCGGATCAGCCAAAGAATATAAGTCGTCCACGGGCCAGTGAGTAGATTGATTAGGCGATGCATCGGACAGCGAATATTTGAATCACAGCCATCTTTTTTAGCGCTTAAAACTTTCTTGATTTTGCGTTTTTTGATCATTTTTTTGTAGTTACTTAAAGGTACCTACTTGATTAAAGTAACTTACTTCGCAGGTTGCAAGTCGATTAATTTTTTAATCATTAACTCAAATCGTAAATTTTATGTATACTCTCTACTACCTACCAGGATCTTGCTCGCTAGCTGTTCACGTCGCTTTAAATGAAGTTGGCGCTGATTTTAAATTGGAAAATGTTGCCGTTCCAAATGGTCAACCAAGATCGCCAGAATTTTTAAAAATTAATCCACGTGGCGGAGTTCCGGTTTTGAAAATCGATGATTTTATTTTGCGTGAAGGTGCGGCGATTTTAACTTATTTGCTCGACACTCACAAAAGTGCATTGCTTCCACAATCAGGATTGGAGCGGGCTTCAGCGCTTGAGTGGCTTTGTTTTGCTAACTCCACTTTGCATCCAGCCTACGGACGCTGCTTCTTTCAACATGGTGTTTTAGGCGATTTGGCAAAAGAAAATCCTCTTTACAAGCCATCGATTGAGAAAATTCAAAAATCTTGGAATGAAATTGAAGAGCACTTGCAGACTAGAGATTACTTGTGTGGCAACAATTGCACGATTGCAGATATTCTAGTTACTGTGATTGCAAATTGGTCGCCGATGATGAAAGAGCCGATTAATTTTGGTCCAAAAACTAAGGCTTTTTTCACGCGCGTAATTTCTCGTCCGTCCTACCAAAAAGCCATGGCGACAGAGCAAGTTACTTACAAAGTTAACGTTTAATTTTTTTCAAAATGCACAAAAGAAACTTACTTTCTGCGGCAATTTTTGCCGCTTTTTTTGCAAGCCAATCAGCGTTTGCAGAGCCTGTGAAATACCAGCTTGAATCCAGCCATGCCTTTGTTGTTTGGACAGCGAGTCATTTCGGTTATTCCGATCAAATGGGAAAATTTCCCGACATTACTGGAGAGCTGATTTTTGACGAAAAGAAAATGTCTGAATCTTCAGTTGATGCTACGATCAAAATCGACAGCTTGGTGACGGGATCTGAGAAGTTTGATAATCATCTAAAAAGTGCAGATTTTTTCGATGTGAAGAAATTTCCAACCGCAAGATTCGTGAGTAAAAAAATTACCGCTGTCGGTAAAAACAAAGCTAAGATTGAGGGCGATTTAACTCTGCATGGCGTTACTAAGCCGGTGATTCTTGACGTTAAAATCAACAAGAAGGGCATTGGTCTTGTAACTCAAAAAGAAACCATCGGATTTTCTGCAACTGCAAAAATTAAGCGCTCTGAATTTGGCATCGATTATGCCATTCCAGGAGTTTCGGATGAGGTGAAATTGGTGATCGAAGTTGAAGCGAATAAATAATTAATGAGCAAAAATATCGAGACTGGCAAATCCGTTTAGATCAAGTTTGACGCGGGTTGGTAGAAATTCTAGGCAGGCATTAAAAACTTCCATTCTACCTTCCCGCTTCAGCATCTCATCAAGTTTTAATTTGAGACGATGCAGGTGTAATACGTCAGATGCGGCGTAATCTTTTTGCTTGTTGGTGATTTCGATATTTCCCCAGTCAGAGCTTTGTTGTTTTTTAGAGATTTCAACTCCGAGTAGTTCTTCGCATAAAGATTTTAATCCGTGTGAATCGGTGTAGGTGCGGATCAGGCGGGAAGCGATTTTTGTGCAGTAAATGTTTTTTACTTCGACTTTCAGATAAAAGTTTAAAGCCGCCAAATCAAAGCGCGCGAAGTGAAAAATTTTGAGAATTTTTTCGTCAGCTAAAAGTTTTTTGAGATTTGGTGCGTCATATTTTCCTACTTCAAATTGCACTAGATGTGCATCGCCATTTCCGTCAGAAATTTGCACGAGACAGAGACGATCGCGTAAAATATTTAATCCCATTGTTTCAGAATCAATCGCGACAGAGCCAGTAAATTGAAGGTTTGAAGGCAGATCATTTTTATGTAGAAAGTTGGCCATGTTTATTTGTTTAAGTTTATTTCCTCTAATTCTAGCCAGCGATTTTCCGCGGCATCAAGCTCTTTTTGGTATTTCGCAATTTCCATGGAGATGTGCGCCAAGTTGGCGGAATTGCGGTCTTCGGTGTTACTTAATTCTTCGCTGAGTTCGTGAATTTTTGCTTCGAGTTTTTCAATTTTTGCCGGAAGTTTTTCGAGCTCATATTTGTATTTGTAGGAAGTTTTTTTTAGCTGCTTCACTCCTTCATCCTTAGAATCGACGAGATTTTGAGAATCTCGTAAAGAACGCTCTTGAGACTCTTTGATCAAGGAGGGCGCTTGTTTTTGTGAGTTGATGTAATCGGAATAACCTCCGATGTGGCTCTCAACCACTCCATTTCCTTCAAAAGCTAAAATGCTCGTCGCGACATTATCCAAAAAATCACGATCGTGCGAAACCACGATTAACGTGCCTTGATAGCGTTCTAAATAATCTACCAGCATGTCGAGAGTATCCATGTCGAGATCATTTGTTGGCTCATCAAGAATCATAAAATTTCCAGGATTGGCTAAAGTTTTTGCAAGAAGTAGGCGATTTTGTTGCCCGCCGGAAAGTGTGCCAGCCAAGGCTTCACGATCATTTGGATCGAACATAAAATTTTTTAAATAACCGCAAATATGCGCAGTTTTTCCGTTGGCGAGTTTGACGTAATCGCCGCCAGAATCGCAGAGAATTTCTTGAATTGATGAAGTTGGTTTTATCGCGCTACGTGATTGGTCGAAGTAAGAAATATTAATATCTTTTGCAGGCTTAACCGTTCCCATATCTGGCTTCGTTTCGCCAATAATCATTTTTAAAAAAGTAGATTTTCCTGTGCCGTTTTTACCAACAATTCCGATGCGTTCGCCGCGTAAAATTTTCAGCGTGAATTTTTCTATTAATTTTTTTTCGCCGAAATCTTTGCTGACATTATTCAATGCCAAAATTACCTGCGGCGCATCTTCCTCGAGTTTTTGCGTGACGATTTTGATTTGATTGTGATTGGCGTTAACCAGCTTGCGCGTTGCTTCGAGCTTGGTTCGTAATTCTAACAAATAATGCAGACGTCCGATATTTCTTTTGCGTCTTCCGGTGACTCCGGTTTGTAACCAGCCACTTTCGAGATTAACTTTTTTTTGTAGATTATCGAGTTGACGCTGCTCTTGCTCGATGATTCCTCGCGACCATTCGTCGAAATTTTTGTAGCCATTAGTGTTAACTTTCAGTTGTCCAGCGCGCAGCCAAAAAACTTTATTAGAAATTCTTTCTAAAAATTTACGATCGTGCGAAATCACTACTAGCGCACCGCGAAAGCCTCTTAAATATTCTTCCAGCCATTCAATAACTTCTAAATCTAAGTGATTTGTTGGCTCATCGAGTAACAAAATGTCTGGCTCTAAAACCAAAGCGCGAGCGAGATTGGCGCGACGTTTTTGTCCGCCAGAAAGATTTTGAGTGAGAGCGCTTTTATCGATTTGGAGATTGTCGCAGATGATGTCGATTAGATAAATTTTGTGCTCGTCAATCTTGATTCCAGAAAGAATAAACTCGGCGACAGTGAGATCTTTTGGTAATTTTTCGCTCTGCGTTAAATAGCCCATGAGCGCTCCCGGAACAAGGAAGCGATCCCCGCAATCAAGCTCAAATTCTCCAGCAATTACGTTCATCAAAGTAGTTTTGCCTACACCATTTTTACCGATTAAGCAAACGCAGTCGCGAGGAAAAATATTAAAAGATAAATTTTCAAAAAGGACTTTCTTGGCGAAGGAAATAGTGGCTTCTCGAACTGAAAGAATTGGTGAGGATTTCATTAAAATGATTCAAAAATTATTGATAGAAACCCTAACAAGGCCTTACTTCTAGTCGAGCTTTCAATCTTAAAAGATTTTTTTGTTGAGAAGATTACTGCCTAGAAAGAAGGTGCAAAAAATTTCATCCCTTCTTTTCTTTTTTAAATGATCAATCAAATCACAACTCTTTCTTCCGGACTTCGCGTTGCGGCTGATACAATGAAAGATGTCGAAACTGTTTCTGTAGGAGTTTTTGTTAATACAGGTTCTCGTCACGAATCGCCTGAGATCAATGGCATCTCACATTTTCTTGAGCACATGGCTTTTAAGGGAACAAAAAAACGTAGCGCGCGACAAATCGCGGAAGAATTTGAAGGAATTGGCGGTCACATCAATGCTTACACTTCAAAAGAAAGAACGGTTTATTACGCAAAAGTTTTGAAGCAGCACGCGGAATTCGCCGTCGAATTTCTTTCAGATATTTTACAGAATTCGACTTTCGATGTGACTGAGTTGGAAAAAGAGCGCGGCGTGATTTTACAAGAAATCGCCATGACTAACGATACTCCTGACGACATCGTTTTTGATTATTTTCAAGAAACTGCATATCCCGACCAAGCCTTAGGCCGCTCAATTCTTGGGCCGATAAAAAATATCAAAAAATTCAATCGCGATCACTTTTCCGACTACATCGGCAAGCAATATAATTACGAAAATATTGCTGTAGTTGCGGCTGGCGCGATCAAGCAAGATGATTTGGTAAAATGGTCAAAAAAATATTTTACCAATCTCGGAAGCAATAAAATCAAGGCTCCGCAAACTGGAAAATATTCTGGCGGCGAGTTCAAAAAGAAAAAAAAACTTGAGCAGGTTAATTTAGTAATGGGCTTTAAAGGCTTGTCTTACCTGGATCCAAAAT
This sequence comes from Pseudomonadota bacterium, assembly GCA_018970485.1. Lineage (GTDB taxonomy): Bacteria > Pseudomonadota > Alphaproteobacteria > Rickettsiales > UBA1997 > UBA2645. The sequence continues at coordinate 23,349 of JAGWWH010000010.1, read as the reverse complement.
ATTACACGGCGCAAATTTTGGCGATGATTTTGGGCGGAGGAATGTCATCACGACTATTTCAAGAAGTGCGCGAGAACCGCGGCCTAGCTTACTCGGTCTATGCTTTTAACTACAATCACTACGATTCTGGATTGTTTGGAATTTATGCTGGAACCACGCCAGACAAGGCCAACGAGCTAATTTCTGCAACTCGCGATGAGATTAAAAAAATCTGCGAAAAAATTTCTGACAAAGAAATGCAGCGCGTAAAAACACAATTTTCTGCAAGTTTGCTGATGGCGAAAGAAAGCACGAGCTCAAGAATGCAGAAGCTCGGATCAGATATTTTAGCGATTGGAAAAATCCAAACTTCAGAAGAAATAATGAAGAAAATTTCTGCGGTCAAAAAATCTGATGTTACCGATTTGGCGCAGAAAATTTTTACTGGCAAATCAACATTCGCGGCGATTGGCACGGTCGACAAGATCAAGAGTTTTTAAAAAGATATTTTCGACTCCGTTCGACCCACAAAAGCTTTACAAAACCAATAAACCAAAATGAAAAAATTCTTCATCATCGCCGGCGAAGCTTCTGGCGACTTGCTCGGAAGTAAGTTGATTCGTGAATTGAAGTTGCTGCAACCAAGCTCAGTTTTTCTGGGTGTTGGCGGAAAATTGATGAAAGAGCAGGGCTTGGTTTCGATTTTCCCAATGGAAGATTTGTCGGTGATGGGTTTTGCTGAAGTCTTGCCGCATCTACCCAAACTTCTTCGTCGCATCAAACAAACCGCAGAAACAATAAATCAGGAAAAGCCGGATTACGTAATCACCATCGACTCCCCAGATTTTTCTTTTCGCGTCATTAAAAAAGTTGAAGGTGGTTTTAAAAAAGTTCACCTCATCGCGCCATCAGTCTGGGCATATCGTCCGGGCAGGGCAAAAAAGATTTCCAAGCTCTACGATCTACTACTTTGCATCCTTCCTTTTGAGCCGCCTTATTTCGAAAAATACGGTCTCAAAACTATTTTTATTGGTCATCCATTGCTAGAAGACAGGTCTTTCGAGCAAGAGTCGAAAAGTAAGGACGAGCTTCTAATCGCCTTAACTCCCGGTAGTAGAACTTCTGAAGTCAAAAAAATTTTTCCTGAATTTATCGGTGCGATCAATTCTCTCGCGCCAAAATTTCCAAATCTGAAAGTGGTAATTCCTCTGATCGACAAAACTCGCGATCTTGTTGTTGAGATGTCGAAAAGCCTGCAAGTCTCTTATTTTTTTTGTGAGCAAAGCGAAAAAAAATCTGTCTTTTCTAAAGTGAATTTTGCGCTCGCAAAATCTGGCACCAACACTCTCGAATTCTCGCTTAATCGCATACCGATGATTGTTGCCTACAAGGTTAATTGGATCAGTTATTTTCTAATTAAAATGATGATCAAAATTAGGTTCGGTAATTTGCTAAACTTGATTCTGAATCGCGAAATTATTCCGGAAATGATGCAGAAAAATTGTCAGTCTAAAAAAATTTCTGCTGCTTTAGAAAAATTAATTTCTCAGCCAAATTTAGCGCAAAAACAAATTGAAGAAACCGCTACGGCGCTAAAAATTCTTGGGCTAGGAAGTCTCGATAATCCTAGTCGCAAAGCAGCAAAAGAAATTTTGGGATGAGAATTTTATTCGCAATATTTTTACTAATTTCTCCTTACTGCTACGCCGCTGAAATTGCTTGTGGAGAAGATTATTCTTATCTCGTTTTCGAGGTCGATAGTCACAAAATTCTCTCCGAAAAAAAAGCTGATCGCATTCTTTATCCCGCATCATTAACGAAGGTTATGACTCTCTACCTAACCTTCGAAGCCTTACAGAAAGGCAAGTTACAGCTGAATCAAAAATTAAAAATTTCAGCCCGCGGAGAAGAAATTTCTAAAGTGAATAAAGTTAATACGATGAATTCCAGAGAAGGTGATCACATTACTGTGCGTGATGCAATCTCTGCGGTTATTGTGAAATCATTCAACGAGGCCGCAGTGACGCTGGCTGAAGCAGTAGCTGGTGATGAATGGGAGTTTGCGCGACTCATGAATAAAAAGGCGCAAGAGCTCGGAATGATCAACACTAGCTTTCGTAATGCGAGCGGATTGCATGAAGAAGGCCAATATACAACAAGCTACGATCTAGCGCGCTTAGTGATCGCAATCAAAAAAAAATTTCCCACTTATTATTCTTTTTTTGCGCAGAAAAAATTTACTTACCGCGGGAATGAGTACGAAACTCGTAACCGAGTAATGCAGGAATATAAAGGTGCGGAAGGCATGAAGACTGGTTTTACCAATGCATCAGGATTCAACTTAATTTCAGTGGCAAAAAGAAAAGGAAACCGGATTTCATCTGTAGTGATGAATTGTTCTGACTCTGAGCTTCGTTACAAACTAACCCGCCAGCTTTTGGACGATGGCTTCAAAAGCGCCGATAAAAAAAATATTTTAACCAAAAAGATTCTTTCGCGCTTTAATTATGAGGCTCTACAGCAAAGTAGGCTTCGCTACTATTTAGGTCCGGCGGAAGAATTTTGATCCCATGACTTTTCGCCGCTTGTAAAAAAATGTTAATCTTCTCGGTATTATCAATTTCGAGATTGATCGAAGCGGTAAAAAATTCGACTGGGTAGTGTGCCTTTAAAAATGCGGTTTGGTAAGAGATTAGAGCATAAGCCGCGGCGTGAGATTTGTTAAATCCGTAGCCAGCAAATTTATCAACTAGGTCAAAAATTTCTCCGGCCTTTCTTTCATTCACACCATTTTTTATCGCGCCATTTACAAAAATTGCGCGTTGCTGATCCATCTCTTCTTTGATTTTTTTACCCATGGCTCGACGTAATAAATCTGCGGCTCCGAGGCTATATCCAGCAAGAACTTTGGCAATCTCCATTACTTGTTCTTGGTAAACGATTACGCCGTAAGTTTCTTTAAGAGTTGGCTCAAGAAGTGGGTGAGGGTAGATGATTTTTTCCTGCCCATGTTTGCGACGAATGTAAGTCGGAATGTTGTCCATCGGACCTGGACGATAGAGCGAAATCAAAGCGATAATATCTTCAATCTTATCTGCTTTCATTTGACGAAGAACAGAACGCATTCCCGAAGATTCAATTTGAAAAACTCCAACAGAGCTTCCTTTGGCGAGCATCTGAAAGGTTTCTGAATCATCGAGTTTCAGGTTATTGATATCGATTTTTATGCCGCGAATTTTTTCAACCAACTTCACTGCTTCAGAAATCACAGTAAGAGTTTTAAGGCCGAGGAAGTCGAATTTTACTAGTCCGGCAGCTTCTGCATATTTCATCGAATAGCCAATCGCTGGCATTCCGCCATTTTCATCGGAATAAATTGCGCAGATTTCGTTGAGAGGTTTATCGCCAATAACAATGCCGGCGGCGTGAGTTGAGGCATGACGATTCAGACCTTCTAGCTTTAGAGCGATATCAACAAGTTTGGTGATTTGTGGATCTTCTTTGATGGCTTGCTGCAAGTCCTTATCCATCTCAATCGCTTTTTCTAAAGTGACGGCTTCGATGGCGTTAAATGGAATCAATTTGCAAATGCGATCAACTTGATTGTAGGGCATTTGCAAAACTCGACCCACGTCTTTTAGAACCGCACGCGCCTGCAGCTTTCCAAAAGTAATGATTTGCGCGACGTAGTCAGTGCCGTATTTTTTTTGAACATATTCAATTACTTCATCACGACGCGACTGACAAAAATCGACGTCAAAATCTGGCATTGAAACGCGATCAGGATTCAAAAAGCGCTCAAAAAGCAAACCAAAACGAATCGGATCAAGATCGGTAATTTGTAAAGACCAAGCAATGATTGAACCAGCGCCAGAGCCTCTTCCTGGACCAACAGGAATATCATTATTTTTTGCCCATTTGATGAAGTCGGATACGATTAAAAAATATCCAGAGAAATTCATTTTGATGATTACCGAAGCCTCGAAATCAAGACGCGCAAAATATTCAGCTTCAATTTCCTTTTGTTTTTCTGTTGGAGTTTCTTCGAGTTCAAACTTGCTTTGAAGCCTGCTTTTTAGGCCTTCAGAAGATTGTCTTTTTAATTCTTCCGCTTCGTCATCACTAAATTTTGGAAGAGTTGGCGGACGTTCAAATGCCATGATGTGACATTTTTTGGCGATATTCGCCGTGTTCTCAATCGCCTCGGGAAGGTCCGAAAATAAAGATTCAAGCTCTTCCTGACTTTTAAAAAATTGTTCCGGAGAATTTTGTTTACGCTCTTTATCCGAGATTGTTTTTCCCTCACCAATACACGCCAAAATATTTTGGGCTTCGTGCAAATCTCTGCTCAAAAAATAAGTGTCGTTGGTAGCGACTAGAGGTAAGTTATGCTTAAAGGCAAATGCGATAAATTTGCTTTCAAGATTTTTTTCTAACTCAGTTTCGTGTCGCGTGATTTCGATATAAAAATTTTTTGGAAAAGTTTCTGAGAGATCTTTTGCGATTAGATCTGCGGCTTTTTCTTGATCGTTAACAAGCAGTTTCCCGATTACTCCATCAACACTTCCCGACAAAGCGATTAATCCGGCAGATCTTGTTTTTAAGAGATTAAAATCAACGTGAGTTGAGAGGCCACTTTTGCGATTTAAAAAAGAGTGACCAACTAGATACATTAAATTTTTGTATCCTTCGTCGTTGGTGGCGATTAGCGGAAGTTTTGCGAGGGAGTTTTCAATTTCTAAACTAGAGCGATTTTTCTGCTGCTCGATCGTTAAAAAATTCACTAAAATTTCGCAGCCAAGAATCGGCTGAATACCAGATTTTTTGCAGGCAGAGGAAAATTCCAGAGCAGCAAAAAGATTTTGACAGTCGGCAATTCCTAGTGCGGGCATTTTATAATTTTTTGCCGCTTCAACTAAATCTGAAACTGTCAGAGCTCCTTTGCAGAGCGAGTATGTTGTGTGATTACGAAGTGAAATAAACACTTTTAAGCAGAGCTAAAAATAAAAATTTTTGAAGAAAAAAGTAAGAAAAGACCCTTAATTTTTTTGAAAAAAGCACAATAAAAAAGGCTCTTTTGGAGAAACCCAAAAGAGCCTAAATTCTAGTGTCGGGAGCCACCACCACGCAAACCCAGCGTGTGTGCCTATTTCCTGTAAAGGTCTTGTATTTGACACACTCCCGACGGCGCGGCAGTCTTCTGACGGTTTCTCTTCTTGCAAGCCATATTTTGCGAAAAAAATGATTCTAGTCCTGAGTTTTTTAACGATTTTCGACCACAAGATAGCCTCGATAAAAATCACCATCTTTTGTATTCATTGCTGAAACTAATTCTGAAACTGAAGTCCAAAACCACTGATTTTTATGAAGTGCGACATCCAAAATTAAAACCGAGTCACTTTCTTCGTCGTAAGCTGCTATTGGAGAAAAATGACCATCGGTTTTTTGTCCTAAAATTTTTCCATTAAAATTTGCGATCAGAAATTTTTCTTTGTCGTTAAGAATTATTTTAAGATTTTGTCGAAAATTTTCTTTGGTTTCTTGATCGCTTTTTTTTACCGAAATGAGGGTGGTTTTTAGGTGGTAAGAATTCGACAATATTTGGGATAAATCATTCAGATTCATTCCAGGATCATACTCAGAATTACTATTCTTTGATTTGTACTCGATGACTTTTCGTGACTTAATTTTATCAGTTTCTTCGTTAAGAAATCCTTGTTGAGAGTAGATTTTAAAGCTAAAAATTTTGCCATCAGGGTTGATTATTTCTCCAGTTTTTTGACTAGGAATTTTTTCATAATTCAGCGCATTCAAAACTATTACCGAGCTTGCAACCGAACAGTAGAGAGGATTTATTTGAGGCTGATAAAAATTAACAAGTTGGTAAAAGTCATTTTTAAACTGACTTTCTTCTAAACGTTTTAAGCCTTCTGAGCCATTCCAAGATTCACTCGCTAGAGATTGATTGGCGAAGAAAAAGAAGCAGAAAATAATTTTTTTAAACATGTCCGAAGCTTTGAATATTAAGGATAAATGCGATGTCGAAGTAAGTGGCTTGATTGAGAAATTTCTTCGTTTTCTTGAGGTTGAGAAAGGTTGTTCCCAGAACACTCTCGGATCTTATCGAATCGATATTTTTTATTTTGTCGACTTTCTTTTTCGCGCAAATCGTTCGCTAGTTACTTACAAAATTTTTGAACAAGTTTCGGTTTATGATTTTCGCAAATGGTTGGTAGAGCGTCATCGTGATCACGTTAATTCATCCAATGCTAGAGCGCTTGCATGCCTCCGTTCTTTTTTTCGTTTTCTGGCTCAAAATGAACTTTTGAATAATCGTGAAATTGAAAAAATTAAAACGCCAAAAGTAGTAAAACCTTTACCAAAAGCAGTTGATCAATTCGATATCGAAAAAATATTTGCGGCGATTTTAGAGGTGCAAAAAGTTGAGTGGAAAGCTAAGCGAGATTTGGCTCTGCTAACTTTAATTTACGGCTGCGGACTTCGTATTTCCGAAGCTTTGTCGGTAACAAAAAATAGTTTACAGGATTCACAAACTTTGGTCGTAACTGGAAAAGGTAAAAAGCAGCGAATGGTTCCGTTGTTGCCGATTATTAAAAAAAGAATTGAAGACTATTTCTGTGCTTGTCCTTTCAAGATCGAGCAGGACTCAGGAATTTTCATTGGCAATAAAGGCAAGATTTACACGCGTTATGATTTCGATAAGCTGATTCGTAAAATTCGAATTATGCTCGGGTTGTCAGATACTGTAACAATTCACTCTTTTCGCCATTCTTTTGCTACCCATTTACTTGAGGCGGGAGTTGATCTTCGTTCGATTCAAGATTTATTGGGTCATGAAAATCTTTCCACCACTCAGCGCTATACAAAGATTGACAAGTCTAGGTTGCTTTCTGTTTACGAAAAATTTCAGCGTCGATAAATCGACAATAAAGACACAAAAAAACTCCCGAATGTTGCCACTCGGGAGTTTTGAAATTTTATTTTAGGTCAAAATTTTATTCGAATTTGACGTCAACTTTAACGATTTTTTTGTTAAGTTTTTTAAGAACATCTTCAGTTACGTCTAACTCATCTTTGTAATAAAGAGTTTGAGATGCTGGAACGATAACATCCAAATCCTTCTCTTTGGCGAGGTCAGAAATGATGTCTTTAATTTTCTCATTAACTTTGCTCATAGCTTCCATCGAAGCTTTTTTTAAGCTGTTTTGTTTTTTATCGACGAAGGTTTTGAGGTCGTCCAATTTCTTTTCGAAAGATACTGTTTCTTTTTCAAAGGCGTCTTTTGAAAGAACACTTCTTTTTCCTTCAATGCGCTTTTGCTCTGACTCGAGATCGGTTTGTTTTTTGGCAACTTCTTTTTGATATTCATCTTGCTTTTTTTCGACTTTGGATTGGATGTCGCGCATCGCTGATGATTCTTTGATGATTTTTTCAACATCAATAATTCCTATTCCGCCAGCGTTAGCGTTAAGTGAAAGCAAAGAGAAAGCTGCTAGATAAGTTAAAAAGTGTTTTTTCATGAGTGGAAAATTTAAAATGTGAATTGTTTTCGAAACGTATTTAGTAAAAATTTACTTGCAACAGCAGCTTGCCCAGAGCTAGTTTGCCGCCCGTTTTTTCAAAAAAATTAATTATAAAAAGATGACAAAAATTTCTCGTCCATCACTAAAGCAAGCCGAAGATGCTGTACGCACTTTAATTTCATGGGCTGGAGATAATCCAGATCGTGAGGGCTTGATTGAAACCCCAAAAAGAGTTGTTAACGCGTATCGTGAATTTTTTTCTGGTTACGAAGCTGATCCGGAAAAGATTCTCGGTAAAACTTTTGAAGAAGTTGAGGGTTATGACGACATTGTTTTGCTAAAAAATATGCGTTTCGAATCCCACTGCGAACATCACATGGTTCCTTTTATTGGTAAGGCTCATATCGCTTACATTCCAAATAAAAAAGTTGTCGGAATTAGCAAAATTGCGCGCTTACTCGATGTTTATGCTAAGCGTTTACAAACCCAAGAAACCATGACTGCACAGATCGCAACCACCATTGGAAAAGTTCTTAAAGCGAAAGGTGTTGCTGTTTTAATTGATGCTGAACATCAATGCATGACAACTCGCGGAGTTTACAAACAAGGCACCTCGACCGTAACTAAAACGATGTTAGGAACATTCAAAACTGACTCAGAAATGGAGAAAAAGTTTTTAACACTAATTTCCTAATGACTCACCTCATTTTGGCATCCACTTCGCGAATTAGAAAAAAAATTCTTATCGACTCAGGAATTAACTTTGAAGTAATCGCTCCATTTTACGACGAGGATAACGAGAAGAAAAAATTACCAAAAATGTCGCCAAAGAAATTGGCGCTATTTTTGGCGAAGCAAAAAGCTTTGTCAGTGAGCGAGAAGTTTCCTGACTCTTACGTTATTGGTTCTGATCAAGTTTGTGAATTTCAAAAAAAAGAGATTTCGAAATCAAAAAACTCGCAAGAAGCACTGATTCAGCTAAAAAAATTTAATGGCAAAACCCACTTTCAAAATAACGCTTCTGTAGTTGCGCTTGGTGGCAAAATTATTTACGAAAATTTTTCACGAGTTGAGCTAAAAATGCGTAAAATGTCGACTGCCGAAATAGAGCATTACGTTAAGCTAGACAAGCCTTGGGGATGTGCAGGTAGCTACAAATACGAATCCTTAGGCAAGCATCTTTTTGAGAAAATTTCTGGTGATTATTTTGCAGTTTTGGGACTCGCTATTCAGCCATTGCTCGCCTTTTTTTATCGAAAAAAATTAATTATTTTTACCAACAAAAAACTACCAACAAACGTCAATTAATCTTATGGAAATCCTCACTTACGACATCTTCTTCAGCCTTATTACTCTAACCTTCTTGGAAATCGTTCTCGGTATCGACAACCTAATTTTCATCGCCCTTGCCGTCGCTAAACTCACACCGAAAGATCGCCGTTTTGCTCGAACTCTTGGCTTATCTTTAGCTCTTTTAATTAGAATCTTGATGTTGATGGCTCTGTCTTGGGTGATGAGTCTGACTGAGCCTCTATTTTTCGTTGGTGATGTTGGTTTTTCCTTCAAAAACTTTTTGCTAATATTGGGGGGGCTATTTTTGGTGATCAAAAGCGGCTGGGAAATTCTCAACGATGTCTATTTTGGCCTTCACAGCTCAAAAGAAGAAAAGAAATTCAACGCGAAAAAAAACATGACCGCAGTAATTTTACAAATTGTCTTAATTGATTTTATATTCTCTTTTGACTCAGTGATCACGGCGGTCGGAATGACCAACAACATTCCGGTAATTGTCACTGCGATCGTGATTTCGATGATTGTGATGCTTCTTGCTTCCGAGAAAATCAGTTATTTTTTACAGACCTATCCTTCGCTTAAAATCGTGGCTTTAGCCTTTATTTTCATGATTGGCGTGATTCTTCTTGCTGATGGATTCCATTTCAAAATCTCCAAAGGTTACCTCTATTTCTCACTTTTTTTCACCATTGTTGTAGAGTCCTTAAACATCGTTGCTCGCAAAATACGCAAGCAACATGACTAACCCTGTAATTTTCGCTTACTCATTCAGTTCTGAAGGTAAGGCCACAAAAATTAGCAACGAAAAAGTTGCTGATGAGCTAGAGAATAAAGGCCTCGCTTGGGTTCACTTGGACAATAACAGAAAATCAATCAAGCAATGGCTGCAAAGAGAAGTTAGCTACTTAGATCACCTGATAATTGATGCTCTGACAGCTGAAGAAATAAGGCCTCGCGTGATGGAGTTTGATTCCGGCCTCTTAATCATTTTGCGCGGAATAAATCTTAACAAAGATTCTGAACCTGAAGACATGGTCTCAATCCGTGCTTGGATTGATGCTGAGCGAATAATCACCATTCAACGACGCGAGATGAAGTCTCTCTTTGATTTGCGTGATCAGGTCGAGAATGGAAAGGTGATCAAAAATTCCGGCGAATTCGTTTACAACTTAATCTACCAAACACTCTTCGTGACCGCGCCATTTCTTTACGCTCTTGGCGATAAAGTTGATGATCTCGAAGAGAAAATAATGACCACTCACGACGTCGCCTTTCGTGAAGAAATTCTCCAGATCAGAACCAAGCTCACTACCTTTAAGCGCTATCTTGCGCCGCAAAGAGAGGCGATTGCTAAGCTTCGTATTTGTGAACAAGAATGGACTGACGATTGGACAAAAAGGCATTTTCAAGAAAATCTCGATCAAATCACCATGATGATCGAAGAAGTCGAAGAAACGCGTGATCGCGCCAAAATTTTACATGACGAAATTTTTCACGGCCTAAGTGAGAAGTTGAATAAAAGCATGTATGTTTTGTCGCTCGTTAGTTCGATTTTTATTCCTCTAACTTTCTTCACCAGCATCTTCAGCGTTAATATTGGCGGACTTCCGGGAGTTGGAAAAGATTTCGCATTTTGGAGCATGATGGTCACAATGTTTGCAGTGGCAATTCTGCAAATTCTCTTCTTCAAAAAGAAAAAATTATTCTAAGAGCGAGTTAATCCCGACTCTTTTTCACCACAGATTTTGTCTCGGCGATTAACTAGATAAAAATCCTTATTTATGAGAACATCACTCATCATTTTAATTCTTCTTACATCCTGTGGGGGCGGCGGAGGAGGTGGCGGAGGTTCATCATCGAGCTCATCAACCACTCCCACAACCTCTTCTTGGACTTCATCGGTTTCTACCACTGAAGCAAATGTTTACAAAACTACCGAATACAAAGCGCAGTGGGGACTAGAAACAATCAATGCCGCCGAGGCTTACGCGCTGCTGGCTAAGAATTCAAAAACAGTAGCGGGAGATGGCATTAAGATCGCCTTCATCGACAGCGGCGTACAAACAAACCACGTCGAAATATCCGGCAATTACACATCCACAGGAAGTTACGACTACCAAAATTCCGATTCCGATCCAAGTGACGACAATGGTCACGGAACGCACGTAGCCAGCACTGCCGCTGGTGTAAAAGACTCATCCGGAATGCACGGAGTTGCCTACGACGCCACAATCATTGCCGAAAAAGTTTTAAACGCGAGTGGTAGCGGATTTAGCGGTAACGCTGCTAATGGAATTACTGGTGCCGTAACGGCAGGAGCAAAGGTAATCAACTTGAGCATTGGCAGTTCGTCTGATGTAGGCCTCTACTTCAAAACCGCGCTGACTACGGCAAAAAATTCAGATGTTCTTTCTGTTGCCGCAAGCGGAAATGACACTGCATTGCAGCCAGATTACCCGGCTTACTACGCTTCTGATTCCAGTTTAGCCGGCTACGTCTTGGCTGTTGGCGCGCTTGCTTACGACGGCTCAATCGCCAGTTACAGCAGTTACTGTGGTGACGCGAAGAGCTACTGCCTTTTTGCTCCGGGCGGTTCAAATGACGGAGATCCTGCACATGCAATTTACGGGGCCTTCATGGGAAGTGCCTACGGAACAAAAAATGGAACATCAATGGCAGCCCCTCACGTTGCCGGTGCGGCAGCGGTAATTCGCGGTGCTTGGACTTTCTTAACCGCACCACAAGTTTCGCAAATTTTACTACAAACAGCTAACAGTAGCTTTTCTGGCTACGACGAAACCATTTACGGCCAAGGCATTTTAGATCTCGAAGCGGCAGTGCAAGCTCAGGGACAAAACACTCTTGGCTACGGTTCCAGCGTTTCCTCTGGAGCAGGTTACGATGTTGCAACTTCCTCCTTTGCCAGCAGTGCAATTTTCGGCGATTCTTTTGCTAACAACGTCGCACCACAACTTTCAGAAGCAATTTTTTACGACGATTTTGGTCGTGATTACAAAGCTTTTCTCGGCGACAAAATCACTACCAACACAGGATCGACCTACGATGCCAGCTACCTCATGTTCAACAACGTCGCTTACAAATCTGTGCCACTTAGTTTGGGTAGTAGAGCGCAAATGCACTTCAATCTTGCTTCTTACAAAAATGAAGAAGCCCCAAATGATCTTGGTTTGAAGTACGCCGTGATTGATCGCTCGCAAGATCCTCAGCAACAAAGAAACCTCAACAATGGATTTTCTTTTACACGCAACTCTTCGGATTTTTTACCTAACTCTAAATTCGGTTTTGCCTTCAATTTTGATGAAATTTCTGCTCAACAAAACCAAAGGCAAAATTTCGGAAAGTCGGGATTCATTCTGCAAAATTCTTTCGCCTCCAATCCTTACCAATCCTTTCTAAATCAGCCTTCTTCAAGTTTGGAAAATAGTCGAAAATTTAATCAGGTTTTTTTCGACCAAAGTTTTTTGCAGAAAAAAATGGCTGCACGTTTTTCTTACCAATCTTCTTACGACTCTAATACCAAGCAAAATGAGGTGTTCGATTTAGGCCTGTCTTTCAAAAATATTTCTTTGGATTTTGGTAATTTGACCGAGTTTCAAAATAATATTTTAAACTCGAGAAGCCTTGGTGCATTTGAATCGCCAAGTGATGTGAAAACCTCTTACTTGAAGGTTTCTTTCGATCAAAAATTGACGCAAAATTTGCACTTTCTCACAAGTTTTTCCGAAGGTGTTTCAAAAATTGCGGGCAATTCGCAGGGGATTTTTCGTCAATTTGACAATGTGCGTAGTCGTAGTTTTTCTGCCGCTTTGTTGTGGAAAAATTTCGGTGTTAATTACTTCGAGCCGATGCGTGTTTACCGCGGTAAAGTTCAATTCGACATTCCTGTCGCTCGCGACGATGCCGGAAATCTTACTCGTTACCAAGGTACGGCATCACTTGCTCCAAAGGGCAGGGAGCAAGATTTAGAAGTATTTTATTTGCGTGATTTGAGTGAAGTTTCTCAGATTAAATTTAGTTTTTTAACTCAGCGCCAAGCGGGAAATGTCAAAAGCGCACCAACAAATTTAATCGGAATAGTTAGCTACAAAAAAATGTGGTAAGCCGGCTTGCAAAACAGTTTACCCCAAATACTTTGCCGCGCCTCCTCTTACCGTTCAGTCACTAAATTTAAATAAAATGATCAAAATTCGTCTCTCAAGAGGCGGAAGAAAAGCTGTGCCTTTCTACCGTATTCTTGCAACTAACAGCACTTCACCACGCGATTCAAAATTTTTGGAAAAGCTCGGAACCTACAATCCATTGCTTGGAGACTCTGACGAGAAGCGCGTTACAATTGACAAAGAGCGCATCGAGCACTGGCTTTCTGTTGGTGCGCAACCAACTCAAAAAGTTGCAAAATTTTTAATCGCCCTTGGCGTAAAAGGTGCAGAAAAATACGCTCCAACTTTCAAACCAAAGGCCAAAGGCTCTAATTTGAAGAAAAAAGCTGCAGACAAATTGGCTAAAGAACAAGAAGCCGCTGCTGCTGCAAAAGCTGAAGAAGTTGCTGCAGCTTAGCGACTCTTCACGCCTACTAATTGCCTCAGGCAACGCGGGGAAGGTTTCAGAAATCTCCGCGTTGCTTACACCCCTTGGAATCGAATCCATCCCCGCCTCTCAGTTTAATCTCCCCGAACCAGAAGAAACCGGCAAAACATTTGCCGAAAACTCACTAATCAAAGCAAAATTTTACGGCGAAAAAACTAAAATCGTCGCTCTCGCTGACGATTCAGGTCTTTGCGTTGAAGCAATGAATGGCGAGCCTGGAATTCACTCCGCGCGTTTTGCTCTTGACGAAAAAGGTCAAAAAAATTTCCCCGCAGCCTTCAAAAAAATTGCTGCAAAAACTGGTGAAAATCCTCGCGCTTACTTCATCTGCAATCTCACTCTTTTTGATCCCGAAAAGAATTTTTCCATTTCTTTTGAAGGAAGAGTTGACGGGATTCTGACCTTCCCACCCCGCGGCGACAAAGGCTTCGGCTACGATCCAATTTTTGTCAAAGACGGAATGACGAAAACTTTCGGCGAAATTGACGCTGAGGAAAAGGATCAAATTTCGCACCGTGGCGAGGCTTTTAAGAAGTTAATTAGTTGGCTGAAAATCTAGTTTTTTAGTGCTGTCAAAATTTAAAAAATCCAAAACCAGCGAATAAAATCGAGCTGAGTCGAGATCAAAAAATCACCCAATTGTCGCCACCGGTGGCGACAAACCTCCCCATTAAAACCCTTGGCGCTGTTGGGCTCAAAAAAATATTTTATTTTTTGAACCTAATTTTTTGAAGAAAAAAGACCGAAAAAATAATCGTCAAAACGCTGGATTATTTTTGTTACGACATTTCGCGAGTTACTTTCCGCTCAACCCGCGAGAAGAAATCGAGTCTTGTGATTGGTGCACTTACCAAGCGCTGGACTGGGTCAGAGAAATATTCCTACGGAGGTTTTAGTAGCGATCCGCGCAAATCACCCGTCTTCGCTACGCTCTTTTTCAAAGAGGACTCTGCTCCGAATTCGATTAAAACCCTCTTTGAAAAAGAGGGTGGGGAAGATCAAAAAATCACTACGCCATCCCCGATCATTCCACATCCAGCAAGAGCCAAAAGCACAAACACAGTAAACAACTTTTTCATTCTTTCATTTTTTTGAGTTAATAATTCCAAGCGCTGGAGTGGGAGGGCTCTGGCTCTGAATTCGATTAAAACCCTCTTTGAAAAAAAAGGGGGGGGCCGCTTTAGCGTCAGCTTAAGGTGTACTGTCTCCGAATTATTTCTGAAGTCACGCTGAGCCTGTCGAAGCGTGGCAAAGCCCTCGGTCGCGAGCCATGCTTCGACAAGCTCAGCATGACCAATCTAAGAATCTCAATCTTCCAACGTCATTCCCGCGAAGGCGGGGATCCAGGGGAATTAACAACCCACTCCGAGCCCATCATCCTAGATTCCCGCCTGCGCGGGAATGACGAACTGGAGATTGGAGAATTAGTATGCTGTCCCCGGATTATCTTCCCGGATTATCTTTCTTTGTCACGTCATTGCGAGCGCAGCGCGGCAATCCATCTAACCGCCAGTGAGATGCGGTAGCTCGCAATGACGTGATAAGTTTCTTGGCAACTTGAGAAAGGTACACCGTCCTTAGATTGCCCTCCTTATTTTTCCCTAACGAAAACTCTTGTGCTGCATATTCTGTCATGCAGCGAGGCTTTTTCTTTTGAGAAGAAAGTTACGATCAAACTCACAAAACTAAGAATACCAGTTGAGAACATCAGCCCTTTAATAATCGCTCTAGCAAAAGATCTCTTCTTCGAAATTTTCTCACCATTAACATCGCCAACGTAACAATTAAAAAATATCTTTCCTGGAGTTGCCTGAAGGCGAGAAGAAATGAATAAAAACTCGTAACAAAAGAGAGCAAAAAAACCGACTATACAGGACAAAATCACCGATAAAATATTTGGATTTCCCCTTGGCTGCAAATCGACGACTGAGTAACAAATAAAGAGGATCGAAAAATCTATCACACTATCCAAAACACAGGATAATCCACGAAGAAAAACACCTCTGAAGCCACTGCCTGACATTGATAAACGAATTAGTTACGATTGAAGAAGCCTTCTGTAGTCAGGGTTATAATTAGCAATCTGAAACGCACTAAAGTCGAGGTTTTTACAAGATTTTATCTAACCGCAAAACAAGGCAGATAAACCTCACGCAACCAAACTTTTTTAGACTGAAAAGCGGCGGCGTCATTATCTTCATTCGAAGCATCACAAGTCTCGCTCAAAGCAGTAAGCTCGTCGCCATATTGAAATGAAAAGCACGCGCCATCGGCAATCATTTTTTGAATCGCAGCGATGTTGTTAGCGCGATATTCCTTCGTCGCTTCGTTAAATTTTTCTTCAGTGAGACAGCCGATGATTCCTGCTTTGGCGGTGATTTTGTAAGTCACCTCCCTCCTCTCTTTAGACTTTGAATATTCATCGCCAAACATGATTTTATAAGTCGTTACGAACAAAGATGAGAGCACGAAAACTACTAGAAATTCTTTCATTTATTTTTGGTTATTAAGACCGATTTATTCACAAACTCGCATCGCGAAATTCGGAGTTTTTTAGGATTGTCGTTACGTAACGACAATCTCGCTTTGATTAGTGCTGTAGAGCCTCGGAGGCATAAAAACAGTCACAAAAAAAATCTCAGAAAAATCTAAAATCCAAAAACTTGATAACCCCCAAAAGCTCTAAAACACTGACCTCAAGACCATCAATCAAAAACCAAACAAGCCACGGAGTATATTGAAATCAAGGGTTGAGCTGTAGACAAACTTTCTCAAGCCTTCTTGTGATTGGTTTCATTGCGACATTTCGCGAATTCGAAGCGCTGGACTGGGTCTTTCGACCCAGTTCACATGTTCATTTCCTTCGCTGAAACTTTGAACTGAAAATGAGGACGGGGTCAGAGACCCCGTCCTGCGCTAGGTTAATAATTCCAAAACAAGCGCTGGACTGGGTCTCCGACCCAGTCCACACGTTCATTTCAAAAATTCAAAACCTCAATCTCCGAATCCGGATTAGCCGAAGACCACCTCCAATATTCCGACCTCGCCACATAACCCTTCACCACTGGATTATTGTGCACGTAATTCTTCTTCTGAATCGCGAACTTCTCACTCTCAATAATCTTCGGCTGGTTATCTTCCTTCCAAAATCTGTAACCACTTTCTGTCTTAAATAATTCCAAAACCTTCGGTTCTGTTTCTGAAATATTTTCGATCAATTTTCGTGAAGTGAATTTTTTAAAGTCGCACAAAAAACCCGAAACATCCGGCGACTTAATGATGAGATGTAAGTGATTGAGCATGAAGACATAAGCATAAACCTCGAGCCCCTTATTCTTCTGACAAAACTTTATTGAGTCGGCGATGATCTGCCAGCGTTCGTGGCGATCGAAAATGTAATACCAATTCTGAATCGTTGGCGTGACGAAATAAAAAGCATCGTTGAGAGCTTGTGAGACCCTGTTTTTTGGCATATTGATTTGGGTTTTTGTGTTGTGCGTGTTGTAAGAGTTTTTGTGTGTGTTTAAAGCGCTGGAGTGTGTCTCCGACCCAGTCCACATGTTCATTTCCTTCGCTGAAACTTTGAACTGAAAGTTAGTACGGGGTCAGAGACCTTACTCCCCCACACCCCATAACCAGACCTTAAAACGATCCTATTAATGATCTCGAGGGATTGATCAAAGAATGTGGAAAGCGCTCGAGATCCAAGAGTAAAAAGGCTGAGAGAGTTTTTGTATGTAGAGCAGAGTTTTTTTTAATGTCGTTGGTTTTAGATTCTAAGAAGTTGCCGAGAATCACTGAGAACATGTGTGCTAGAACAGAGCAATAGAAGATACGCTTGAATCTGTCATATTTCTTGATTTTGCTATTTTCGATGTCGAAGCCGGAAGATTTAGAATCTTGGAATAACTTTTCGATTTTGAATCTTTTTTCGTAGATTTCTTTGCCGTTTAGATCCGCAGAACTCTTTAGAAGAAACCATGTTGAATCCTTGTCTGTGGTGGTTTCGAAGATACAATCTTTCTGCCACTTTTTGATGTAAAGATTGAGATTTGGGTGATTTGTTTGATCGAATTCCGAGAGATTTTCTTCAGTTTTTTCCTCGTATTTGACGGAAAGATTTTTGTTCATCCGCAGCACATATTCAAAATTATTTTCTTCGCAAATCTTGGCGAATCGCTCATTGCCAAAGCCGCGATCGGCAACGATTACGTAACGATATTTCTTAGAAAGAACCTGCCTCAAACCCTTGATAAAAGCCTCTTCCATTAGTTTTTGATTCATCTGATTTTTTCTTTTTGGGTAAAGTCTGGAGGTGAAGTAGAGAATTATCGATTTGTTGTTTAGAGTGACGCTTGCGGATAGGATCAAGAAATCATCACAAGAAGTTGTGTAATCAATATTAATATGAATTTGAGAGTCGTAATCTATCGCCTTCTCTTCGCGCAAAAGATCGAAAAGAAGATTGATGTGCATTCTCCAGAATTTCTCATCTATCTGAAATTTATCTGACTGAAGAAATCGAAAGAAGTTGGTATCGTTAGACTTGAAGTTCTTGCCGTTAATCTTGCACATTTCTTTCGCTATTAGTGCAGTATTAGAGCTACTACAACGCATCATCGCCGGAATTATCTGCGAGATGTTTCTAACGAAATAGCTGCCAGATTTAGAGAAGTATTTTGTGAATATTTCGTCCATGTTTACTGAGAAAATAAAGGGTGGATAGGTCTTATATTCTTTGTAGAAGCGTTGGATTTAATTGGCTAGGGGGAGGTGTGGGGGAGTAAGCGCGCAGGCGGGGATCCAGGAAGAGTTATGCTAGTTGCAAATCGTAAAACCTCTCAATCTCACCGCGCACATTTTCTTTCCCTTGCGTCACGTTGATTTTTGCGCGGAATTCTGCGGAGCCTTTTAGGCCGGAGCTGTACCAGCCGATGTGTTTTCGTGCGAGTGGAATCGCGGTTTGCTCGCCGTAATGTTCGATCATTTCAGCGAAGTGATTAAGGACGATTTCCTTTTGTTCTTTGAGTGACGGAGTGAGAATTTTTCCTTCACCTTTTAGGTCGGAATTTATTTGTGCGATCAACCAAGGTTTGCCGTAAGCGGCGCGGCCGATCATTACGCCGTCTGCCCTCGAGAGCTCTAGCGCTTTTTTTGCATCTTCAGAATTTCTGATGTCGCCATTGGCAATTACGGGAATTTTTACCACATCTTTTACGCGTGAAATTAATTCCCAGTTGGCAGTGCCGTCATACATCTGACAACGCGTGCGGCCGTGAATTGTTAGCATTTGAATGCCGACATTTTCAGCTTTTTTGGCGAGGCTTGGCGAGTTCAGATTTTCGTAATTCCAGCCCAAACGCGTTTTCATCGTCACTGGAATTTTCACGGCTTTAACCACTGCTTCCATGATGCGCGTGGCGAGATCTTCGTCTTTCATCAAGGCCGATCCGGCAAAACTATTCACAACTTTTTTCACCGGGCAGCCGAAATTGATGTCGATAATATCAGCGCCGAGATCTTCATTTAACTTCGCCGCTTCGGCCATGATTTCGGGATCACAGCCGGCGAGCTGCACAGACATTGGATAGATCGCGTCATCCTTCTCGCATTTTTTTAGCGAATCGCGCGTCTGCATGATCATTGCGCGCGAGGCGATCATTTCTGAAATTACCAAGGGCGCTCCGAATTTTTTTACTAAACGACGGAAAGGTAAGTCAGTCACGCCGGACATCGGGGCGAGGAGAACGTTGCCGGGTAAGGTGATTTTTCCGATTTGGATCATGTTTATTTCAAACGTGTTTGTGATGATAATTTATGTGCTGTGTAAGCGGAGATCGATTCATATGAATGGCTAGAATCTACTTGATCGCCACGATCTTTTTTCCTTCTTATATTTCTATCGTATTCACCATTAAAACTCTCGGTTTTAGTGATTATTGAGTTTGTTAAAAATGGGAAATCAGGACCCAATTCCTCGGGACGAAATTTAGATCCGGTAGACATCGCATCCATGCAGCAGGTGTAAATAAATTCATCAGGTATTGCTGATAAAATACTCGACTCATCGCCGCCTCTTATTTTGTAAACCATTTGAGCGACCTGCTTGTAATGACTGTCGAGTAAATATCTTGATAAATGGGGAATCTCATCTCTACCAAAGCAAGTTAAGAGAGATCTAAAAACAAAGGGCGATCTGCTGCTGAAGCAATAATAGTCTGGGTTTAATGCACGAGCGCGATATTCTTCTCTATCACACTCTCCGATTTGTGCGTTCGTTTCTTCCGTGGAGTCAATCAGCGATGACCATGTCGATAAGCCAGATTTTTCGTTCCAACTATAAACCATGATCTGCATCAATTGCTGTTGGGTTAATTCTTTGCCATCAATTATTAAATCAACCTCTCCCGATTTTATTGCCTGCCTAACAATTTCAAAGAACAGGCGATGGCTATATTTTCCGTGAAATAGAAGTTTTGATGCCTGCTCATTTTCAGAAAATACGTGTCCGTCTCTAACAAATTCGTTAGCACTATTGGCGTTAATAAAGCCAGAAAACACACCGACTCCATCGAGATTAATTCCTGCTGCATTTTCTCTTTCGAGTAATTCTCGATGAAGAATTTTCTCCTTCTTCAGTGGGCGATAATCTTTTGGCCAAGGGCCGGGTATGAAGTTGCCAACTCCGGCTATTAGATGGATCGGACTATTGTCTATTTCTTCAATATTTCGCGCGCGCATTTTTTCACCAATCGCTCGGTCTAAATCTTTTAAATGCCTAAAAACTTCAGCAGGGTTTTTGAGAATTTGGGCAATTCTCTCAAGCATGTTAACAACTTGCCCTTTGTTTTCTTCGCTGATCGCAAAGCCTTCAGCAAAATCCGCATCCTCATCTACTATGATTCCGAGAGGAAAAATAGGCTCATCAATATTTGTCGGCTTAATGATTAATTCTTTTGATTCGAGAGCTGGACAAGGTTCATAAAAAGACCTCCCGATCAAAGAAATAAGTTCGGGCATATCTTTTTCGTCGCCGAAGTGGAGATCTCTAGTTCTGTGAAAAAGGACTGTTCTTAACATAAGTTTTTGACGCGAATAATTTCTGGCAGGTCTTTGTAGGTGTCAAAATAGAGATCTTTGGTTTTGTGGAATAGGGCTGGCGGCATTTGTTTCGATTAATTTTCCTGGATCCCCGCCTTCGCGGGGATGACGTTGTACTCATTCGTCCCGCGTCATCCCCGCGAAGGCGTGGGTTCAGGAAAATAAATTTTGGTGCCCCCGGCATGGAGAAAATGACCTAAACGGTCATTTTCGGCTGCAACATCGGCCGAAGCATTTTTGTGTTTCTTACAGATTTTGGTGCCCCCGGCATGACTCGAACATGCGCACATGGGCTTGAGCGACGGAGATTTATCTCCGGCAAAATGATCAATGATCATTTTGAGCGAATAGCGGGCTAAGCTAAGCTTAGCCCAGGCTTGCTTCTTTCTGTATAGTTTGGTGCCCCCGGCATGACTCGAACATGCGCACATGGGCGCGCACGACGGAGATTCATCTCCGGCAAAATGATCAATGATCATTTTGAGCGAATAGCGGGCTAAGCTGTGCTTGGCCCAGGCCTGCGGTATCTCGTTATTCTGGTGCCCCCGGCATGACTCGAACATGCGCACATGGTTTAGGAAACCACTGCTCTATCCCCTGAGCTACGGGGGCTAATTAAAGCCCGTTTGGGAGTCACCCTGAGCTTGTCGAAGGGTGCGGAGACGCATTCTTCGACAAGCTCAGCATGACTATTTGGCGCCCACGGAGTGATATTCAAAACCCTTTTTCTTCATCTCCTTCGCATCAAAAAGATTACGCAGATCGATAATTTTTTTGCTTTTGATTTTCGAAAAATTGAGTGCGCGATATTCTTCCCACTCGGTCAAAATCACGATTAAATCCGCCTCAGCACAAGCCTCATAAACATCTTCAAAAAAAGAGATATTTTTAAATTCCGCTAATTCGCGTTTTGAATTTTCAATCGCGGCGAAATCGTGAGCGAAAATTTTTACATCTTTTTTAGCTAATTCTTTCGCGATCGTGATTGCTGGTGAATAGCGGATGTCGTCAGTATTGGCCTTGAACGCCAAGCCAAGCAGCGCGATTTTTTTGGCAGGAATGGCGAGAATTTTTTCGACCATTCTGATCTTTCTTTTTTGATTCGAAGAGATCACTGAATCGATCAAAGAAAGCTCAACCGAATTTTCTTTAGCGACATTTAAAATCGCCAAAATGTCTTTTGGAAAACATGAGCCGCCAAAGCCAGGGCCAGGATTTAAAAATTTTTCACCAATGCGCGAATCCAAGCCCACAGCGCGCGAAAGCTGTTTTATATTTCCGCCAACCGCTTCACACAAATCTGACATTTCGTTAATGAAAGAGATCTTGGCGGCGAGGAAAGAGTTTGAAGCGTATTTGATTAACTCGGCGGTGATGATGTCGGTTACGACTAATTTTTCCGGTGAAAATTTTTGGTAAATTTCTTCGAAAATTTTTTGAGATTTTTCATCTTCAACCCCAACAACAATGCGGTCTGGATTCATGAAATCATTGATCGCAACGCCTTCGCGTAAAAATTCTGGATTTGATGCAACGGCGAAATCTAGCTGCGGATTTTTTTGCTCAACCAGTGCTTTAATTTTTTTGCCAGTGCCCGCGGGAACGGTCGATTTAGTGACGATTAATTTGTAAGAATTTGAAAGCTCGGCAACTTCTTTTGCGGCAGCAAGAACGTAAGAAAGATCTGCGGAACCATCTTCATCTTGCGGAGTGCCAACGGCGATGAAGACAACGCTAGAGCTATCCAAACCTTCTTTCAAATTTGTCGTAAAAGAAATTTTTACTTCAGAAAGTAGTTCGGAAAGCCCTGGTTCAAAAATCGGAATGACGCCGGATTTTAGTTGGGAGATTTTTTTTTCATCCTTGTCGACGCAAATAATTTCATGGCCAAGTTTGGCAAAGCAAACGCCCGAAACTAAGCCTACATAGCCGCTGCCAATTACTGTAATTTTCATTTTTGTTTATTTTGCTTTTCACTCAACGCGTCATCCCTGCGCAGGCTGAGATTAAACGGCGAGTGCTCAGGATAGTATAGATATTACTTTTCCCTAGCGATCACGAACTCGGTGAGATCGATCAGAAGTTTAGCTTTGTCGCCGAAGATTTTTAAGTGAGAGATCGATTGTTCTTGCAAAATTTTCAGTTGCTCTTCGGCATTTTTCAAGCCAACCAAATCAACAATACTGGCGTTCTCTTTTGACTTTTTGTGACGGGTTTCTTCGATTTCTGATTTGCCGAATGTTATTCCGCGATGATCCAAAACATCATCTTTGATTTGAAAAGCTAAGCCCAAATCGTGAGCAAAATAACGCAGCGCTTTGCGTTCATCGAGCCCACAGCGACCAATGATAGCGCCACTTTCTGCTGCAGCCATAAAAAGCTCTCCAGTTTTGAGGCGATGTAGTCGAGCAAGAGTTTCTTTGGAAATTTTTTCTTCAGCTTTTTCAAGATCCATCATTTGTCCGCCCGCCATTCCGGCGAATCCAGAAGCCTTAGCGATGGTTTTGATCAATTCGCAACGAACTACGGGATCGCTGTGAGTTTGCGGATCGGCAAGAATTTCAAAAGCATAGGTTAGCAAAGCATCTCCCGCAAGAATCGCAGTCGCCTCATCAAATTTTTTGTGATTTGAAGGTTTACCGCGCCTGAAATCATCATCATCCATCGCAGGTAAATCATCGTGAATCAAAGAATAAACATGAATGAATTCGAGTGCGACAGCGGCGTTAAGAGATGATAAAACTTTCACACCAAAAATTTGTGCCGAAGCCATGAGCAAAAATGGACGAATTCTTTTACCATCGGATAAGGCGGAATATCGCAT
>JAGWWH010000009.1 GCA_018970485.1 Pseudomonadota bacterium | reverse complement strand
CCATTAAGCTTCTAGAGCCTAGTTTCATATTTTCGAAAAAAAGGAGAAGTAAGAGTAGCTCTAAGAATAAAATCAGATAATCAACAATATGAACCCCAAGCCAAAACTTGGTTTATTACTAAGATTCTCGGGCTCTTGCTGATGAAACCAGATGTGCTTTTTCTTCAAGTCCTACAATTTTTGAATCCATTTCTGGATCACCGGGATGAATCATAATTTCGATTTCTGCATCGCGAAATTTTTTTGGTACTTTGATTTTTTTGATCAGATCTTTCGTTACTTCGCAGGTGTAAAGAATACTAAAAAAATAACGTTTTTCTGGTCGGTTATTTAGCAACTTAAAGAAAATAAGAATAGACCATTTGATGATATTTCCGTTCCAGAAATAACTCTTTGGATGATTGATGGATAAGGTTGTAAGCAGGCTTTCGTTTATGATTCTAATGCGATTAATTCCCTTTTCTTTCGCAACTTTCTCAACCACAGAAAAAATTCTTGGAATCATGTGAATGTGACGATGTGAATCGATGTGGCTGATTTTAATTTGGTTTTTTTCGAGTAGAAAAATTTGCGCTCTAAGCTCTCTCTCAATTTCTTCTTGGAGAATTTTTTTATTAAATAATGACATCAAAAATAATCTCAGAAATCCGCTTTTAAACTTACTCAGACCAACTGTGGCGTTGAAGTGTAAGCCAATTTCTAAGCCCGGATTTCTTTTAGCGATTGCGATTGCTTCATCAAAATAACCACAACCGCAAATTATGCTGGCAGAGTTGAGGCGGCCAGCTTGGAACATTTTCTCGATCGCGCTATTTACGCCAGGGCTGATTCCAAAATCGTCGGCATTAATTCTTAGCTTCATTTCTTTCGATTATTTTGGCGAAATAAAGTGGGCGATCACGCGACTCAATGTGAATGCGGCCGATATATTCTCCCAAGATTCCAATTAGAACAAATTGCAAACTGGCAAGGAAAGTAATCAAGCAAATTATTGTTGCATAACCGCTGGGCTGATGGGCGACGTAATGTTCATAAATAGTGATCAAGCCGAATGAGAGCGAGGCCAGAGCGCAAATAATGCTGAAATAAATCGAGAGTCGTAAAGGTTTGATCGAGAACTGAATAATCGAATCAATCGCCAAGCGCATCGATTTCACGAAGTTGTAATTGGTTTTTCCCTCTAATCTTTTTGGGGCGACAAATTCGATTTGTACGGCGTTGAAAATTCCTAGCCAATTCAGCATTCCGCGAAACATACGACTATTTTCACGCATGTTTTTGATCGTTGTTACGTAATCGCCAGCGATGAGGCGGAAGTCGGGAGTATTCTCTGGAATATTGACGTCAGAAATAAAATTGACGACGCGGTAAAATGCTTTCGACAACAGACGACGAAAAGCAGTTTTATCTTCATTTGTAGTGATTTTGCCGAGCACCACATCATGTCCAGCCAGCCATTTTTCGATCATTTTTGGAACTACATGGGGCGGGTGTTGAAGATCTGCATCCATAAAAATTACCGCTTCGCCGCGAGAGTGATCGAGTCCGGCAGTCATGGCGATTTCATGGCCAAAATTTCTAGCGAAATTTACAACTCGAACATCCTTATTTTTCGCGACCAAGTTGCTAAGAATGCCTAAACTGCCATCAGCGCTACCGTCATTAACGAAGATTAATTCGTAAGTAACTTGCGGACATTTTTCTAAGTTTTCGATCAGCTCTTTGTAGAGCGGAAGTAGGTTTTTTTCTTCATTGTAAACCGAGATTACAATGCTGACTAATTTTTTAAGAGATGAGTTCATAAAGACAGTTTCTGCGTTTTTTGGTGCAAAAGATTATTTTGAGTTGCGATTTTTCTTGTGGTGAGAATTGGTCATAAATGTATCCGCCACCAATAGCGTAGATGGGTAAAGGATTTTTACGGTCTATTGTCTCGAAGAATTTTTCTTTAGTTACGATCTTAACTTTATCTTCTGTTGCCCAGTAAAGAGTGAAGATCGATTTGCCTTCACCAATTTGATAAAGTTGAAATTCTTTCTGAGGTATTTTGCTTAGGATGTAGGCTTGGGAGTTTAGTTTTTCTAACAAAAATTCCGGCTTAATCGCGAAGGTCACGATCAAAATTCCGTAAAAAACAATCGTGAGATAACAAAGAAAATAAATGAATTTATCCCACTTAATTTGAGTCAAAATTCTTGCCAATATTACAGCAAAAGAAGTTAGGGAATAGACCGGATAAGTCGGAATCATGTTGCTCATGAAGGTAAGCAAAAAAAGTGGTGCCAATAGAGAGGTGGTAAAAAACAAAAAATCTTTGTCAGCTTTTAACTCTTTGAAAAAAGTTTTAGTGATCTGTTTGGGTTTAATTACTAATGCCAATAAAGGCGGAAGCATGGTTAGCGTAAAATAAAACCAGATCATACCAAACGGCACATGATGGGCATTGCCGTAGCGATCTCCTTCCCATCCTGATTTCATGAATCGACCAAAATTCTCGCCGAGGAAAAAATATTCTAAAAATCCGGAGTAGTTTTTTTCTGCCAATAAAAACCACGGCAAAGTAGCGGCGATAAAAAATATCGAACCGCAGATGATTGGAAAATTTTGGAAAAACTTCCCCCACTCACGAGTCATTGTCAGATAAATCGGAATTGCCAAGCAGGGCATTACTATTCCAACCGGACCCTTAGTTAACATCGCAATTACGCAGCCAAGAAAGAAGATCAGGCTGTCTTTTTGCTCACCACGCATTGTTGGTAAAAAAGAAGTCGTAATCATGGTCATTCCAAGCAGCAAGAAGGCTTCGGTCATTATGCTGTGCAGGGCATAAAACAAAAAGGTTGAACAAATTATTACAACTGAAGCGATCGCCGTTTTTTCATCAAAAGTTTTTTTGACAGCGCGATAAAGAACTAAACAAGTTAGAATTAAGGCTAGGTAGTGAGGAAGGCGGCCGGCGAATTCATTGATTCCAAAAATTTCTAACGAAATTGCGCTTGCCCAAAAAGAAAGCGGAGGCTTGCCAAAGAAAGGAGTGACTGGATCAAAGAATGGCATCAAATAATTTTCAGTAAGTGCCATGCGCATTGAAATTGCAGCGTAACGAGCTTCAGAAGGGTGATGCAGGGGGTGAAGAAAAATAGTGACCAACTTGAGAACAAAGACTAGGCCGATAAGGTAAGTAATATTCCTCACTGAAATGTTCTTCATAAATGAAATTACCTTTTTGGCCAAGCCCACAGGGCTATCGCGATATTAAATTTGGGCTTTCGCGTGTTTACGAATTGTTGGAAAGATTGGACAATCCCCATCTGAAATTGCCGCCAACAATTCACATCGCTGGCACAAATGGCAAGGGCTCAACACTGGCTTTTTTGCGATCTATTTTTAACGAATCGGGATTGCGAATTCACACCTACACCTCTCCACATCTCGTCAATTTTAATGAAAGAATAAATTTGGCTGGAGCAGATATTTCTGACGAATTTCTGAATGAAATTTTGCGCGAATGCAAAGAGGCGGCGGAAAAAGATCCGGCGATTCCAATAACTTTTTTTGAAGGAACGACAGTGGCCGCGTTCCTTGCCTTTAGCCGCGTGGAAGCCGATTTGCTTTTGCTTGAAACTGGAATGGGCGGAAGGCTTGATGCCACAAATGTTCTGCCTGAAGTTTTGTGTTCGGTGATCACGCCAATCTCTTTTGATCACGAAGAATTTCTGGGAAATAGTTTAGAAAAAATTGCTCGAGAAAAAGCCGGCATCATCAAAAAAAATTCTCCGCTAGTGGTTGGAAAACAAAGTGACGAAGCCTTGCTGGTTCTGAAGAAAACAGCTCAGGAAGTCGGCGCAGAAATTTTTTACCACCTACCGCTCACCACTTATCCTTTATCCCTTCTTGGCTCTTACCAAATCGAAAATGCTTCGCTTGCGATCGCAGCCATCAAGGCTCAGAAGAAATTTTTAGTGAGCGAAGAGCAAATTAAAAAAGGTCTAAAAAATGCTTTTTGGCCAGCGCGATTACAAAAAATTTCTCTTAAAAATTTGCCAAAAAATTTCGAACTCTATCTCGATGGAAGTCACAACTTACAAGGTGCCACGACAGTTAGAGAATTTTTGAAAGCGCAGGAAAATAAAAAAATCTTCGTAATTTTTTCGATGCTTAAAGACAAAAATTGCGAAGGTTTTTTGCAAGAAATTTCTGGAGAAGTTGATGAGTTGATCACTTTAACAATTCCAGACGAGCCTAAGTCTCGCAGCGCTTCAGAGATTAGTGAAATCGCCAAAGAAATCGGAATAAAATCGCAAATCGCTGAAGATTTTTCCGATGCCTTTAAGAAAATAAAATATGACGAGCCGGCGATAATCATAATCTGCGGCTCTCTTTATTTGGCGGGTAAGTTTTTAGAAAATTATTTAACGAGAGGTGAAATCCTCTGAAATCCATTTTTAAGTTTTTTGACACGTTAGTCGCAGCCACACGAACAGGGGAAGCTCAAAGACATTAATAACGCCGGCATCTTTGAAGAAGTTTTTTCGATGTAGTCATGCTGAGCCTGTCGAAGCATGATTCAGGCCGGTGCTCAAAATCATGCTTCGACAGGCTCAGCATGACTAGGAGTTTCTCTTAAGATTAAAAAATTCTTAACCGGACAGTAGCGGGAAAAAGGTGGAGGAGGTGAGAGTAAAATTGGTCGCAGTAATAGTTTTTTGACAGCTCTTACTTACAAACCTCTCTCATTCTCGCGTAAGCTCTAGTGATGCCTTTCAGCGAATATTCATCAACCGCGTAAGTGCCAATCGCTGAGTCGCTTCTAATTTTTACAGCTGTGCCATTTAACAATGCTTCAATCATTGCAATATCTTGTGATTTTGCCTCATTCCAGGCCATGTCTTCTTTGGTTCGAAGACGGAATTGATTATTGTTAACTACGACAAAAATTCTGCTGCTGAGCTTGTATTCAAAGCCACCAAAAACACTGACTTCTTCGCTGCGATCTTTCTGAAAACGCGTAATCATCAAATAAGGTTTTTGACGTGAATTGTGATCAGTGTCTGATTTGATTGGATGCGCGACGATGTAACAGGTTTTGTAATCGAGTTCACTTTCTTGAATTTCGTAAACTGTCCAGTGGTAAAAAGAGCTGTCGATGATTTGCGCAAAAGCGGAGTTGCAGAAAAATAAAAATGTGAGCGCGCAGATTAATCTCATCTAAGAAATGCGAGAAAAGGAGTGGTTAAGAACCGTAAGTAAATTTTGTTTTGCTGAAGAATCAGGAAATATCTCAAGATTTTTTATCGCTAATTCACAATGAGATGAAGCCAAGTCTCTAGACATTCCAAGGCCATCATATTTTTTGATCAAAGATAAAATTGTCGCGAAGTGATTTTGATTTTTTTCTGCGCTGCCGAAATTTTTGGCAAAAATTTCTGCGATTAATTTTTGTTCATCGGCGTCTGCTTTGGCGTAAGTTAAAATGATGGGCAGAGTCACTTTTCCTTCGTAAAAATCGTCACCAATATCTTTGCCCAAAACTTGGGTTTGCGATGAATAATCGAGAACATCATCAACAATTTGAAAAGTGATTCCGAGATTTTTTCCAAAGTCGCGAAGCATTGCTACTTCTGGTTCAGGGCGATTATTGATCAAAGCTCCGCATTCACAGGCGGCAGAAAAAAGTACGGCGGTTTTGCCAAAAATAATTTCCAAATATTTCTCCAAAGAAAGGGCGACGTCATTGGAGTTTTGTAGCTGCATCACTTCGCCATCGGCCATGGTTGAAGAGGCTTTGGCGAGTAAATCTAAAATGCGTAAATTTTTGCCGCGTACCATTAATTGAAAGGCGACAGAAAACAAATAATCACCAACGAGAATGCTGGCTTTATTGTCCCAAAGTGCATTGGCAGTTTTTTTACCGCGCCTGATCTGGCTTGTGTCGACGACATCGTCGTGAAGTAAAGTTGCGGAGTGAATTAGCTCGACTGCAGCGGCTAAATCGTGGCCAATTTTCTCACCGCAAGTTTGTGCGGCGAGAAGTAGCAAGATTGGTCGAACACGCTTTCCGCCTGAGTTGATCAAGTGCTCAGAAATTTCCTGAATCAGCGGAGATTTGCCTTTGGCGAATTCTAAAATTGTCGAATCGATTATTTTTAAATCTAAGTCCAACTCAGCGAGAATATTCTGAAAATTTTGCATCTAGAATTCAGAATTTTGGTAAAGCATCAGAATTTTATTTCGGCACTGCTCAATTGTTGCCGAGATCGAATTTAAAGCTCCTCTCACTATTTCGACTGATTGTTCTGACGAGCCATTTTTGACAAATTCGATGTAGGCATTTGCGAGTTTATCGCTGTGATTTTCGAGTTGCCAAATCACCTCTTCAATGATTGTAAATTGCTGCTCGGATAATTTGTGCGAACTATCTTCTGCGATTTTAATCAGACGATCGGCGTAAGAGTAGTATTCGATAATTTCGTTGTAGATCTGCTCTTGATTAGAAGTTGCCATTTGTCTTCGTAGGATTTTTCAAAAAAGGGAAGGCGGGACGCTATTTTTGACTTGCTAAAAGTCTACTTCCAAAGATCGCCGTCCCTAGGCGAATGTGAGTCGCGCCGAGTGCGATCGCTTCTACAAAATCAGAACTCATTCCCATTGAAAGATTTTTTAAATCATTTTCTTTGGCTAATTTTGCGAGCAAAGCGAAGTAAGGAGAAGCGAGCTCTTCAGAGGGTGGAATGCACATCAAGCCAACAATATTTAAGCCTAAATCGTCACGAGAAAATCTTACGAAATCAGCAACCTCAAGCGGCATTACGCCATGTTTTTGAGGCTCCTCGCCAATATTTACTTGGATAAAAATCTCCGGATTTTTTTTCTGTTTTTCACTTTCTTTCTTCAAAACCAAAGCAAGTTTTTCGCTGTCGAGAGTTTGAATTGAATCAAATAATTCAACGGCCTGAGCGGCTTTGTTACTTTGTAAGTGGCCAATAAAATGAAGTTTTATCTCAGGATTTTTTTGACGAATTAGCGGCCATTTTTCTTCAGCTTCTTTTAAATAATTTTCTCCAAAAATTTTACAGCCAGCGTTGATTGCTTGCTCAATTTCTTCTACGCCAAATTTTTTTGAGACGGCAATTAGATTGACTTGCGAGCTATTGCGGGAGTAAGTTTTGCAGGCTTGTTTAATTTTTTCGTTAAGCAGAATTAAGTTTCTTTCAATCATGTTTCAGTCGGTTTTTTTTACGGATCGCAGGAAGGTTTCTGACTTTAAAAAAGTAATTGAAAGCCTGCCAAGAAATTCTGTCGTGATTATTCGGGAATACGATCTTTTACGAGCAGAGAGAGAAATTTTTGCGCGAGAAATTTTAAATCTAGCTCGCAGCAAAGGTTTTAAAATTTTGGTCGGAAAAGATTTGTTTTTGGCTAAAAAAATTAAAGCCGATGGCGTACATTTTTCTGATTTCGACAGGTTGCCAATGTATTTTTTGCGACGCATAAATTTTATTTTCAGCTTTTCCTGTCACAGCTTAAAATCATTTCTACGCGCTCAGAGATTGAGTCCAGACATGGTTTTTATTTCGCCAATTTTTCCAACTTCAAGTCACAAAGAGAAAAAACCTCTAGGGCTGAGAGGTTTGGCAAAAATCATTACCAAAAATCAAAACTTACTGCCAGTTTACGCCCTTGGCGGTGTTGATTCCGTCAATATTAAGTCGCTTAAAAAACTTAAATTAGCAGGTTTTGGAGCGATCAATTTTTTCCAAAAAGACTGATGAAAATTACCCCAGTTATTCTTTCCGGTGGTTCGGGAACCAGGCTCTGGCCTGTGTCGCGAGAACTTAATCCAAAACAGTTTTTAGATTTTTTTGGAGAATATTCGCTTTTCCAGCAAACCGCTTTGCGCGTAAAATCCGAAGATTTCCAAAATCCAATTGTCGTTTGTAACAACGAACATCGCTTTACCGCCGCTGAGGAATTGCAAAAAATTGGCTTTGAGGCGCAGTCAATAATTCTTGAGCCTTGTGCGCGAAATACCGCTCCAGCAATCGCCGTAGCCGCACTTGGGGTAATGGCAAATGACAAGGAAAATGACGTCATTTTAGTAATGCCTTCCGACCACATTATTCGCGACGAAAAGAAATTTATTGCCCAAGTAAAAAATTCTTTCGCTGCAGCGAAAAATGGATATTTGATCACCTTTGGAGTCAATCCAGACAAGGCCGAAACAGGATACGGTTACATCAAAAAATCTACTAAAGCCGAGGATTTTTCCGAAGTTTTTTTGGTCGAAAAATTCATTGAAAAGCCAGATCAAGAAACCGCCGAAAAATTTCTCGCCGACGGAAATTATTTGTGGAATAGCGGCATTTTCATGTTCAGATCTTCCGCTTATTTGGAGGCTTTGCAGAAGTACCACAATCAGACTTTTATTTCTTGCATCAACGCTCACAGCAAGGCGCGACGCGACATGGATTTCACGCGCTTGTCGGCAGAAGATTTTGAACAATGCACTAATATTTCGATTGATTACGCAGTAATGGAAAGGGCTCAAAAAGTTGCGGTTGTGCCGGTGAATATTGGTTGGTCGGATGTTGGTTCTTGGAGCGCGGTTGCTGAATTGTCGGCACAAGATGCAGATGGAAATACCTTAGTTGGCGATTCTTTCTCACTAAACAGCAAGAACTGCTACATCAACTCCCGCAAGGGTTTAGTCGCTACAATTGGCGTAGAAAATTTAATCGTGATCGCTCTGAAAGATGTAACGCTGGTGCTGAATAAAAATAATGCTCAGGACGTCAAAAAAATTTTTGAGATGCTTAAATCCAAGAAGCGTGAGGAATGTTTTTCGCACACAAAAGTTTTGCGTCCGTGGGGTAGTTTTGAAGTAATGGACGATTCGGATCGTTTCAAAGTTAAGCGCATTACCGTTAAAACAGGAGCCTCTCTTTCTCTGCAAATGCACAATCACCGTGCGGAACATTGGATTGTGGTTAAAGGCACGGCCCACGTGACTTGCGACAAGGATGAATTTATTCTGACCGAAGACAAATCGACCTACATCCCAATCGGCAAAAAACACCGCCTTGAGAATAAAGGAAAAATTCCTCTCGAGCTAATCGAAGTGCAAACCGGCGAATATTTGGGCGAAGACGACATTGTGAGATTCAGCGACATCTACGGCAGATGAGCAACGTGCAGGCTCAGCGTGACAACGGGAGTCGCTCTGATTCTGCTGAAGAGCGACGGAAAACGCGCTTAAAACGAATTATTTTCGGACTTGGTTCAAATCTCGGAGATCGAGAATCTTACCTAGGTGCAGCGGTCGTGAAGCTAGAAAGGGAGCTCTTTCTCAGCAATTTACGTAAATCAAAAATTTTCAAAAATCCGGCAATGCTTTTGCCAAATTCACCACAAGAGTGGGACGTGGAATTTTTTAACATCGCCCTTTCTGCTGACGTTGATCTAGAAAAATTTTCGCCAGAAAAAATTTTGGAAATCGCCAAAAAAATCGAAAAAAATTTAGGTCGAAAAAAGCGCGCAAAATGGGCGCCGCGCGAGATCGACATTGATATTTTGGCGATCGGGGATTTGCGAATTCAACTTGGTGAGAAGTTGATTATTCCTCACCCAGGGCTGAAGGAGAGAGATTTTTTTGTTCAGACAGTGAGTGAGATTGAGCCAGATTTATTAGCTTTGCTTAAGATCTCTTGATCATTTGAAGCTGTCAGAAAAAAGCAGAAATTTTTCAAGCGTCACAGTTTCCACTCCAGTAAAATTCTTCAGAGTTTCAACGATCGAATGCTTCGATTTTTCTCGCTCATTCACAATTATTTTTTCCACAACAACTCCTCTGCTCTTTAGAGCCTCAATGGCTGAAAGGGTGTGACTAATTGCGCCTAAATAATTTCCAGCAACAAGCAAAACTGGAATTTTTAATTCTTCTGCCAAATCCAAAAAAGTTTTTCGATTATTTATTGGCGTCATTACGCCGCCTGCAGCTTCAATCAGAAGAGTTTTGTCACCTGATTCTAAAATTTTTTTCTGACAAAAATTCTTCACCGCAACAAAATCAATTTCTTCATTTACGAAGTGTGGCGAGCAGCCTTCAGCAAAGCGCCAAGGAGTGATTTCGTTTAAATTTTTTTCTGAAATTTCTCGGCCAAGTGCAGTTAAAATTCTTGCTGGATCGCTATTTTTGTCTTCATTTTCAAAGCCAGTACAAACCGGTTTGATCGCAGTAATTTTTGACGAAATTCGACAAAGATTTTCGACCAAAAAACTCTTCCCAATGTCAGTTCCAATACCAAGAATTAAGACCTTCATAAAATAAAATATTTTTTTGAGCCCTACAGCAAGAAGGGTTTTACTGGGGAGGATTGTCGCCACCGGTGGCGACAATTGAGGATTTTAGTCGAACAAATTTTGAATTGTTGAAGGCACAAAAGCGGCAACTTTATTTGTGCTAAATTTTGCTTCTTTGTCGTTGGGATTTTTCTCGTATTCGTAACGAATACCAAACAACCCACCACCTTCGCCGCCAGTCAGAACGCCGCTAATCACGCCGCCAACCAAAGGAATTTTTCCAATACCAAAAAGATTATTCACGATGAAGCCAGGAATAATCATGCCTTTGAGGTGACAGCTTTTGTCCGCGAGATTTATTTCGCCTTTGGCAGTGACGCCAATTTTGTAATTATTAGCGATCAAAGATTTGATCGTGAGCCTGTAATTCTGTAGGTCGAAATTGATTTTCACTGAATCGAAAGTTGTCTTCTCGCTTGAAAAAATTTTGTCTCGAACTTGAGAAAATAAAGTGTCTTTGTTGAAACGTTTAACCGCTTCATTTTCGTAAATCGTAATGTCGTCATCAATGGTAAGGGTGCCTCTAAGCGCTGGTTTGTTGTCTTCAGCGTAGTGTTCAATTTTTAATTTGGCGTCACCACCACTAACTACGTTTGAAATATCTAAGGCTTCAGCAATGTATCCGACATCGCTGACTCGTGCATTAATCGAATTTTTTTCTGGGGTTTTTTCGATTTTTAAATCAATCACTTGCTGTTTGCCGTAGCTAGCTCTGACAAGACCTCGTGAGCACAAACCACTTTTGCAATTCAGCGAAAAATAAAAATTTTTGAGGAATTTGTTGTTCAAAAGATCGGCCCTATTTGCCGCAATTTGGATCGCGAGATCAGGAAAATTTTTGTTCTCAGATTTTTGTTTAAGAAAAGTCCCGAGATTTATTTTGTCGCCGCGAAAAGAGATTTTGTGTGCGTTCAAATCTCCTTGGTAGCTGATTAGGTAATTATTTTTATTAAAATTGGTGTTCTTGAAGTTAGCAGATTTAACTAGGAATGGCGAGGTTGCGAAGGATAATTCGCCGCTAAATTTTTCGGTGATTTTTCCTTCTTTTTTCCACAGAGAAATATTTTTGATCTGAATTATTTTAGGATTTTGCACTGAAACAATTAGGCTTAATTGCGACTCAATCGCTGATTTTTTTGTTAATCCCAATTCTTTTACATCAAGGTCTGCCGCGGTTAAATCAAAGTTTGTGACGAAATCGACGCTACCAAAATTCTTCTTACTGGTAAGGATCGCATCGCCTTTGAGGTAGGCGTTATCTAGCTTGGTGAAGGTTGAGTTAATCGCTAAGTAAGAATTTTTTAGAGTGATTTCTTTGCTGAGAGGTAGGTGAATGTCAAAATCACTTTCCGAATTTCCGTTTAAATATTTTGCTACTTCCGAAACAAAATCCGGATTGTTGTTAGCGTGTTGTAAAGTGTTTGCGGCCTTTCCTTTAGCCTTACCAGAAAGTTTCAGAATCAAATTTTTTGCATTAAAATCTTCAATCACAACCAGCCCTTCAGAGATTCTACTTTGCAAAACTTCTGCGTCGGAAATGACGATTTTCATGTTTTTGTCGGTAAAATTTGCGGTGGCGGAAATATTTTTAATCTCCGGAAAATCGTCGCTGTATTTTAGATTAATGCCTGAGAAATCAGCATTGGCGCTGACGCTGTCTAGGTAGAATTCCTGATTTTTTTGTGACAAAGAAAATTTGGCAGCAGCTTCTTTGATCGATCCACCTTTGACGTGATTAATCACCCAATCTCGAACGCCGTATTCGCGCAAAGTAATAGGCCAGAATTTTTCAATCTCGTCTCCCGAAGCATTTTTAAGGTGAATGTCAAAATCGAATTTTCTGTTTTGATCGAACTGAGAAATTAGCAAAGACAGGCTGAGGCGCGTTTTATTCTCTGGGTTTGTGGCTTTTAGATCAGTTTCAATTTTGGATAAGTTTAGAATTTTTTTGTCGTGATCGTATTCGCCATCGATTGAGAGATTTTCAAAATCAATTTTTTTGGCGAAGAAATCTAAGAAGCGAAAATCACCAAAATTTGAGTGAATTTTGAACTTCAGATTTTTCAGATCATTGTTGTTGAGTGCGAAAGAAATATTGGCGTCGATCGTGGCATTTATTTTTTCTAGCTCACTTAGGTTTGGATGAAATTCAGCGAGAGAACTCAAAATAATATTTTGTACGGAGAGGTTGCAAATCACGTTACTAGAGACTTGGCAACTCGAGCTAATATTTAAATCGCTTTTTTTTGGGTCTAAGTTGATTTGGTTTTGTGAAACAATGTTGAGATTATTTCCGCTGGAAGTGACGTGAATTTTTGATTTTTTTAGCAAGATTTTTCGCTCAAAATTTTCACCACGAATCAGTAATTTTGCGTTTTCTATTTCAAGATTTTCGATGGGATTTTCGCCTTTACGAATCGAGCCAAGAAGATTGGCAATCAGCGAAAGATCACTTTTTTCGGTAGAAAAATTTTCCTTAGGATCAGTTATTTTTTGCCAATCGCCAAGAAAAATATTTGGGTCTGAGAGCTTGATTTTATTGGGCTGGAATTGAAGTAGTAAAAAACCAAACAAAGAAAATTCCGTTTCTAAATTCGGAACAATAAAAGATTTTTTGCCGCTGCCATCTAAGTCAGGATAAAGAATTCGTAGCCCTGAAATTGATATTTTTAACGTGCCGTAGTTGGTGAAGCTGAGGTAGCTGTTGTCGATGCTGACATTGTCTCGGCCGAATTTTTCTTGTAAGATTAATTCTATTTTTTGAGTTACTAGAAGAATCGATCTTGGTTTAGTTGAGACCAAAACAGAGAAATAAAAAATGGCGATGAAGGCAATGATGGAGATGGATGAGACTGTTCCGTAAAATAAACCGAGCTTCTTCTTTTTTTTGTGCTTGGGGCGAGAATTTGCGTGTTGATGTTTTTGCATTGGTAAAATCTCGAGCCTCTTTTTTGACGGCTTTGGGTGGGTTTGGAGATTGGTGGACTAATCCAGTTCGTAGGTTTTTTGCCAATCTTCTTTGTCAGAAAAATCTGGCTGATCCTCTTTGTAAAGAATGAAATCTTCGATTGCCAAAACATCCATTTCAGTACGCATGAAGCATTTGTAGGAGTCTTGCGGATCACAGACAATTGGTTCGCCACGAACGTTGAAAGAAGTGTTGATCAAAACTGCTGAGCCAGATTTTTCTAAGAATTTTTTGAGCAAATTGTAAAAACGCGGATTGGTTTCTTGATGAACAGTTTGAACTCGAGCTGAGTAATCAACGTGAGTAACTGCTGGAATAGTTGAGCGTGAAACGTTCAATTTTTCGATGCCGAAAAGTTTTTCTTGGTTGGCATCCATTTTTTTTACTAAATCTTTTTTGATCGGCGCGACCAAGAGCATGTAAGGCGAATCGCAATTTAGCTCAAAATAATCAGAAACTTTTTCGCGCAAAACTGCCGGTGCAAAAGGGCGAAAACTCTCGCGATATTTGATCTTCAAATTCATTTTCGATTGCATTTTTTCGCTACGAGCATCACCGAGAATACTACGCGCGCCTAGTGAGCGCGGGCCAAATTCCATTCTGCCCTGATGCCAGCCAATCACTTTTTCTTGTTGCAGAGCTTCGCAAATTAGATTTGTAAGTTGTTCTTCGGTTTCAACGCGAAGGTAGTTGGCGCCTACAGAATCAAGGTATTCCTTAACTTCTTCGTTACTGAATTTTTTGCCTAAGTAACTTCCTTTGATGTTGTCTTTGCCAGTTTTGTAGCAGTTACGTGGATTATTTAAATGTTGGTAATAGGCGGTTTGTGCTGCTCCCATCGCGCCTCCGGCATCTCCTGCTGCAGGTTGAATCCAAATATTTTCAAATATTTTTTCTTGGAGAATTTTTCCATTGCCAACGCAGTTAAGCGCAACTCCACCAGCCATTACCAAATTTTTGCTGCCAGTAATTTTTTGCGCCGTGCGAGCTAATTTGATCATTATTTCTTCCGTCACTTCTTGCAGCGAGCGCGCAACATCCATTTCGAATTGAGTTAGATCCGATTCTGACTTGCGAGCTTTGCGACCAAAAACTGCGGCGAATTTGTCATTCGTCATCGTTAATCCAACGGTGTAGTTGAAGTAATCCATGTTGAGTTTGAAGGAGCCGTCTTCCTTGATGTCGATAAAATGTTTCTTGATGAGGTCGACGTAAACCGGCTCTCCGTAGGGTGCTAGACCCATTACTTTGTATTCTCCGGAATTGACTTTGAATCCGAGGTAATAAGTGAAAGCTGAATAAAAAAGCCCAAGAGAATGCGGAAAATGCATCTCTTTTAAAAAAGTAATTTTGTTGTCTTGTCCGTGCGCAATTGAGGTTGTGGCCCACTCACCAACTCCATCCATTGTAAGAATGGCGCAATCGCGAAATGGTGAAGGATAAAAGCAACTTGCGGCGTGGGATTGGTGATGTTCAGAAAAAAGCAGTTTCTTTTCGACCGACTTTCCGAGCTCTTTGATGATTGTGTCTTTTAAAAAAAGTTTGTGTTTCAGCCAGATTGGAATCGAAGTTGCGAATGATTTAAAGCCGCGCGGCGCTTCGGCTAAATAAGTTTCGATCAAGCGCTCAAATTTCAAAAAAGGTTTTTCAAAGAAGGCGACGTGATCAACTTGTTCTAGCGTAATTCCTGCTTCAGCAAGTACGTAAGCAATGGCGTTACGAGGAAATGCTTCGTCATGTTTTTTACGAGTGAAGCGTTCCTCCTGAGCTGCTGCGATGATTTCTTCGTCTTTGATTAGGCAGGCTGCAGAATCGTGAAAAAAAGCCGAGATGCCGAGAATGTACATCTTACTAAAATAGAGTGTAGATAAATGGAGCTACCGCGGAGCCTTGTGCGACAACGATCAACAAACCAAGTAAAAGCATGATTATGATGATTGGCAAAAGCCAAAATTTTTTTCTGCTTTTTAAGAAAGCCCAAAGTTCTTTAATGAGAGACATAATTTTTTAATTTTTCGGAAATGATTTTTGCTGTGAGTTTAGAGCCTTCGTTGGTGAAGTGAACTGAATCGTAGAGATAGTTGTCATCATCTGGAATTTCTTTCTCTAAATCAATTAGCAAGATCTTGTTTTCTTTAGCGACTTGGCGAGCGATATCTTGAAAAGAAGCGTAAAGTTCTCGGTAAGTTGCGTTAAATTTTTCATCTCCTTTTTTTACTTCGAATTTAGGATTTTTAAGAATCTTGTTAGCTTGCGTCATCAATACTGGTTTAGCCCCAATCGATTTTGTAATTAAAACAAACATCGTCAAAATTTTGTGATATTCTGATTTAATTCTTTCTTGATGAGCGAGGTTAAAAATTTGATCGCGAAAAGGTGACTCGATCCATTCATTACTAAAACTTCTAAGAACAGAATCTTTCTTGCTGAAGCACCCTAGGTTTGATCTGCTGCGGTTTTTGTTCCAGTAAGTTGCTTCGTAGATTAGGGTGGAGAGGTCGTTAATTGTCTCCATGCGCACGACAATATTTGGATTTAGAGGCGCGACTTTATTGACCAAATTATTGATCGAGTGAATTGAGTTATTACCGCTTTTTCCAACATTGTAGGAGTTGATTTTTTTACCGGTTTTTTCCTCAAGAATTCTGCCAACCAAATAAGGAAATCGGTAAGGCTCATCAACCATTTCGCACTCAGTTGTAGATCCACCAAAAAAGAAGATGTTTAGATCGGGATTCTCATGAATTTTGCTTGGTTCGACAAAGCCATTCTCATCGATTTTGAATCGATATTTTTTTGTATTGTCGTAAGGAGGGGTTTTGAATTTGAGCTGGTTTGGCCGATTCTCGCGTAAGTTGATGTTACGTTTTCCTTGGCAGAGAAGGCTGTATTCTAATTTGTTGTAGAGACTGTATTTTTCTGCGTTGGGAGCGTCTTGAAAAAGGTTGATACTAAGAACCCAAACTACCAATAAAACGAAAATTAAATTTATTGCGATCAAAACTAAGCTCGAGTGTTTTTCAAAAAAATTCTTCGACATTAGAATTGATTTTTCATGTCACCTGGTTGAGAGCTGCGATCAGTAAAATAGCTAGTTGCAGAGGGAGTTAACTTTTTGTTAAGTAAATCTTTTTTGAATAATTTTAGCGCGAAGGCGGTTGGAGTGAAGATTCCGTAAAATAGAATAAAACTGATTAGGAAGCCGTTAATTTTTCCAAAAAAATCTCCAATTTTGATCCAATTTTGGTAAATTCTTATTTTAACAAAAATCTGCGGAAGAAGAAGAGATAGTCCAAAAAATATGAGTGAGATGATTCCAAAAATTAGCGGGATCCAAATTCCTTTGTAAAAAAAGAAGGCAAAAATTGCAGACCAGATCAATCCAAAAATTCTAAGATCTTTTTTTGAAATATTCTCTGACATGAAAATTAAGAAATAACCCTGTGACTAGGAATTGTAAGGATTGCGGTGTTTTCTTTTCCTTCAACAATTTCAAAGCGACAGCTTTGCTGATCCAACATTTTTCCGAGTTCTTGTTGTGGAATGTCTGCGTAAAAATCAGAAATTTTTGATTTGGATTCTAGGTGAAAAATAATAACCATCTGATCGAGAAGATCTTTCATCAAGCGGATATTAAGTGAGCCCTCTGGAGCGGTTTTGAACATTCCAGTAAAAATTTTACGCAATGCATCGAGAAGAATTAGGCGATCCATTTTGATTTTTATCAAACTGTCTGATTCTCCTGATTTTTCTAAGGTGATGCGTGTTTTGAATTTGTCGCTAAGGCCAGAAATTAAGTCTGAGATGAGAGAGAAAAGCGGAATAATTTCTTCTTCGGCATTGAGTTTGTGATCGATTACCGATTCATCCAGAGAGTTGATGATTGCTGCGCGAAGCCTAACTGCGTTGATACGAATTTTGTCTAGATCTTCTAAATATTTGCGATGAGGCAGTGGTCCGTAGGGTTCATCTCTTAGTATCGAGGATGTTTGAGTTATCACGTCTAAGTAAGAGAAAATTGTTTCTGGTAGGATTACGGTGATTTGATTTTTGAGATTTTTAATAGTCTGTTTGTGAGATTCTTGAATCCGAGAAGTGTTTGAAGTTTTTTCTCTAATTTTAGCGATCATTAGATCGAAATCGACCGGCTTCACCAAGTAGTCATTTGCTGATAATCCAACGCCCTTAATCACATTATCTTTTTGTCCTAACGCGGTTAAAAAAATGAAAGGGACGTTGTTGTTGCGAATGTTTTTGTTCTCGCGAATCAGATTTAGTAAGCCGTATCCGTCAACTTCTGGCATCATGATATCGGAGATAACGATATCTGGTTTTTGTTGTAAAAAAACGTCAAAGCCGTGTTTGCCATTTTCTCCTTCGAATACTTCGAATCCTTCATCCCTTAAAATCTCAGCTATGTTCTCGCGAATCTCTTTTTCATCTTCAACGCAGAGAACTTTGATTTTTTTGTCTTCAGTCATTTTTTCCTAAGTTAGTTTTGATCCTTCGAAAGAGCGCAGAATGTCTTCTATTAGGTTATCGTTATTTTTATCAGATTTTTGAGCAACAGTATTTTTATCATTATTCGTGCTCAGCAGAACTTGTTTCAAATCAGGTAATGCGACGAGATGACAAATTCGCGCCATTAGCATTTCAAAAACCATTTTTGGCGAAGAAGCAAAAGAGATTTCGTAAACCCCCTTGCTCAACATTTGCCAAATTCTGGTAAGAGAATTTAAAGAAATTTTTTCAGCAATTTCGTGGATTTTATTTTGTTGAAATTTTGAGCAATCATCTAGTCGATAATCTGGTAAAAGTTTGCTAGAAGTGATTCTGTGAGTTATGAAAAGTAAGTCCTGAACTAAATGAGAAACGTCAGAAGAATAAGAGTAGAACTCATTAAAGATTTTTGAGCTTGTAGCAAAATCTCCGCTTAGCAAAGAAGAAAGAAGCTCAAGTACTTTATTCTTGTCGTTTAAACCGAGCATTTTTTCAACTAGGTCAGTTGGCAAATTTTTTTGATGATTATTGTTGGCTAGGGCTTGATCAAGAAGTGATAATGAATCGCGAACCGATCCTTCCGAAGCCTTGGCAATCAAGGATAAAGCTAATTCTTCAGCTTCAAGATTTTCTTTCGTTAAAATATTTTTTAGATGTATCGCGATTTCGATTTCATCAAGGCGTCGTAAGTCAAATCGTTGACAACGCGATAAAATTGTTACTGGAACTTTGCGAATTTCTGTGGTCGCAAAAATAAATTTTACGTGAGCTGGTGGCTCCTCAAGAGTTTTTAAAAGCGCGTTAAAGGCACTGTTACTGAGCATGTGAACTTCATCGATGATGTAAATTTTGTGGCGCGCTGAAACTGGAGCGTAGGCGATCGATTCAATAATTTCGCGAATGTCATCAACTCCAGTACGACTTGCAGCGTCGATTTCGATCACGTCTTGATGTTTTGATCCAGTGATTAGTCGACAATTTTCACATTCGCCGCAGGCTTGAACTGACTTTTTTGGATCGATATTTTCGCAGTTCAGGGTTTTGGCAATTATTCTTGCTGTTGTGGTTTTTCCAACGCCGCGAATTCCGGTCAGAATGTAAGCGTGGTGAATACGATTATTTTTGATCGCATTGCTAAGGGTTGTTACCAAAACTTCTTGTCCAACCAATTCATCAAAACTTTGGGGACGATATTTGCGGGCGAGAACGAGATAAGAAGACATCGGCTAGAATCAAAATTAGTGAGAGCGACCCGACCTAGCAAACTTTGAGCTGCTTCCTTTCAGATCTGACCCTCTGAGCAAGTAAATCGCCCGCTCTCACCGGAAAAGAATTTGGTTTGGCTGGTTACAAAACTCAAACCAAATTTAGAGCATCTCGCCAATTTTTTTTGTTTTTAGAATTTCGCGCGCTTTGGCATATTTTTCGTCGTGCCAGAAAATCAGACAACCGTTACATCCTTTGCCACAACATCCTTCAACTCCGATTCTAGGAGTTCTTGGCGAGATTTGTTCGGGAGAATTTGGATCGCTAACTTCAAGAGCAGCAAAATATTTTTGACGTTTACTTTCATATTTTGCCTCACGCACTTCACCAGCTTCGAGCTGATGAGAGAGTTGACGCGATTCCACTTTCAATTTCTCCGATTCGATGTTCATTTTT
Organism: Pseudomonadota bacterium; assembly: GCA_018970485.1. Classification (GTDB taxonomy): domain Bacteria; phylum Pseudomonadota; class Alphaproteobacteria; order Rickettsiales; family UBA1997; genus UBA2645. Next base: position 31,679 of record JAGWWH010000009.1, on the reverse strand, counting down.
TCTTTTCGAACCAAAGAAAATTCCGGTAAAAGTTGTTCTAATTTTTCTTTCTTAAAGAGATGAAAGTTGCTCGCAGGAATGCGGATTAGAGGCTTTACGCCCGCATTCACCACATCAACAACTTTCCAATTTTTGCCGTCGCGAGAATAATTAAATTCGTAGATTCTCAGTAAAATTGGCTCTCGTTGATGAGGTGATAAAAATTCCAGGACATCACCTGAGACCAAGCGGTTCTTGGCTTCAATGATTATATCATCTCCATCCCAAGCAATAACTCGTGCCGCATATTCGTAAAAAGAAGTCGAGCCTGTGCTTTCGTAATCATGCGCGAGATCAGTCAGGCGGCCGTCGTGGAAGGCAAGAGTGTAACCACGATTAGCGACAGAATTGATCTCATCCATGTAATCATTGGCGTTCCAAGTTTCGGGATTTTTCATGTAATCATCAATCGCGGCGCGATAAACGCGGGCAACGCTTCCGGCATAAAATTCAGTTTTATTGCGACCTTCAACTTTGAATGAATCGAGTCCGAGTTTGATGTATTCGTCGAGCTTCGGTAACAAACACAAGTCTTTCGAATTCAAAATGTAAGAGCCGTGAACGTCCTCCTCAAAAGGCATCAGAGCACCGGGACGAATTTCTTCTTCGAGGAAAAAATCGAACATTTCTTTGTTGGTTTCGTTGATTTCGATTTCGTGTTCGGTGTTGTCTTTGAGTTTAATTTTAAGTTTGTAACCCCAACGACATGAGTGCGCACAGCTGCCCTGATTGGCTCCGCGTTCGGCCATAAAATTCGAAAGCAGGCAACGACCTGAGTAAGTCATGCACATCGAGCCATGCACGAAAGTTTCGATTTTAATATTTGGACATTTTTCACGAACCACCGCGAGCTCTTCAAACGAGACTTCGCGCGCCATCACCACTAAACTCGCGCCTTGCTTTTCCCAGAAATCTACCGTCAACCAAGAGCAAACGTTAGCTTGGGTGGAGATATGAAGCTCTAAGTTCGGCGCATGTTCTTTAACGAATTGAAAAACGCCGGGATCAGAAATGATCAGCCCGTCCGGATTTACTTTTTTAACGGTTTCGATGAATTGCGGCAGTTTCTCGATGTCCTTGTTGTGCGAGAAAAGATTGAGCGTCAGATAAACTTTTTTACCGTGATCGTGAGCAAATTTTATGCCTTCAACAACATCCTCTAGAGTAAAGCCAGACTTGACTCGAAGCGACATATCTGGAGTTCCACAATAAACCGCGTCAGCACCGTAAAGAATCGCGGTTTTTAGACGATCAAGCGTTCCTGCAGGAAGGAGTAATTCAGGTTTTTTCATGAAGAAAAAAAGTTAAGTTTGCTGATCGCGACTATTGCCAAATTCAAATTAATAATGAATTATTTTAGCATAATCTAATGTAAGTAACTTTCTTAAGTTTATGAATCCAGGAAGAAAAAAAAACAAAAATTCTAGTATTGAGGCTATGGAAAAAAACTCCAAAAAAGCCGAGGCAATGCTTAAAATTTTGGCCAACTCTAAGAGGTTGATGATTCTGTGCCATCTTCTTAAGACCGAGAAGACGGTTACTGATTTATCTAGCTTAGTCAGACTTTCTCAGTCTGCACTTTCTCAGCATTTAGCTAAAATGCGGGCGCTTGATTTGGTTGAAACAAACAAAGTCGGACAGGAAGTTTTTTATCGCATCGAAAGCCAAGAAGTTGAGGCTATTTTATCGACCCTTTATCTAATCTATTGCAAATGATAAATTTACCCTAAACATTAGAACATTCTAATATCCTTAACAACTAACTAAGTTATGACTATCAAAAATATCGATCACCAAACATTAAAGAAATGGCTTGAGAACCAAGAGGCTGTCTTGGTCGACGTTCGTGAACCCGCAGAAAATGCCGCAAGTAAGATTGACGGATCTCATCTTTTGCCGCTGGCCTCAGTTTCTTTAAAATCACTGCCAAAATCAGATGGTAAAAAATTGGTGATTCACTGCGGCTCGGGAAAGCGTAGTTACAACGCTTGCGTCAAGTTATTGGCTGAAGATTCAAGCCTAGAAGTTTACAATCTTGAAGGCGGAATATCGGCCTGGAATGCGGCCGGAAATAAAGTTGAATCATCGGGAAAATTTTTCTTACCACTTGATCGCCAAGTGCAGTTAGTGATTGGTCTCGCCGTGTTTTTAGGATCGATTCTGGGATATTTTGTTGATCCATTATTTTTCATTTTATCGGGATTCTTCGGCGCTGGATTATGCTTTGCCGCAGTTACGGGCTATTGTGGTCTTGCCATTTTTCTGGCGAAAATGCCGTGGAATAAAAATGTCGCAACGCGCAGCTTTTCTTGTGCGACAAAATGATTATTTTTCTCGGTTATTTAGCGTCGATATTAATGGGGCTGATTCTCGGTTTATTAGGGGCGGGAGGTTCAATCTTAACAATGCCGATCTTGGTTTATTGTTTTTCGATGCCGGCATTTGAAGCGACAACTTACTCTTTGATGATCGTTGGTGTTACCGCAATGATTGGTGCGATTGGTTATTACAGAAAAAATCTAGTTGATCTGAGGTCGGCAATAATTTTCGCGATACCAGCCGGAGCCTGCGTTATCTTGACCAGAACCTTCATTCTAAAAAATTTACCAGAATCGATTTTAGGAGTTTCTAAGGATAATATTTTGATGTTGGCCTTCGCTTTGTTGATGATTTTTGCTGCTTTCTCGATGCTTAGATCAAAAAAAATCGTGACAGAAAATGTCAAAAATCAAAATCCCAACCTATTAAAATTAATCTCGGGAAGCTCTCTGATTGGCTTGTTGACTGGCTTCGTTGGTGTTGGTGGTGGATTTTTAATCGTGCCAACTTTGATCGGATTATTTGGACTGGATGCAAAAAAAGCGATTGGCACCTCTCTAGTGGTGATTGCGGCAAATTCTCTGATTGGCTTTAAAAGTGATTTAATCTTGGGAAGTGATCTTGATTGGATGTTTTTGACTATCTTCTGTTTATTGACCGCAAGCGGCATGATTGCTGGGATCAGGCTTGGTAGGAATTTTGATAATCAGCAGCTAAAAAAACTTTTTACCTATTTAGTGATCGTAATCGCCTTACTCATTTTTTCTCAAACTCTGCAGCAAATGTTAAACTCATGAAAATCCAAAATTTTTACGACAAAGACACCGCAACTTTTACTTATGTTGTTAGTGATGAAAAAAGCGTGAAGTGCGCCATTATTGATCCGGTCCTCGATTTTGATTTTTCTGCGGCAAAGATTTCGCACGGCTCTTCCGACAAGATTATTGATTACGTAAAGGCCAATAATCTTGAAGTTGAGTGGATTTTAGAAACCCACGTTCATGCTGACCATCTTACGGGCTCAAGCTATCTCAAAGAAAAACTTGGTGGCAAAATCGGCATCGCTGAAAAAATCACTGACGTGCTGAAATATTGGGTACCGGTTTTTAATACGGCTAAAGACACGCCGTTAGATGGTTCGCAGTTTGATCATCTTTTTGCCGATGGTGAAAAATTCAAAATCGGCTCGCTTGAAGTTAGAGTGATGCACACTCCGGGACATACTCCCGCTTGCGCCGCCTATTTGATCGAAGATGCGGCTTTTGTTGGTGACACGATTTTCACGCCAAAAATGGGCACAGCGCGCACTGATTTTCCGGGCGGAAGCGCGGCAATATTATTTGATTCAATACAAAAGATTTACGCCTTGGGAGACGAGGTGAGGATTTTTATCGGTCACGATTATCCAGAAAATGGCGCCGAGCCGCGTTTTATGTGCAGTGTGGCCGAGCAAAAGCAGAGCAATATTTTGGTGAATTCGAAAATCTCGAAAGCGGAATATGTTGAAACTCGCAATAAACGCGATGTTGGTAAGACGGTGCCGCGACTACTTCTGCCTTCGCTTCAGATTAATCTCCGCGCCGGGAAGTTTGGAGAATCGGAGAGTAACGGTAAGCAATATGTTAAACTGCCGCTAAGCTAGAGCCTGTATTCAAAATCACTGCTGTCCGGTTTAAGAAAATCTCGTAGTCATGCTGAGCCTGTCGAAGCATGATTCAGGCCCGTGCTCAAAACATGCTTCGACAAGCTCAGCATGACTAATCGAAAAAACTTTTTACCGCTGTTTAGACCCCTAACGCCGGAGTGGTTCTCCGACCACTGCTGTCCGGTTAAGAATTTTTTAATCTCTTTAAGAGAAGCTCAGAGAAACTCCTAGTCATGCTGAGCCTGTCGAAGCATGATTCAGGCCCGTGCCCCCAATAACAAACTAAAAACAAACTAAAAAATCTCAGCCAAGCCGCGATCTAACAGCATTTGATTGAGGTAAATCCCATCATTGGCAACTTTCTGCAGATCGTCTTCTTCAGCATTTTCCGGCAGAAAAATATCAGCGACGTAGCGGTTGAAGATGTCGGTTTTGATGCTTTTGAGAATAAAAAATGGCACTGAATTCAGGATCTTTTCTAGCTCTACTTTTGCCACTTTTCCGCCGTCGGTTTTAGCTTCTGACGTGTTGATTTTGGCGAGGCGGATGATCTCTTCGTGAAACATTCCAAAGCCCAAATCGATGTAAGCATGAAGTGTGTCGCCATCGACAACGCGCTTCAAAAATGCTTTGTAAGTGTAGATCTGCTGAGGGTGGATATTGGATTTTCGTAGGGAATATCTGTCGTTTTTTTTGCTGACGAAAACAACTTGCGAATCCTTGGGCAAAACCTCTTTCACCTCACGAAAAATCTTGAAACCGCAATCGATCAAACCCTTGCCTAGCTTATCGAGATCGATGATTTTGTAAGTGAAGATTTTGCCGCGAGTTGGTTGTATTTCCCCCTTTTTCTGCTGCGGTTTTGGTGCCGACTTTTTGCCCTTCGTAACTTCCTTTTGCAGCTCGGCAGAACTTAAAAGATTCTGCGTAGTTAGATCTTCAAGCATCCGTCTTTTTTCCACATCTTTTACCCCACTCAAAACACGATAGTGACTCCAGTTCAGCTTCGGATCATCCTTCGGAAGCTTTGGATAGCTCTGATAAAAACTGTGCATTTTGTAGAGAGTCGACGCGTTGATCGAAACATCGCGCTCCAGCTGCTCAACAAGTTTCTGGCCATATTTTTCCTTATCACTTTGCGGCAAAGTTTTCTCGATCACCCTTCCTATTTTCCACGCCATCTCAACTTTGCTGCGGGCAATCTTGTCCTGCGCTAAAGCCATGGAGGAGCGAATTTCTTGAAGAACTTTCTGATAATCTTTGGCGTGAATCGTGATCATATTTTTTGATTATTCTTTTTTGCGGTCACTGGTTTTTGGACGGCTGTAGTAGGTTTGGTTGCTTTTTTTCTTCCTCAAATAAGAAAAATGTAAGCCGCGGCGGCTTATATCTGGGTGGGATTGAACCCGCTTGGGTCTAGGTTCGAGAAAAATCTTTTACAACTTTTGCGATGAGATTGTCCCATTCTTTAAAGTTAATGTCTGATCAGCGATTTGTGCGACAACATCGAGGTCGTGCGAAATCAGAATGTAAGAGATCTCGCGAGTTTGTTGGATTTCTAAGAGAAGATTGATGATCTCGTTTTGAGTAGTTGTATCAAGGGCGGAAGTCGGTTCGTCGAGAATCAGAATCCTGGGATTTAAAATCAAAGCGCGAGCGATGGCGACGCGTTGACGTTGTCCGCCGGAGAGCTCGTGCGGGTAGCGATTTTGGAGATCGAGAGGGAGATGAAGTTTTTTCATCATCATCGAAACCTTTGGTTGAGCCGAGTCGAAATCGCGGATTGGTTCCTGCCGCTTAAACAAAGAAGCTGAACTCGAGAGGTTTCGACTTTGCTCAACCGACGGGTTTTTGGTTTTATGAATCACCAATCCTTCTTCGATGATATCTTTCACCATCATGCGCGGATTAAGGCTGGAGAAGGGATCTTGGAAAACGATCTGCACTTCGCGACGCAGATTTTTTACTTCGTCATTGCGAGCGAAGCGCGTCAATCCACTTGATGTGCTGGATCGCCACGACCTGCTCTGCAAGTCTCGCGATGACGAATTAGTGAAAAAATTTATTTCTCCAGAATATGCAATCAGGCCAGACAAGGCGAGAGCCAATGTTGATTTTCCCGATCCGCTTTCGCCGATGATGCCGAGATTTTCGCCGGAGTTGAGAGAGAAACTTAAATCAGAAAGGAGTCGGGATTTTTTTATCGCGACTGAGAGATTTTTTACCTCAAGCCTATAAGCCGCCGGTTGAGGGGAGTCGAAACCAAGTTCAGTGGCAGGAATCTTCCCTTGGTTTCGACTTCGCTCAGCCGGCGGGTTTTCTCGACTTTGTTCAACAAGTTTACCTTCTTTTATTTCGATCACCTCATCCGCGATCTTTGCCACCGCGCGTTGATTGTGGGTGATGAATAAAACGCAAAGTTGGAGCTCGTTTTTTAGGCGCAAAATCAGATCGAGGATTTCGTTTTGAATCTTCACATCGAGCGCAGTTGTTGGCTCGTCGGCGATCAGGATTTTTGGATTATTCGCCAGCGCAATCGCCAGCATCACGCGCTGTTTTTGTCCGCCAGAAAGTTGGTGAGGATAGTTGTCGAGTCTTGCGCTGAGAGATTCCAGCTCAACCATCTTCAGCAGTTCATCGACGCGATTTTTTAAATCTTTTTTCGAAATTTTTGGCTGATGAATCGTGATCGCTTCAGCGATTTGTTTGCCGATTTTATGCAAAGGATTCAGCGAAGTATTTGGATCTTGAAACACCATTCCGATTTCTTTGCCGCGAATTTTGCAGAGCTCTTTTTCGTCTAATGCGAGCAGATTTTTTCCATCAAAAATAATCTCGCCGGAAATTTTTGCTTTGCGCACGAGGCCAATAATAGCTAGAGCTGTAAGAGATTTACCTGAACCACTTTTTCCAACTAAAGCAGTGATTTTTTGAGCAGAAAGATCGAAAGAAATATCCTGAACAACTTGGTTGTTCGAGAAGGAGATGGAGAGATTTTTGAGGGAGAGGAGGGGCATGTTCGTGCTTGGTGCTTCGTGCTTGGTACTTCGTAACGTTGGATTTACGAGGCACGACGCACTAAGCACGATGCACTATTTAGAATTTTCCGAGATAGATTTGGATGATATTTTCGAGCATTTTCAACGCTTCTTCTCTTGGGCGTTGGAAGGTGTTACGACCAATGATAGAGCCATTTGCGCCACCTTTGTAGATTTGACGAATTTCGTTGTAGATTTCATCTTCGCCTTTTGCGTTTCCGCCAGAAAAGACAACGATGCGACGTCCATCAAAAGCTGTTTTAACGATGTGTCTGATGCGCTCTTCAAGAGTTGAAATAGGGATCCTTACTTTTTCATAAACCTTGATCGCCTCAAGATTTTCTAGGGCTTGGGTCGGAGGTTTTACTTTGATAATATGAGCGCCAAGCAGTGCTGCGATGTGAGTTGCGTAAGCACAAATATCCATCGCAGTTTCACCGATTTTAGAAAGATCTCCACCACGTGGGTAAGACCAAATCACAGTAGCAATGCCGTAAGATTTGGCCTCTTCGGACATTTCGCGAATTTCTTCGAACATGTCGAAAGCTGCGTCAGAAGCTGGATAAATCGTAAATCCAATCGCAGCGCAACCTAAGCGCAAAGCATCTTTTACCGAAGCTGTCGTGGCTTGATGGGGAGCGGTTCCGCCGTTATGAAGAGAGTTCGAAGAGTTAACTTTTAAAATCGTTGGAATCTGACCAACAAAAGTATCGGCGCCAGCTTCAAGCATACCAAGGGGTGCGGCGTAGGCGTTTAATCCGGCATCAATCGCTAGTTGGAAGTGGTAATGTGGATCGTAAGCAGCTGGATTGACCGCAAAACTTCTATCCGGACCGTGTTCAAAACCTTGATCAACTGGCAAAATCACCATCTTCCCAGTGCCGCCAAGTTTACCATGCATCAAGATGCGAGCGATGTTAGATTTTGTTCCTGGATTATCTGATTCGTAGCACGACAAAATCTTGGTAACTTTAGAAGAAATTTTCATAAATTTTTTTAGAAATCATGTTTGGGAAGCGAGGTGCGTCGGGATAGGAACCGAAGTTTTATTTGCAAGTTTGTGAACCATTTTTACAAGGCGCCGCCCCTAATTTTTTTGCCAATGCAGATCGAACAAAAAAAGAATTCCGCCCTCAACGAAGTTAGAAAATTTTGTGATTTAAGTTCCTCTCAAGAAAAGAGTCTCGAGGATTACGTTTTATCGATTCTTCAAGAGAATCAGAACTTTAACTTCATCGGCAAATCAACCATCCTCGATATTTGGGAGCGTCACATTTTAGACTCGGCCCAGTTGATGCGTTTTATTCCAAATAAAAATTCTAAATTCGCCGATCTCGGCTCTGGCGCTGGATTTCCGGGATTGGTTTTATCAATACTTGGCTTGCGCGAGATTCATTTAATCGAGAAATCTTTTCGTAAGGCGGATTTTTTACGTAAGGCAAAATCATTTTCCCAAAACCGCGTTTTTGTTCATCAATCTAAACTTGAAGAGATGGCGATTATTGAGTTTGATTGTATCGTATCTCGTGCACTCGCACCGCTTTCAGGCTTGCTCGAACACTCAGGAAAGTTTCTTAAAAAAGATGGATATTGCTTATTTTTAAAAGGAAAAAATTTGCCGCTAGAAATCGTCGATGCCAAAAAAAATTTTCAGTTTGAATACGAGCTTCAACCAAGCCTTACCTCAACTGAGAGTAATGTAATCAAAGTCTTCAATATCAACAAAACAAAGGAGTAATAATGTTAATCGGAATCCCTAAAGAAATTAAAGATCACGAATATCGCGTTGGTGCAACACCGGCTGGTGTGCGCGAATTAGTTGGTGCTGGTCATCAAGTTTTAGTTCAAAAAGGCGCAGGTGCTTCGATTGATTTTTCTGACGATCAATATGTCGCGGCAGGTGCTAAAATCGTTGCCACTGCAAAAGATGTTTACGGCAAAGCCGAAATGATTTTGAAAGTTAAAGAGCCGCAAAAAGTTGAATGTGACATGATCCGCAAAGGTCAAATCATCTTCTCTTATTTGCACTTAGCTGCTGAACCTCATCTTACTAAAATGTTGATGAAATCAGGTTGTGTGGCGATTGCTTTTGAAACTGTAACTGCAGCTGATCGCTCACTTCCGCTTCTTGCTCCAATGTCTGAAGTCGCTGGAAAGCTCTCTATTCAAGCTGGTGCGATTGCTTTACAAAAAGCTAACGGTGGACGCGGTATTCTTCTGGGCGGAGTTCCAGGAGTTGCTCGTGGTAAAGTTACAATTCTTGGTGGAGGTGTTTCTGGAACTAACGCAGCGAAAGTTGCGATTGGAATGGGCGCTGAAGTTGTGATTTTAGATAAATCACTCCCACGTATTCGTTACCTGTGCGACATTTTCGGAAACAGTGCAAATGTTCTCTACGCCTCAAGCGACAATATCGAAAAGAACGTTATCGACTCTGATGTTGTGGTTGGTGCAGTTCTAGTTCCTGGGGCTGCTGCTCCAAAATTAATCACCGCAAAAATGGTTAAAAAAATGAAGAAGGGTTCAGTGATGGTCGATATTTCAATCGATCAAGGTGGCTGCTTTGAAACTTCCAAGCCAACTTCACACTCTAATCCAACTTACGTTACCGACGGAGTTGTGCATTATTGCGTGACTAACATGCCGGGTGCGGTTGCAAGAACTTCAACCCAAGCTCTTGAAAACTCTACCCTTCCTTTCTCTTTAGCGATTGCTGGAAAAGGCTACGAAAAAGCTCTTCGCGAAGACAAGCATTTGCTTGCTGGTCTTAACGTGATTGACGGTAAAGTAACTTACAAAGCAGTTGCTGACGCTCTTGGACACAAGTTCTTTGAAGCTGAAAAATTAGTTTAGTTTTTCGTGCTTAGTGCTTGGTGCGTCGTGCTTTGTAACGATGCACCAAGTGCGATGCGCAATACACCACATGCTTCCCTCCACATCTGATCTCATCAAAAAATACGACCTCAACGCTAAGAAATCCCTCGGCCAGAACTTCATCCTAGATAAAAATTTTACTGATAAAATTGCTCGTGCTGCGGGGGATTTATCTGGCGCTACTGTAATTGAAATCGGTCCCGGCCCAGGAAGCTTGACGCGTTCAATTCTGGATGCGGGTGTGAAGAAATTAATCGTCGTTGAAAAAGATGAGAGATGCCTCGAGTTGCTGAAAGAATTCCAAGAATTTTATGGTGATCGAATTGAGATTGTTAACGGCGACGCACTGACTTTCCAGTTACCAAATTTTCCCTCAAAAATAATCGCTAACCTTCCTTACAATATCGGCACAACCCTACTTTTTAAGTGGTTGAAAAACACATCACGGATTGAATCGCTTCATTTGATGCTACAAAAAGAAGTGGTGCAGAGAATCGTTGCCAAGCCAAACGAGAATCATTACGGCAGACTTGCGGTGATGGTGAATTTTTTGTGTAAGACGCGAATGGTTTTTGAAGTAGGGTCAAAAGTTTTTACACCGCCACCAAAAGTTACGTCAGCGATTGTTGAAATTATTCCGCGCGAAAAGCCGCTAGACGATGTTGAATTTTCTAAACTGGAAAAAGTTGTTGCGGCCGCATTTAATCAGCGCCGAAAAATGTTGAAGTCGTCTTTGAAATCTATTTTTAAAAATCCTGAAGAAGATTTGAGAGAAGTTGGAATAAAGCCAGATCTGCGGCCAGAGAATTTGACGATCGAGCAGTTTTGTAGATTAGCGCAGAAAATATAAAATTTCTGGATCCCCGCCTGCGCGGGGATGAAGCGACTGATGTACCCTAGTCATCCCCGCGCAGTCGAGGATCCAGGAAATCTAGAAACAAATACCCATCCAAAACCTCTTCTCCAAAATACTCTCCCTCGCCATCTCGGCATTATTCATCGGACTTTTTATCTATTCAGAACTTCTTCAGAATATTTGGCATAACTTAACTCTTCCTGGATCCCCGCCTGCGCGGGGATGACGTGTCACTTACTCATCCCGTCATTGTGATCGAATGCGAAGCAATCCAGCTCTACTCTTAAAGTGTCATCCTAGCGCAGGCGGGGATCCAGGAATAAAATGTAAGCATAAAAAAGGGCGGGAGTCTTAAAAACTTCCGCCCTTTTCTTTTTTATTTTTATCCTTCTTGGCTAACGAGAGTAAAATTCTGTGATTAATTGTGGTTGCATTTCGATCGCATAAGGCACTTCAGCGAAAGTTGGCTTCTCAGTTAATTTTGCAGAAAAAGCGTCTTTATCTAGCATCATATAACTAGGGATGTCGCGCTCCATTTTTTGTTGTGCATCGATAACCAGAGCCAGTTTACGAGATTTTTCTCTAACTTGAACTACATCACCAATTTTCACTCTGTAAGATGCGATATTCACGATTTTGCCATTAACTGTAACGTGTTTGTGACTTACGAATTGTCTCGCAGCGAAAACAGTTGGAACGAAATTTGCGCGGTAAATAACCACATCAAGTCTTGATTCTAATAGAGCTATGAAGTTTTCACTGACGTCGCCTTTTGAAGAAGAGGCAAGAGCGAAAGTGTTAGAAAATTGTTTTTCAGAGATGTTGCCGTAGTAGAACTTCATTCTTTGCTTAGCTTTAAGCTGAGTTCCGTAGTCACTTACTCTACCTTTAGATGCAGCTCCGTGCTGTCCAGGTTTGTAGTTACGTTTTAAGTAAGGATCTTTTGCTTGGCCCCAAAGGCTGCCACCAAGTTTTCTGCTAAATTTTTTCTTAGCATTTACGCGTTTAGTCATTGTCTAGATGATTGATTTTATTGCTTCCATTGGTCTTTTAGGATGTCGAAGTTTGCCCTAAAAAATTCTTTAAAAACATGACGTTTTCAAAAAGGAAGAAAGAAGGGCGCGCATCATTGGAACCGAGATTTGTTTGTCAATTAGAGCTTCGGTGGCTTGGCGTAGTGACCAACAACTTTTCCGAATTTGTGAGTGAGGTGAAATCCATTAACTTCAATAATGGCATTTTTTTCGACAATCAAAGTTACGTCGTCACTTGATTTTTCAGGTTCTTTGGCGGCGACAGCGACGAGTTTGATTTCTGATTTTTCGGCAAAAGGAATTCGGGTGAAGACATAAAAATTTTCAGGAAGACTATCCCACCATTTTTCAGAGTTATGTGGTGGAAGAGCGAAAATACCGATCAAAGCTTCACCATTTTTGAGCGCAGAAATTACTTCCTTCTCTTTTTTGAAATGTGTGATTGGTACTTCTGAACTGTAAAAATTGTGCAATAAATGTTCTTGTTGTGGATGAGATGAGGCGATACGAAGCGGCTGTTCGCACATGTTCGCGGCGGTAATTAGTTTACGCCAGATGTCGATGACGAGAGATTTTGGTAAATCTTTTCCCGTTTTTTTAAGTAAAATTTTAATCATGTCGGCTTCGCGCGCGGAGCGAATAAAAAATTTTTCACCATTTTTTTTCTTCAGCGCGCCAACTTTTTTCACCACTTTCATTCTTTGCTTGAGCAGGGAAATTAGCTGCTCGTCAATCGCATCAATTTCTTTACGAAGATCTTTTAACATGAAAATAAACAATAAATCTTTGGCAATTTTTGGACCGAGTAGAAAAGAATTTGAAGTTGGTGAAGTAGTTTTTTTAGCACAAGAAAAACCGCTGAAATTGGATAATGGATTTGAGTTAAAAAATTTTTCAATCGCTTATCAGACTTACGGAAATCTGAATGCAGATAAGTCAAATGCGATTCTGATTTGTCATGCTTTGACCGGAGATCAATATGTCGCTTCGAAGAATCCGGTTACTGAAAAAGATGGTTGGTGGAATTTTTTGATTGGCAAAAATAAGCCAATCGACACTGAAAAATTTTTTGTGATTTGTTCAAATGTGTTGGGTGGATGCATGGGATCAGAGGGTCCAAAACAAAATGGAGTAAAATTTCCCGCAATAACTATTCACGACATGGTGCGGGCGCAAAATCTGTTAGTTGAACATTTTGGTATTAAAAAATTACACGCAGTAATCGGTGGTTCAGCGGGTGGAATGCAGGCTTTGTCTTGGTCGGTGCTTTATCCACAAAAAGTGAATTTAGTGATTCCGCTTGCAACATCTTATCGTCATTCTCCACAAAATATTGCCTTTCACGAAGTGGGTAGGCAGGCGATTATTTCTGATCCAAATTGGTGCGAAGGAGATTATTTGCGTGAAGGAAAATATCCATCAAGTGGCTTGGCTGTAGCTCGTATGACTGCACACATCACCTATCTTTCTGAGAATGCCTTACAAAGAAAATTCGGTCGTGAATTAAAAGATAACGGAAAATTTGAAGTGGAAAATTACCTTCATCATCAAGGAAATCGTTTTGTTGAACGCTTTGATCCCAACTCTTACCTCTACATCACGCGCGCTGTTGATCACTTCGATTTAGAAAAAGATTTTAACGGAAATCTTGCTGAGGCTTTTGCGGAATTTGGTAAAAAATCTGATGGAAAATTTTGCGTAATTTCATTTTCTGACGATTGGCTTTTTCCACCATCAGAATCGCGAAAACTCACTCAAGCCTTGGTTAGATCGGGCGTAAGAGTTAGCTCTGTTACGATTGATATCAAAGCTGGTCACGACTCCTTTTTGGTTGAAAGTGATGAATTAAAAAATGTGATTTCCGGATTTCTTCTGGAACCAAAAACTTAAATTTTATGCCAGAAATCGGACAAAATATCGTTAAGCATAAAATCAGATACGACTTAGAAATTATTTCGAGCTTGATCAGGCCAAAGGCAAAGGTTTTGGATATCGGTTGCGGAGACGGAGAGTTGCTGCAATTTCTTTTGCGAGAAAAAAATATTGACGGACGTGGTCTAGAAATTTCTCAAACACAAGTCAGTAAAGCTTTGATGAGAGGTCTTTCGGTAATTCAGGGTAATGCTGAAAATGACTTAACGATTTATCCAGATCGCAGTTTTGATTACGCGGTTTTGAGTCAGACAATTCAAGCCACACATCGGCCAAAAGATATTTTGCACGAGATGTTGAGAGTTGCTGAGTTTGCAATTGTTTCCCTGCCAAATTTCGCCCATTTTAAGAATCGCCTACATCTACTTTTTAAGGGCGCGATGCCGGTGAATAAAATGATTCCTTACGAGTGGTATGAGACTCCAAATATTCATTTTTGCTCCATCAAGGATTTTGAAAAATTGTGCAAAGATGAAGATTTTCAAGTTGATCAAAAAATTTTCTTAACCGCGCGACGTCTTTTGTTTAGCTTTCTTGGACATCATGCGATCGCTAATTTTTTCGCTGAATACGGTATTTTTTTGATTACCAAGAAAGGATTTTCCCAGAATCTACAGGAAGAATTTGCTTTTAAAAAAGCTTCCAACCTAGCTTCATCAGCCTCGCCAAGCATGGCCTTTTCAAAAAAAGTTCGTTAATGAAAAAATTAATCACAACCCTGCTGCTAGCTGTTTTTTCATCTTGCGTTGGCAATGAAAATGAAGGTCGTCGCAATGTCAGATTCGCAGAATATTTCGATCACTCTTCTCGCTATATCAAACCTTCTGAGTCAATGCAGGTGGGAATGCCCAAGACAATTTTGGAAAGACAATTTGAGCAATATTTTGAAGATCCCGCAGATCAAAACCTTGCATCATCCAGCAAATATCCAGTTTCTGGCGCCGCTTATTTCCCACAAAATTATGTTGAATTTGAAGAGGTAGGAAATGCCTCTTGGTATGGTGAAGATTTTCAAGGTAAATACACAGCAATTGGTGAGATTTATGATGCCAATGCAATGACCGCTGCACACCCAACTCTACCACTTCCATCGAATGTGCGCGTAACCAATTTACGTAACGGACGTATTGCGATCGTTCGCGTTAATGATCGCGGACCTTTTTCTAAAGAAAGGGTGATTGATGTTTCAGAGAAAGCTGCGGAAGAGCTTGGATTCAAGGATCAAGGCACAACCAAAGTTTATATCCAGCTACTACGTAACGATACGGATGAGATGTTGAATCAGCTAAAGATTAAAAATTAGTTACCGCTTTGTGGAGCTTCTGGTCCTTGGTTTTGGTAAGGATTGTAATAAGGCATTACCGACTGTGGATGCTGATAGGGATCGTAAGAATTATTGAGATAAGGATTAAAATTCTGCGGTAATGGAGCTGGTTGTATTGTTGGTGTGATTGTCGGAGAGCTTTGTTTTATCTGGGCTGATGCATTATAAATTTCTGCTTTCTTGTTGTGTTTAAGGTCAGCGATATCTTCTAGTAAAGATTTGGTGACGGGAATATTGGCGAGTTCAGGATAATTTAGGCGCATGAAAGAAATCGCATCGTCAATTTTATCTTCGATTCTCACATCGACTCTACCTTGTAAGTCATATCTCAACCCGCCAAGTCCAAATAAATCGCGTGCTCCGAAGCCGGCTGGACGATAGCTAACAGTAATGTGTCCAGCATAGTTAATGAAGCCGGGATGAGCCATAAAAGCCCAGTTGCTTAGATCAACACTTCGATTTTTAAGATATAACAAAGGAACGACGTGATGCATGCAGTTCATTTTATTAAGAGTAATTTTTCCCGGAGCTTCTTTAAGAAAATAAAATTTAGAATTTTTCTCGCTGCGAAATTTGACGTCTTCGAATTCGTTATTGTGAAAACGAACTTGGCAAAATCCTGCTATTCCGCGATGTCTAGTTTCGGGCTTTCCATCATAAATAACTTCTAAAGAAAAAATGGCGATCGCTTTTGATTCATCTTGTTTGACAATATCCGACCTGCTCAAAAAAATGCAGGAATTAAGCAAAAAAAATGCAGCGATAATTAGTAAATTTTTGAACATAAAACTAGGATTTTGAGCTTGGATTCAGAAGCTAAAAATATCTTTTTTAATCAATTAAAGAGGGCTCAAAGCCATATGAAAAAAATACTTATTCTTCTTATTTTGACCAGCTGCCAATCGCTGATTTTAGGAAATAAAAATAACAAATATTCGGCAGTTAGTGGACAAAATTTCATGATTGCAACTGCCGATAAAGTAGCTTCTGAAGTTGGTGCAGAAATTTTAGCAAAGGGTGGAAATGCCGTTGATGCCACTATCGCAGCTCAAATGGTTTTAAATGTTGTCGAGCCTGAATCTTCGGGAATTGGTGGAGGATTATTTTTACTCTATTTCGATGCCAAAACAAAAAAAACTCTCTACTTCAACGGTCGTGAAATTTCGCCTAGCGCAGTAAATGAAAAAATATTTTTGGATAAAAATGGTAACGTAAGAGAGTTTAAAGATGTCGTTATTGGTGGCTTATCAGTAGGTACTCCTGGTGCGCTTTATGCCTTGCAATCAGCTCATAAAAAATACGGAAAATTGCCGTGGAAGGATTTATTTGTTCCAGCAATCAAAATCGCTCGCGATGGATTTGTTTTAAATAAAAGAATTCATTCAACCCTAAAAAAAGAGTCTGGCCTTAATTCTTTGGAAGGAATGAGGATTTATTTTGAAGATGGTGGTGAGCCAAAAGATGTAGGAACTATTATCAAAAATCCTGCATTAGCAAAAACTTTTGAAACCATCGCTAGTCAAGGAATCAAGCCATTTTATGAAGGAAAAATTGCCAGGAAAATTGTTGCTGCAGTTCGTGAATCAAAAATAAATCCAGGATATCTTTCCCTTGCTGACATGTCACAATATCGCGACAAAACCGGAGATCTTCTTTGTGCAAAATATCGCGAGAAATATAAAGTTTGTTCAATGCCTTTACCAAGCTCTGGTGGGATTGCGGTGCTCGAGATGCTCGGAATTTTAGAAAATTTTGATCTAGAAAAAATAAAACCTTCTTCACTTGCGGCGGTTCATTTATTGTCTGAAGCCGCGCGTTTAGCTTACTCGGATCGTAATGAGTATGTTGCCGACATTCCAAATGTTCCAATTCAACAAATGTTGGATAAACAATATTTGCTCGAGAGATCAAAGTTAATTTCTTTAAAAAAAGCGTTGGGAAAAGTTGAGCCAGGAAAATTCACAAAGTCTGCAGAGCCTCTAAATAAAGAATTCGAAAAGCCATCAACTACTCACATTGCGGCTGTCGATAAAGAGGGAAATGCAGTTTCAATGACGAGCTCGATTGAATATTTCTTCGGTTCAGGCCTTGTGGTAGAAGGCTTCATGCTTAATAATGAACTTACCGATTTTTCTTTAACTCCTAAGATAAATGGAAAAAAAGTTGCTAATCGCGTTAGGCCAAAAAAGCAGCCACGTAGCACGATGTCGCCGGTTTTTATATTTGATTCAGAAAATAATTTATTGATGGCAGTCGGTTCTGCCGGAGGCTCTCGCATCGCTCAGTACGTTCTAAAAACAATCGTCGCACATCTTGATTGGGGCCTAGATATTCAACAGTCGATTTCATTGCCTAATCATCTGATTTTGGATGATGTAATCGAAATCGAAGCTGGAACTAAGTTACAAAATCTTAAATCCGATTTAGAAAAAATGGGTCATAAGGTTGTTGTAAAGGAAATAACCAGCGGCCTACAAGGAATTGCAATCAATAAAAATCAGATAACTGGCGGTGCTGATCCAAGAAGAAATAGTTCAGCGATTGGCCACTAAATTCGCGGGTTATTTTTCTTGCCAATGACAATGTTTGTTTGTTTTGTGCCGACATCAATTAACCCTTAAAAATCAAACTCCGATGAAAATAAAATCAGTATTTTTCTTTGCCCTTTTTTCTCTTTTGGCCTCACAAGTTTTCGCTAAAGAAAATGCGATTAAATCTGATTTAGATACCAAGATCAGCATCGAAAAAAAAGATAGCCGCGAAGAGATAAAATCTTTCGATTTCGACAAGCTTTTCGCTCAAGCGGAAAAATATTTCAAAGAAGCAAAGGCTTGGCAAAAAATTGAATGTACACCAAAAAATGGCTTCATCTGTACCAAGCATGAATGCAACAAACGCGAGAGCATTTCGACCCTGATTCTGGATAAAAAAGAGAAGACAATTACCCGCTGCAGCGGAAAAGATTGCGAAACTTTTCCGGCCGAATTCGAACAAACTGGCGTTTATTTTAATATCCAAACTAAAGGCCCTGTTGGCACTTTAATCAGAATTCTTGGCGACTCTCGTTACAAAGAAATCACCACCGTTGCCCTCGATGCCTACATCGCTAACGGCGAATGCAAAGTCGTCACTGAATAAGGTTTGGTTTATTTACCTCACTGGCCAATTCCATCAACTCTCGGTAAAAGACAAATCGATTACGAAACTGTCTTTGAGCGCATGGGAGTTGTTTTGGCTAGACTGGACAATCCTCACAAAAAACTTCCACCAATAATTCACGTTGCGGGCACCAATGGAAAGGGCTCAACCGCTTCTCTAATCGCTCACATTTCTTCTTGTTTAGGAAGGAAAACCCATCTTTACACCTCTCCACATCTCCACGATTGCAATGAAAGAATCATCCTTTCTGGTGAGAAAATTTCTAACAATTTTCTTTTTGAAGTAATGGAGGAAACCAGAATTGCCGCGGATGAAACCCCGCTAACTTTTATGGAAGCTTTTACAATCGGTGCATTTTTGGCTTTTTCTAAAATGCCGGCAGATCTTCTAGTTATTGAATGCGGAATGGGTGGCAGAATCGATGCGACCAATATTATCGAGAAAAAACTAGCCACAGTAATCACGCCAATTTCTTTTGATCACGTCGAATATTTAGGAAATTCAATTGAGAGAATCGCGCTCGAGAAAGCGATGATCATGCGCCCAGAGACGCCTTTAATCGTGGCTTCTCAGCCATCAGCGGCAAAAAATATTATTAAAATTCTTGCCGCCGATCAAAAAATTTCTGCTTATTTTTACGATGAGGATTTCGCTGTCGAAATGAATGAGAAGACGGGTGAATTTAATTTTTCCTTCCAAGATTATTTTTTCAAAAACCTTCCCGCACCAGCTCTGCCAGGCTCTCATCAATATGTAAATTTCGCTACCGCGATCGCCACTTCTTTACTAACAATCACTGATCAACAAACAATCATCTCCAAGTCGATCTCCTCTCTTAATTGGCCCAGTCGTCTTGAGCGCGTTAAAAATGGTTTAGAAAAATTATTGTCAGAGGGCAGTGAGATCTGGATTGACGGCGCTCACAATGAAGCTGGAGCATTTGCTTTGGCTAGGTGGATTCACGAACAAAAAGATAAAAAAGAAAATTTTGTGATCTGTGGATTCAGCAGAAATAAATGTAAAAAAGAATTCTTAGAAAAATTTAGAAACGTTGCCGATTTAGTCGCAGTAAGGGTTAATGGCGAGCCTTACCCAGAAGAGGCGAAAAAGATTTCAGAAATTGGCTCCGAAATCGGAATGAAAATTTTTGCTGCTGCTGATCTCTTTGATGCTCTTAGTCGCATTCCTAAAAAGCCCTGCCGTGTTGTTATTTGTGGTTCGCTGCATTTGGCGAGGGATGTAAAGAGTCAACTTCCTGGATTCGCGCCTGCGCGGGGATGACGAGTAAAGCTCGTACTTGCAACGTCATCCCCGCGGGAGGCGGGAATCCAGAAAATAGTAGCTACCCTTGATGGTGAAGACCGCCAGCCACCTCCTCCATCTCATACATCTTCCTGTAAGACCCACCCATCTCCATCAACTCTTGATGAGTTCCGCTCTCAACAATTTCTCCACCTTCCAGAAAAATAATCTTCTCAGAATTGACGATTGAAGAAAGGCGGTGCGCAACCGTGATCACAGTCTTGTCGCGCGCCAATTCTAGTATGGAGCGATTAATCGATTGCTCATTTTGATTGTCGAGCGCCGAAGTTGCCTCATCTAAAAGCAATATCGGCGAGTTCTTTATTAGTGCGCGTGCGAAGGCAATTCGTTGGCGCTCTCCACCAGAAAGTTTAATCCCTTTTTCGCCGACAGATGTGTGTAATTTTTTTGGTAGTTTGTTGATGAATTCCAGTGCTGGATTTTGGCTAATCATTTTTTCAACCTCGGCCTCAAGCGTTGAATTATCTACGTAGGCGATGTTTTCAAAAATAGTTCCAGAAAAAATAAAACAGTCTTGCGAGATGTAAGAAAAATTCTGACGCAAGTCTTTGAAAGAAAGTGATTTGATGTCGCGATCATTGGCAGTAATAGCCCCAGAATCCACGTCGTAGAAGCGCAGAAGCAATTGTAGCAAAGTACTTTTTCCTGATCCGCTGAGGCCAACAATCGCAATTTTTTGTCCGGGTTTGATCTCGAGATTAAAGTTTTTTAGCACCAAAAAATCTTTACGACTGGGGTAAGAAAAATTCACCGAGTTAAATTTTAGGGTAACTTTTTCACTGCCTAAAAAAGGCTGAGGATTCTCTATTTCTTTGACCGGAGACTCGATTTGTAAAAGTTCAAAAATCCTTTCTGCAGCTGAAGATGCACTTTGTAATTGGCCAGCAATTTGACTTAGCGAAACCAAAGAAGTTGCTGAGATGATTGAGTAAAAAATAAAAGAAGAGAGATCTCCGGAAGTAATTTTTCCTAACAAAACGTCATGGCCACCAACCCAAAGAATCACGGCAATCGCGCCAAAGGCGAGGGTGATGACGTAGGCGATCATTAGTGATTTAATGCGAATTCTTTTTAGTGAAACTTTCAACGCTTCGTCAACAAAACCAAAAAAATTCCGCGCTTCTTTTTCTTCACAGAGGTAAGACTGAATAGTTTTTACACCGTTAATGCTTTCTTCGACATGAGCTCCAACCGCGCCAAGAGCGGATTGAGATTCTTTTGATAAATTCTTAACCCTTCTTCCCATTAAAATAATCGGCGAGATTGCGACTAGAATCAGAAGCAATGAAATCACGCTAAGTTTGAAACTTGTTAAAAATAAAAAACAGATTCCGCCCAAGAATAGCAAGGCGTTGCGCAGTAAGAAGGAGATCGTGCTGCTGAGAATCGTGTAGAGTAAAACAGTGTCGACGGTGAGTCGGGAAATTACTTCGCCAGTTTTGTTGATTTCGAAAAACTCTGCAGAGACCCGAATTATGTGATCGTAGACTTTTTTTCGTAAATCAGAAATCGCTTTTTCTGCGGCAGAATTAATGAGTGAAGAGCGATAAAATCCAGCAATCGCCATTACTAAAACTGCACCAGAAAAAATTAGTAAAACGATGTTAAGTGAGAGGTGATTTTTTTCTGCAAACCCGAGATCGATCAGGTATTTCAAGGCTTTACCAAAAAACAAAACCATCAAAGTGGTGATGATTAGTGCTAAGAATGCAAAAAAAACTTCGCGTCGGTAAGGCTTAAAAAGCGGAAGTAGAGAGAGGATATTTTTGAATTTTTTCATTGACCGTTGTTTCTAGTGTAGCCTCACCCTGAGCTTGTCGAAGGGTGATGTGGAGCTGAAGGGCATGCTTCGACAAGCTCAGCATGACTAAGTCAAAAATTTTAAAAGTGATTTTTTGTCGAGCTTAAAATCACTTTCTGCCCAAAGTTTTTTTAATTTATCTAAAGCTTCTCCGAGCTGTCTACCTTTGAGTCCGAGCTCGATTAGATCTTTTGCTTCGATTGGAAAATTCGGTAATTTTTCTAATTTTCTCGGCGCCGGGAGTTTTTGTTTTGCCGCATTAAAAAGACAAAAATTCCAAAAAAATTCTTCGTCGTGAAAGGCGCGTAGTAGGCGTAAATCCTGGTTTGGATCGATCGAAAGTAAAAAGTTAAAAAGTTTTTTCTCAGAATTTGTCGCGCAAATTTCTTCTGGTTTGAAGTTTTTATTTAGAAGAAGTGCGGCGATTTTTAATTTTGAATCATCACTTTGAAGCCTTTCAAATGCTGGGATGTCGAGTGATGAAGAAAAAATTTCGTCACTGATTTTTTGCTGTTCTAAGGTTTTTAAAATCGCGACTACTCGCTCTTTTTTCTTGCTCGAAATTAGTTTTAAAAATTCTTGTCTGATTCTTTCGCGCGAAATTTTTTTTAGATTTTCTTTTTGATTTACGCAGGCTTTCAAGCCTTCAGCATCTAGCTCATTCGCATATTCAACACTGAAGCGAAAGAAGCGCAAAATGCGCAAAAAATCTTCTTCAATTCTTTTTTCTGCGTCGCCAATGAAGCGAAGTTTTTGTTTTTTTAAGTCGGAAATTCCATCGAAGTAATCACTGATTTGACCGCGCGAATCCATGTAGAGTGCGTTAACAGTGAAGTCGCGACGCGAGGCGTCGAGTAAAAAATCATCAACAAATTCTGGTTCGCAGTGACGTCCGTCGGTTTCGTTGTCTTTGCGCAAAGTGGTGATTTCGAAATTCCGGTCATTGATGACAGCGGTGATGGTGCCAAATTTGGCACCGGTCGGCACCGCTTTGATTTTATTTTTTTCGAGAATTTTTGTGGTTTCGTTGGGTAAAAATTTTGTCGCGAAATCGAAATCATTTATTTTTTTTTCGAGCAACAAATCGCGCACGCAACCGCCAACGAGACGGATGTTGTCGCCGAAGATGGCGAAGATCGTTTTTATTTCTGGAGTGAAATTTTCGGTTAGTTGCATTTGTAAAATATTCCTGGATCCCCGCCTTCGCGGGGATGACGTTTAAAGTAAGGCACTAAACTTGAATGCGTCAGCCTAATGAAGGCGGGGATCCAGGAAATTAATCCTTTAAATTACCGTTAAAAATAACCCTAACTCATCAGCTGTTTTGATAATCTCATCTTTTTGTAAAACCAGCGTGGAATTGGCTTGAATGGCGATTCCTTTAATTCCGGCGGCGGCGCAATTTTTCACGGTTTCAACCCCGATTGTTGGAAGATCGGCCTTTTTGCTTTGTCCAAATTTTTTCATTTTTACGAGCACAGAATTTTGGCGCAGATTTTTACATCTTTTGATCATTTCGTCCGTGCCTTCCAGGGCCTCAACCGCAATGATTTGTTTTTGCGCGACGACGAGAGATTGGCCGACATCAAACTTAGAAAAATATTTTACTGCAGAAATTCCCAGCGCGATGTCGGTAAGATTTTCTGGGCTTGGAGAATGCCTGCCGAGTGTTGATTTCTTTGAGACCACACAATCAAGCAGCTCATCAATTCGTAAAATTTTTAAACCTTTTTTCTCGAAGAAATTAATGACTGTGCGCAACACCGCATCGTCGCCGAGAATTTTATTGGCGAGGATTTTAGCGAGTAAAATCGCGCCGGTTTTGTCGACTTTGAGTGAGGAAAAATTTGGCTTGGTTACGCCGCCGATGAAGACTAAATTTCTAACTTCATTTTCGTGAAGAATTTTTAAAAATTTCTCAACCTCGCCGTAGCCTAATTTTGTAGGGCTGAAGGCGGAATAATCTTCTTCGTACGTTTCTCCTTCGAGTTGGAAAACGACAAATTCACGACCTTTTTTCCGACAATCTTCGATCAACATTAGCGGCAATTTTCCGCGTCCAGCAAATATTCCTAATTTATCCTGCATGGTTTAGGGAAGCGCCTCCGTCGATGAATAAAATTTGGCCGGTGACGAATTTATTTTTGAGTAAAAACTCGATTGTTTGCACAATATTTTCTACCTCTCCCTTGGTTTGCAGAGGGATTTTTTTGACAAAATTTTCTGCGCTCGAGTCGTCGATTGGATTTAAAATAAATCCCGGTGCAACCGCGTTAACTCTGATCTTAGGAGCTAATTCAACCGAGAGCATTTTAGTTAATTCCGCTAAAGATTTTTTGCTGAGTAGGTAGTGAAAATAATTGGTTTCGTAGCGAGTGATGTTTTTGTCAGTTAGGTTGATTATTTGACCATTTTTCGGTGCGCTTTTTGCGAATTCTTTGGAGAGAATTAGAGGAGAAAAGAAGTGAATATTGAAGTTGTCGAATATCTCAGATTCTGGTGCGGTGAGGAATTTTGATTTCTGAAAAATTGAGGCGTTGTTGATCAACAAATTCCAGTTTGGAAATTTTTTTCGAACAAATTCTGCAAGTTTTTTTGTTTGTTTTTCATCGCGTAAATCGGCCTGAAAAATTTCACATTTTACCTTAAATTTTTTGACGATTTCCTTACTTAATTTCTCTGCTTCGCTCTTTGATTTGTTGTAACTAATTACCAAATCATAACCTTGCGAAGCCAAGAAAATAGAGATCTCACGACCAATTCTTTTTGGTCCACCTGTTACTAAAGCTGCGCTATTTTTCATTTTTTATTTTTTTGTAGAGCTCTCTTAAAACTTCAGTGTTTCCTTTTCCTGTTGCGGCGGAAATGGCGAAAACTTGCGGAGATTTTTGTCCGGATTTTTTTAAAAATTTTTTCAAGGCGGCGGTTTTTTCTTTCAATTCCTCAGCGTCTAGGAGGTCGATTTTATTGAGCGCGACGATCTCGGACTTGTTAATTAATTCTTCGCTGTAGCCGGCAAGTTCGGCGCGAATTGTTGCATAATTTTCAACAACATTTTCTGCAGAGGCGTCGATCAAATGAAGTAAAACTCCGCAGCGCTCAACGTGTTTTAGGAAGCGATCGCCGAGTCCGCGACCTTCAGATGCGCCTTCGATTAGACCAGGAATATCGGCCAAAACAAATTCATATTCGTCAACGTAAACAACCCCAAGTTGTGGCTTGAGAGTTGTGAATGGGTAGTCGGCAATTTTTGGTTTAGCGCGAGTAGTTGCAGCGAGAAAGGTTGATTTTCCTGCGTTTGGCATTCCCAGCAATCCGGCGTCAGAGAGAAGTTTTAACTCAAGTCTTACCCAACGTTCTTCGCCAATTTCACCTTTTTGTGAAAAGGTTGGAGCTTGGTTAATTGAGCTTTTGAAATTTATATTTCCAAGACCGCCACGACCGCCTTTTACGATGGTGAAGCGTTCGCCATCTTTGGTTAGGTCAGCGATTAATTCTGATTTGTCATCGGAGAAAATTTGTGTACCAACAGGAATCCTTAAAATTAAATCTTCGCCTGAAAGTCCGTTTTTGTTGGCTCCCTTTCCAGCTAAGCCGTTCTTAGCGGAAAAATGTTGTTTGAAGCGAAAGTCGATCAAGGTGTTTAGATCTTTTACGCATTCGAAAATTATGCTGCCACCACGTCCACCGTCGCCGCCATCGGGTCCGCCATATTGAATAAATTTTTCACGACGAAAACTTGAGGCGCCGTTACCGCCATTTCCGGCTTGAAGGTTTATTTTTACTTCGTCGATGAACTGCATATTTGGTTACTTAGTTGTTGGTCGCTTGCTGTTGGTATATTGAAATTTCTAATTGATATTTTGCCAGTCTATTTCTAGGTTCCCGCCACATTTCTTGATAATAATTTCCCCCCTAAAATCGGAGCCTCCCTTGCTAAAAAAAATCAAAAACTTTGTCATTTCTGGCGTTGAAACTTTACCAATAATTGAAGGTGGAAAGGGGGTTGGAATTACCACGGGAGTGACAGCAGGACATTTTGCTAAAGCTGGCGCCGTTGGGACCTTTTCTGGTGTTAACGCTGATAATATTGACGAAAACGGAAAATATGTTCCGTTGATTTACAAGACTCACACTCGTCGCGAAAGACATGAAGAATTAATCGCTGATTCAATCACTGGCGGCATTTCTCAAGCAAAAATCGCTCATGATATTTCTGGCGGAAATGGTCGTATTCACATGAATGTTTTGTGGGAAATGGGTGGTGCTGAGCGTGTTCTTCACGGAATTCTCGAGGGCTCAAAAGGACTAATACATGGAATCACCTGCGGTGCCGGAATGCCTTATCGTCTTGCCGAAATCGCCGAAAAATATCACGTTTACTACTATCCAATCGTGTCTTCGATGCGTGCATTTCGTGCTTTGTGGAAGCGCTCTTATCACAAGGCTGTCGATCTTCTTGGGGGTGTAGTTTATGAATGTCCTTGGCGCGCAGGTGGTCACAATGGTTTGTCGAATGCAGAAGATCCAAATGCCTATGAAGATCCTTATCCGCGCGTTGCTGAAATTCGCACTTTCATGAATTCAGTTGGTTTGAATGACGTTCCAATCGTTATGGCTGGCGGCGTTTGGAACTTGGATGAGTTTGAGCATTGGTTGGATAATCCAGAAATTGGACCAATCGTTTTTCAATTTGGCACCCGTCCGATCGTAACGAAGGAATATCCAGTTCCGGATGTTTGGAAGAAAAAGCTTCTAATTTTGAAAGAAGGTGATGTTTATCTAAACCGCTTTAGCCCTACAGGATTCTACTCTTCTGCGGTTGAGAATAATTTTATTCGTGAGCTGAAAGGTCGAGAAATCAGACAGGTTGAATATCGCTCTAAAGCAGTGGATAACTTCACTTGCGAAATTCCCTTTGGCCAACGTGGTCGCGTTGTTTTTATCAAGCCTGAAGACAAATCTAAAGTTGATGAATGGATAAAAGCCGGACACACAGAAGGCATGAAAACTCCAGACGAAACTTTGATGTTTGTCGATAAGTCTAAAGCCGCACAAATCGTTACCGATCAAATTAATTGCATGGGCTGCCTGAGCCAATGTCGCTTCAGCAATTGGTCGGATAAAGAAGAAATGAAATTTACCACAGATCGCAGAGCCGACCCGCGTAGCTTCTGCATTCAGAAAACCTTACAAGACGTTCGTCTGGGTAATGATGTTGAAAATCAACTAATGTTCTCAGGTCACAGCGCTTATCGTTTCGCAACCGATCCTTTCTATGCCAACGGCTTTGTGCCAACAATTAAGGAATTAGTAGATAGAATTATGCAGGGAAAGTAATGAGTCGCTTCATTTTTATTACTGGCGGCGTTGTTTCTTCGCTTGGAAAAGGACTGGCCTCCGCGTCCCTTGCTGCCTTACTTCAAGCCCGCGGTTACTCAGTCAAACTTCGCAAGCTTGATCCTTATTTAAATGTTGATCCAGGAACGATGAGTCCAACTCAGCACGGAGAAGTTTTTGTGACCGAAGATGGCGCGGAAACTGATCTCGATCTTGGTCACTATGAGCGTTTTACGGGCGTTGATGCAAAAAAATCTGACAATGTAACTGCTGGTCAAATCTACTCAAAACTTTTAGCAAAAGAGCGTAAAGGAGATTATCTCGGAGGCACGGTGCAGGTGATTCCGCACGTTACAGACCTCATCAAAGAATTCATTTTAAATGACGTAAAAGGTACTGATTTCATTCTGTGCGAAATCGGTGGAACCGTTGGAGATATTGAAGCTCTGCCCTTTTTTGAAACTATCCGTCAGCTCGGTTATGAAATGGGCCAAGATCGATGTGCTTTCTTGCATCTCACTCTTTTGCCTTACATCGAAAGTGCGAACGAGCTCAAAACAAAACCAACACAACACTCAGTAAAAGAATTGCGTTCGATCGGAATCCAGCCAAGTGTACTGCTTTGTCGCGCTGAAAGACCTACCACCAAAGCCCATTTGGAAAAAATCGCCAAAATGTGCTCAGTGCCAATTTCATCAGTGATCGCCGCACCAAACGCCGCCAGTATTTATGAAGTTCCGCTAATTTATCATCAAAATGGACTCGATACTGAAATTCTAAAATTTTTCAAACTCGATTACAGCAAGAAGCCCGATCTGACCAAGTGGATCAAGATTAAAAACGCGATCGAAAATCCAAAAGCTGAAGTAAATATCGCCATTGTCGGAAAATATACTGACTACAAAGACTCCTACAAATCACTGATTGAAGCCATAGATCACGCCGCATTTTCAATACAAGCCAAGGCAAAAATCACTTGGGTTAATGCGCGCAAAGGCAAAAATGATTTGCCAAAAAATATCAACGCAGTCCTTGTTCCTGGTGGTTTTGGCGAAGATGGAGTTGAGGGTAAAATCGACATGATCAAACAAGCGCGTCTAAAAAATATCCCATGTCTGGGCATTTGCTACGGTATGCAAATGGCCGTGATTGAATATGCGCGCAACGTCCTTGGCATTGAAGATGCGACCTCCAGCGAATTTTCTAAAAAAGGAACTTTCGTGATTGGAATGATGAGCGAGTGGATCGATGAATCAGGAAAAAAAACCAAAAAAGCTGGTAGCGACATGGGTGGTACAATGAGACTTGGCGCCTATCCATGTAATATTAAAAAAGACTCAATCGCCGAAAAAGTTTACGGAAAAAATAAAATATCTGAACGTCATCGTCATCGCTACGAAGTGAATGTGAGTTTTAAAGATAAGCTAGAAAAGGCGGGATTGAAGTTCTCAGGAATGTCTCCAGATGGTAAGCTACCAGAGATTATCGAGATTCCTAATCACGCATTTTTTATCGGCGTACAATTTCATCCAGAGTTGAAGTCGAAACCATTCGCAGCACATCCGCTCTTTGTTTCTTTCGTTAAAGCTGCACTAAAAAATGCGTAATTTTTTTTGCCTAATTATTCTGCTTGGCCTTTTTTCATGCGGCTTTCAGGTTATTTATCGCAATGAAGTAAATAGCTTTTCTTACTCTGAAGACCTCGCCTCAATACGTATCAAGAAAGATCGAAATCACCTGAGTCAGGAGTTAAAAAACAATCTTTATGACTTATTAAACCCGGACTACATCAAAGCTGAGCCAAAATATTTTCTGATTTTAAGAACCAGTAAAACGATTTCTGGAACACTCATTACTCAAACCGGCGCTTCCGGACGTAATAAAATAACAATCGAGGTTAGTTACGATCTCAAAAATCTTGAGAACAATGCAATCATCTCAAGAGGCATAACTTCGGTAAATGATAGTTATGATGTTAGCACTAATCGTTACGGGACTTATGTTTCAGAAGAAACTGTCGAAAATAATCTAACCAAGATTGCCGCTCAAAATATTCGCAACGCCATCGTTAATGACTTTATTGAAGTGAAGAAAAAATGTTCGGGAGAGATGAAGGTCGAAGACGAGGAGTATGAAATCAAAGAAGCTTTTGATGATTCGAAGTATGGTAACGGAAAGGGCGGCCAGATAGATCCAATGGCAACCCAAATGAAGGTGATAAAAGAAAAATTTGTCTGCCCGTTTGTTGTCGAGAAATTAACTAAGAAGGAATCCACTAAATAAAGGCAAGCCATCGCTTGATCCGTTACAAATATCGAGAGCTCTTTCTGGGTGAGGCATCATACCTAGCACATTTTTTTTCTCGTTAAAAACTCCCGCGATATTTAGCGCTGACCCGTTTGGATTTGCTTCATCAGTGAGATTGCCGTTTTCATTGACGTAACGAAAAGCGATTGAATCAGAATCTTCCAAATTTTTTAGAGTTGCTGAGTCGGCAAAATAATTTCCATCCATGTGGGCGATTGGAATGCGAATAATCTGATTTCTGTTGTATTTTTTAGTGAAGGGAGAGTTCGTATTTTCAACCCGCAGGTTCATCGTGCGGCAGATGAATTTCATTTTTTTATTGCGCGTAAGTACGCCTGGAAGCAGTCCCGCCTCGGTAAGAATTTGAAAGCCGTTGCAGATACCAAGAATCTTCACCCCTTTTTCTGAGAGTCTTTTTACCTCCATCATTACCGGAGAAATCGCCGCCATCGCCCCGGAGCGCAAATAATCGCCATAAGAAAATCCGCCGGGAACGATTATTAAATCTAAGTCGTCATCGAGTTTTGTTTCTTGATGCCAGATTCTTTGTGCGCGTGAACCAATTTTTTGCAAAGCATCGACGGCATCGCGATCACAATTTGAACCAGGAAAGGTAATTACTGCTGATTTCATATTTTAGGAGATCGTTTCGTAGCTGTAGTCTTCGATGATTTTATTGACGAGCAATTTATCACAAATTTCGTCGATGATTTTTTTGATTTTTACTGGATCGCTTTCAGCTATTTCAAGCTCCACAACCTTGCCCTGTCTGACTTGCGAGATTTGTGAAAAGCCAAGATTTTTTTGCAAAGAGCCTTCGATTGCCTTGCCTTGGGTATCAAGTACGCCTTTTTTTAGAGAGATTAGAATTCTGATTTTCATTTTATTTTATTCCTAAACGTGAAGCCACTTCCTTGTAGGCCTCGACTAGTCCACCAAGATTTCTTCTGAAGCGATCTTTGTCGAGTTTTTCGGAAGTTGATTGATCCCAAAGTCTACAGCTATCTGGACTGATTTCATCAGCCAAGATGATTGCACCTTGTTCATCAAATCCAAATTCGACCTTAAAATCAACCAAGCTAATGCCAATTTTAGCGAAAATTTTGCTCATGATTTCGTTGATGCGCAAAGTCATAGTTTTGATTTCGTCGAGCTGTTTTTTACTGATAATTTTCAAGACATTAATGGCGTGATCGTCGTTAATCAGAGGGTCGCCAAGGGCATCATCTTTGAAACAAATTTCAAAAACTGGTGCGAGCAGCGTAGTTCCTTCAGTGATGCCAAGACGCTTAGCCATTGATCCAGCGGCGATATTTCTGATGATTACTTCAAGTGGAATAATCGTAACTTTTTTGATCAGCTGTTCGCGATCATTTAATCTTTTTACGAAGTGAGTCGGAATTCCTGCGGCAGCAAGTTCATGCATTAAATGCTCTGAAATCATGTTATTCAAAATGCCTTTTCCGTCGATGATTTCTTTCTTCTCTCCGTTGAAAGCGGTGGCGCTGTCTTTGAAAAATTGGATGAGAAGATTTTGATCGGAAGTGGTGAAAAGTTGCTTGGCTTTGCCTTCGTAAATTTTTTCTAATTTTTGCATTTATTCACTCCTTTAGATCGAGTAGTTGTAATGCGGCAATCATCGAGGCTTTTCTAATCTCATGACGATCGCCGGAAAAATGAAATTTGCGGTTTACAGTTGGTCTTGTGTGACTTGCAACCGCGATATGAACTAAGCCTGATTTTTCTTCTGGGCCAGCTACTCCAGTAATAGCGATGGCAATGTCAGCTTGTGAATTTTCTAACGCACCCTTGGCCATTTCTTCCGCAGTTTGTGCACTTACCGCACCAAAATTTTCCAAGGTTTTTTTCTTAACCCCAAGCAAGTCAATTTTTGCCTGATTTGAATAAGTGACAAAGCCGCGCTCGAAAGTTTTTGAAGCTCCAGAAATTTCGGTAAACAAAGCTGATAAAAGTCCGCCAGTGCAGGATTCGGCGATGGCGATTTTGATTTTTTTCTCCTCCGCAATTCGTAAAATTTCCTGCGCTTGGGAGAGGAGGTTGGATGTAAAGAACATCTGTATTTGTATTATATTTTCCTGGATCCCCGCCTTCGCGGGTATGACGTTGTGCGGATGGTACCCTAGTCATCCCCGCGAAGGCGGGGATCCAGTAATTTAACAGCAACTCGCGCTAATCTCAAAGTAAACCAACCGATTTTCTTTAACGTTGGAAGAAATCAGGTGCGATCTACTCAGGCCCTGAGAAAAAGTTGCCGAAGCGTTAAAATAAGGATGAGAGAAAGTTGTTTTAATCCCTGCTCCAGAAAGCCTGCCGCTTGATCCATCATATTTATTTTTGGCGTAACCGTAATCGTAAAAAGGCTCGAAAGTTATTTTAAATCCTGGGCTGTAGCTGATTTTATTTCTGAAATAATATCCAGAATCGGCGGCGATATAATTTTCCCTAAAACCGCGCACCGAGTAATAACCACCGACGGCAAATTGCTCGGAACCAAAAAGTGTTTGTTTGGAAATTTGACTGTCCATTTCGGTGGTGAAAGTGACGGGAATAAAAGTGAATTTTTTTGAGGCGTTAGCGTAAAATTTTAATGCTTCAAATTGTGATTTGGCAGTTGCCGAGGGGATATTTTTCTGATCCTTAACTGCATTAAGAGCAGTTATTCCGCGG
>JAGWWH010000054.1 GCA_018970485.1 Pseudomonadota bacterium | reverse complement strand
TCTGATTTTTCAGGTGAAATACTAGATGTCGGTAGTGAGGTCACTCATTTTAAAAAAGGAGATCGTGTTTTTGGTTTTCTGCCTTTTAAGAGTGCAGGTTCTTTTTCAGAAATCGTTCTTAGTGATGTGCAGTTCGTTGCCTTAATGCCAGACGATATGACTTTTGAGCAGGCTTGCTGCTTACCCATGGCCGGAGCTGCCGCTTTGACGGCACTTGAAATTAAATCAGAAGTTAAAAAAGGAGATCGAGTGTTTATCGGTGGCTGTACCGGTGGGGTTGGTCATCTGGCTGTTCAGTTTGCAAAATCTAGAGGTGCAATCGTCGTTGGAAGTTGCAGTTTAAGTGATTTTGAAAAGGCAAAAAACATGGGGGTTGATGAAGTATATAATTACGCAAATATAGAAAATGAAGTAATTAGCGAGTGCAATATTGTTTTTGATACATCTGGAAAAATGACGCGGAAAGCGGTGCTAAATATTTTGCCATCCGCTTACTTAAGTTTCTTGAAAAGAGGAACTTTTTTGGATTTGAATCCTCGACCATCCTCAATGATTAGAAGCTTATTTTCAGGGGTGTATAAAGTTGTGATTACAAAAGTGACACCATCCCTAATTCAAAGATTGTCCGGATTAGCTCTTTCGAAAAGTTTTACTCCAATCGTGGGTGAAAAATTTCCATTTCAAGATTCTTTAAGGGTTATTGAAGAAATTGAATCTGGAAAATTAAAAACAAATGGAAAAGTGGTATTCACTTTTTAAAAAATAAAAGGAAATAAAATGAAAGTTGTCGTGTTGGTTTTTGGGATTTTCCTAAGTCTTAACTGTTTTGCAAAAGATGATCATCTAATTTCACAAAAAAGGGTTTCAAACCACATTAAGGGAAAATGGGTTAGTATCTCATGTGAGCTTAGACCTAGGGAGAATCGAGGTTCTGGTGGTACAGTTGAATCATTTTGGTTAAAAAGAGAATTTGTATTCGATGGGAAAGACGGTTTTAAAGGTATTATTAAAGGCTACGCCGACCCACTTTGTGAGATACCAGTACAAGATTTTGAATTTGAGGGACATCTAATTTGGCGTGGTCCACATCCAGTAGCTAAAGAAGCGCAGTCGGTAGATTATGAACTTTCAAAAGAGTTTGCGATTATTCCAAGATCACAAGCAGCTGTTGATCAAATGAATTCTCTACCAGTCGGGGCATGCGGGGATAAAAAATACGAACTAAATGTTCGCCAAAGTATTTTTAAAAAGCCTTGTGCATTATTTAACATCAAGTCTGGAGAAGTTGTTAAAGATCATGATTTAATTTATTTATACGGTTTTAATAATCCCCGAAAAAAAGTTCGTAGTGTGTACTTAGCACGAGTTCTTTGGACAGATCCCCCGACTGGCCGCGGGTTTGATTATGCGGCCTGACCTTCGGTTACTTCACTTGTCGTCACCTCGAGTAAAGACTTGAGGGTTTGGATCGGAGTTCTCCCGTTGCAACGATAGCCCGAATGAATCCTGCCATGATTGTAAAACTCCAGGAAGCGATCCAAGTCGCCTTGCAACTCTTCCAGTGATGTATAGATCTTCTCCCGGAACGCCTTCGCGAAGAACTCGTCTTTCAGCGTGCGATGGAACCGCTCCACAAATCCGTTGGTGTACGGGCTTGCGGGCCTTGTGACCCGATGCTCGATGTTCGACGAACCCAAGTACAGCTCATAGAAGTGCTGATCGGGCCTTCCACAATACTCGCGGCCCCCGTCGGTCAGGATCGCCGAGATCGGCAACCCGAGCTGGTCGTAGAATGGGACGATCTTTTCATGGACGAGCGCCAC
>JAGWWH010000008.1 GCA_018970485.1 Pseudomonadota bacterium | reverse complement strand
ACGGAGCAGGACGCGCGCTGAGTTTGGTGACCGCCTGTTGCGCGGCAGTGCGGGCGAGTTCTTCGACGTCGTTCTCGTCGAACACCTCGAAGCCGATGGTGTGGCCGAGCGATTGAAAACCGGTCTGCATGCCGCCGTCGCCGCTGGCGACCACACTGACGCGTAGCAGCGTGCGCACCTGCTCGTCGGCGGCGAGCACGCCGTCACTGTTGGCGATGAGAATTCGCTTGCGCGAGTCGCCGTAGCCGGCCGATACCTGCACGATCGCCTTGTGCACGGCCCGCGCGGCGGCATCGACGCGCTGCAGAATCGCCACCTTGTCGCGCTTGGCGATTTCGTCGGGCCACTTCTCGACGGTGTTCACCGGATGGCGCACCACCGGGCCGAGCGCCACGGTGTTGACTCCGCCGCCACCGCGCGAAGCGGCAGTGGCCGCCGCCTTCGCCGCCGCGAGCAGGCCCTTTTCGCTGAGGTCGCTCGTGTGCGCAAAACCGGTGGTGTCGCCCTTCACGACGCGAATTCCCGCGCCGCGGTCGCGACCGCTCGACACTTGCTCGATTTTTCCGTCGTCGAGACCCGCCGACGTCGATCGTTTGTCTTCGACGAAGATTTCGGAGAATTCGGCGCCCGTCGAGCGGCCTTTCACGAGCACGCGCGACAACACATCGGGTGCGACGAGGAGCGATTCTGGTTTTGGCATGGCGAGAGCCTACTGAGGCATCGCGCGGCAGCACAGACGCAGCCACCGAGAAACGCGGCACCGGTGCAGACGTAGCCTCGTCGCGTGACGGAAACGACTGCGCCGCAAGAAAATCGCGCGAACAATGCGACCCGCTCGCATCGCACGCTGTGGTGGAAAGAAGCGCTGATCGTCACCGTGTTCTACGGCATCTACACGCTGGTTCGGAATCTCTTCGGTTCGGCGCTGGTGTCGGGCAGCCAGATTCCGGTCGAGGCGTTTCTCAACGCGATGCGCGTGATTCGCGTCGAGCGTGCGATTGGCCTGTATCACGAGGAGACGATTCAAGATTGGTTCTTGCCGCACGTCGGGCTCGTGAAGTTCTTCAACGTGTATTACGGCACCGCGCACTTTTTCGTGACGCTCGCGGTGTTCGTCGCGTTGTTCGTGAAGCGACCCGACGTGTTCGGCTTGTGGCGCAACTGTCTCGCGGCGATGACGGCGCTAGCAATCGTTGGCTTCGCCTTCTTCCCATTGATGCCCCCGCGACTGCTCGACGCGCCATGCCCGCCCGACGGCTACGGTGCGGTCTGCATCGAGCACGAGCTGCGCAACTACAACGACGCTGACAACTTCGGCTACTCCGACACGATCAAAGAGTTCGGCGGGCCGTGGGCGTTCGACCGCGGCCCTGGCGCGACGCTCTCCAACCAATACGCCGCGATGCCGTCGCTGCACATCGGCTGGGCGACGTGGTGCGTATTCGCGATGTATCCGCTGGCACGCCGTCGCGTGCTGCGCATCGCTCTGCTCGCCTACCCTCAACGCAACATTTTCAGCAAATTTTGGTGCGCCCATATCAACAGAAATCAAAGCATTGTCCCCTTGGCCACTCTTCCAACATTTTAAAATTCCGGCGGCGGTTTTGATTTTTACTTCGGATTTTTCGAGCAGAGAAGCAACGCAACGAGTGGCGTTTCCGCAGGCGCCAGACATAGATCCGTCGGAGTTATAAATCTCCATTTCAACATCGTAGGAAAGCCCTATTTGAAAAAGAGGGTGGCGCGTAGCGCCGGGTGATTTTGGTGAAGCGAGTGCGGAGTCCATGTTACTAAAATCACCCGTCTCAATCGCTGTCGCGATTGATCCACCCTCTTTTTCAAAGATGGCAGGCCGCATAATAATCAACTGATCGCAGCCGATATTTTTGCGATCAGAAATTTTTTTGATTTGCTCAGAAGTGAGAGAAATCGCGGTTTTGCGTGCGTCGAAAATCACAAAATCGTTTCCAGCGCCGGACATTTTTACGAAAGGAAGGCTCATTTTTTTACAAAGATTCTCGCCGCGGCGGCAAGTTTTGGGTTAGGTCGAATCCTCTTGGCTCTAGGGTTTGCAGCTCAACTCGTTTTTTAAAGATTTAGTTTTTTGCTCTACTTACGTAAGAAAAATCTTCAGTATGCACGATGATTTCTTCGCCTGATTCGATGAAAGGTGGAACCATCACGCGCACTCCATTTTCAAGGATCGCCGGCTTGTAAGAAGAGGCGGCAGTTTGGCCTTTTACCACGGCATCAGCTTGCGCGATCACAGCGTTTACATGCTCAGGAATGGCGATGGAGATTGGTTTATCGTTACAATATTCAACGCGGATATTCATGTTTTCTTGCAAGAAGGGCAGAGCTTCGCCGACTAGTTTTTTATCGAACTGCAAGGTCTCAAAATTTTCCATATCCATCGCAACGAGATCGTCTTGGTCGAAATATTGGAACTGGTAATTTTTTTGCTCGACGTAAGCGACGTCGACATCTTCGCTTGAGGCGTAGCGCGTGTTGGTCTTGTTGCCAGTGACGAGATTTTTCATCTCAACTTGAATGTAAGCGCCACCTTTTCCGGGTTTTACATGTTCACGTTTTGCAATTTTCCAAAGTTGATTTTCGAATTCGATTACGTTGCCGACACGAAGTGAGTTTGCGTTTGTTTTAGCCATAAAGTTAGTAGTTGTTAGCACCCTTCGACAGGCTCAGGGTGACCTCATAGTCATGCTGAGCTTGTCGAAGCATGACGGAGTTTAGTTTAGGTTTTTAAAGATTTCCTCGACGACTTTTTTGGCATCGCCAAAAATCATCATCGTGTTGTCGTTGTAGAAAAGTTCGTTATCGACGCCGGCATAGCCAGCGGCCATGGAGCGCTTAACGAAAAAGACGCTTTGTGCGTGAGCAACATCGAGAATCGGCATGCCATAAATCGGGCTGGTTTTGTCGGTTTTAGCTGACGGATTTGTTACGTCGTTGGCGCCGATCACGAAGACAACATCGGTTGATTTGAATTCAGAGTTAATCTCTTCAAGTTCGAAAACTTTTTCGTAATCGATGTTAGCTTCAGCGAGTAGCACATTCATGTGTCCCGGCATTCTTCCGGCAACTGGATGGATCGCAAACTTCACAGTAACTCCAGCTGCCTCGAGCATTTTGGTCATCTCTGCAACCGCGTGCTGAGCGCCGGCAACCGCCATTCCATATCCCGGAACGATGATAACGGAAGAGGAGGATTTCATCAAATAAGCCGCATCTTCAGGAGCTGCTTGTTTGACTGGTCTTTGTTCTTTTGCTTCAGCGGATGAAACAACTTGATCGCCAAATCCCGAAAACATCACGTTGAAAATCGAGCGATTCATCGCTTTGCACATGATGTAACTAAGAATCGCGCCAGATGCGCCAATCAAGGCTCCAGAGATGATGAGAAGAGGATTATTCAAAGTAAAACCAATGCCCGTTGCCGCCCAACCAGAATAAGAGTTTAGCATCGAAACTACGACCGGCATATCCGCACCGCCAACTGGCGCGATCAACATGAAGCCGATGAAGAAGGCTAGAAGAGTGAGTAGGATGAAAAAGAATTTTGAGCCAAAAGCGAAGAAGGCGATGAGAACAACCAGCAGAGCGATTCCGACATATTGGGAAGATTTTTTTGGGTTATTTTTGAAGATGATAAATTTTGAATTCATGTTGCCGTTCAGCTTCGCGAAGGCAACGAGAGAGCCGGTGAAAGTGATCGCGCCGATAACGACGCCGATGCCCATTTCGATCAAACTAGCCAGTTTGATGTGTTCGTCTTCGATGATGTGAAAAGAGTTTGGCATCCAAAGAGCGGCGGCTGCGATAAAAACTGCAGCGAGTCCGACGAGCGAGTGAAAGCCGGCAACGAGTTGTGGCATCGCAGTCATCTTCACTTGCTTAGCGATAAAATAACCAATTCCTGCGCCAATCGCGATGGCGATAAGGATCGCAAAAATATTGTGAACTTGCGGCAAACAAAGCGTGGTCAAAATCGCCAAACCCATGCCGCCCATGCCAAAATAATTTCCGATGCGAGAATTTTTTGGCGAAGAAAGGCCGTAGAGCGAAAGAATAAAAAGAACGGCGGAAATTAAGTAAGAAAAGGAAGTAAGCGAAGACATGTTTTGATAAATAGTTTAGGCGATTCCTGCGCGGAGGCAGTCGTGAAGATGCAAGATCCCGACGATTTTTTCTGCATCAAGAACAAAGAGGCTAGTGATGTTTTTCTTATTCATGATGGCGATTGCCTCGGCAGCGAGAGTTGTTGGAGTAGTGGTGACTGGGTTTTTTGTCATGATTTCCTCAGCAGAATGATCGAGGAAATTTTGATCGATGTGACGACGTAAATCGCCGTCGGTGATGATTCCGAGTAGCTCTCTTGAGCCGTTAGTGATGCCGGTGCAACCTAGGTGTTTCGAAGTCATTTCGAGCAAAACTTCTGACATTTTTTTATCTTTGCCGACCAAAGGAATATCTTTGCCAAGGCGCATCAAATCTTGCACCTTCAGGAAATTTGAACCCAATTTTCCACCAGGATGGAAAGTTCCAAACTGCTCAGAATTAAAACCACGCGCTTCGATTAAACTCACCGCCAAAGCATCGCCAATCGCCAGCATCATCGTAGTTGAAGTGGTTGGAGCGTTGACTTCGTTGGCTTCAGGGATTGCTGGCAAAACTAGCGGAACGTTACTGGCTTTGGTTAGCTCGGATTCTCTACGACGAATAATGCCGATGATTGGCACTTCGAAACGTTTGCAGTAGTAGATGATGTCGCGCAGTTCTTTGGTTTCGCCGGAGTTGGAAAGCAAGATTACGACATCGTTTTGAGAGATCATTCCGAGGTCTCCGTGACTAGCTTCGCCTGGGTGAATGAAGAAAGCGGGAGTTCCAGTTGAAGCGAAAGTTGCGGCGATTTTTCCGCCGATATGGCCAGATTTTCCCATGCCGCTGACGACAACTTTTCCAGAACATTTGAGGATTAGATCAACTGCGCGAATGAAATTTTCGTCGAAGAAGTTGATCAAAGAATTCAGGCCTTCGATCTCGGTTTTAATCGTTGCGATTGCGGAGGAGATGTATTTATTTTGCATGTTTTTTAATTTTTCTTGATCCGTCGTCTTGGCGGTGATGACGCTGTAACTGTTCGTCTTAGTCATCCCCGCGAAGGCGGCGATCTAGCTGATGATCACCATTTTTGAATTTGTTATGACTCTAAAACAACAAGAAACTTCTCAGGAAATTTTACAGGAATTCTCTGCGTCCGCAGCGATTCTTAAAGGTCATTTTATCCTTTCCTCCGGCCTTCATTCTGACACTTACATGCAGTGCGCGCGAGTTTTGATGGATCCAAAAAGAGCGGAAAAACTTTGTGCAAAACTCGCAGAAAAAATCATCGAACGCCTCGGAAATAATTTCGCTGATATCGTCGTCGCGCCAGCAATGGGTGGGGTTGTGGTTGGTTATGAACTTGCTCGCCAACTATCTTTGCCAAGTATTTTTTGCGAAAGAGTTAACGGCCAGTTTGAGCTAAGACGTGGTTTTACGCTAGATTCATCGATGCGTGTTTTGGTTGTTGAAGATGTGATCACGACTGGAAAATCCTCGCTCGAGACTTACGATTTAATCAGAAAATTCGGAGCAAAAATTGTTGCTGAGGCATCTTTGGTTGATCGTTCAAACGATAAAAATCTTGAAGCAAAAATGGGCGTTCCGGTGATCTCGCTTTTGGGGATAGACGTAAAAACTTTTGACGAAAATAACGTGCCGGAAGAGTTGAAAAATATTCCTGCGATCAAGCCGGGAAGTAGGTTTTTGAAATAATGAAGATTTATTCAAACAACCTCGAATCGACTGTTCTCAATACTCGCGAGATCAATGTCTCTTTCGAATTTTTTCCGCCAAAGACAGAAGAAATGGAAATGAAGTTGTGGGAAGTGATTTTGAAGCTGCAGAATCTTAAGCCGAGTTTTGTTTCTGTAACCTACGGCGCTGGCGGCTCGACGCGGGAAAGGACTCACAGTGTAGTAAAAAAAATTGCCACCGAAACTGGTCTAAAATCAGCCTCGCACCTTACTTGCGTCGCAGCTTCAAAAGATGAGATCGAGGAAATTTTACGAAATTATTGGCAGATCGGCGTGCGTCACATTGTTGCTTTGCGCGGTGATATGCCTGCTTCGAGCCCGAATTATCAACTTCGTTCAGATGGCTATAAATATGCAAATGAGCTTGTCGCTGGTATTAAAAAGATTGGCGATTTTGAAATTTCCGTTGCCGGCTACCCAGAAAAACATCCAGAAGCCAAAAATTTAGATGAAGATATCGACAACCTTAAACGCAAGGTAGACGCTGGCGCAACCCGCATCATCACCCAATTTTTTTTTGATGCCGAAGCTTACTTCTCCTTTGTCGATAGATGTCGTAAGGCGAAAATCGAAGTTCCGATCGTGCCAGGAATTTTGCCGGTTACCAATGTTAATCAGACAAAACACTTCGCCAAAATGTGTGGCGCGAAAATTCCAAAATGGATGAATGAGCTTTTTGTTGGTCTTGATGAGCGCCAAGAAACCCGACATCTTGTAGCTGGAATTGTTGCAACGGAACTATGTCGCATCCTGCACAGGGGCGGTGTTAACGACTTTCACTTCTATACCTTAAACCGCTCCGAGCTTACAGCCGCGATATGTCACGTTCTCGGCGTTAGAGAAGTCTAAACTTGCAAATCAAGAATTTGGTCTCTAAGTCGCCGCCCCCGTGGTGAAAAACCTCATTACTAAATTTTAACTTTTTTCAATGCCTAAAGAAGATCTCCTATCCATGAACGGCGTCGTTTTGGAAGTGTTTCCAAATACAATTTTTCGCGTCGAGCTTGAAAATGGTCACTCAATAATCGCTCACGCCTCCGGTAAAATTCGCAAAAATAAAATCCGCATTTTGAAAGGTGATAAAGTTGAGATTGAGTTGAGCACTTATGATCTTTCCAAAGGCCGCATCGTCCGCAGAAACGTTTAATCAAGGCCGTGGGCTCTAGGTGTAAGCCTAATGCCTAATGCCAACGCCTATTTTATGAAAAACCTACTCATCGTTGAATCCCCAGCTAAGGCAAAAACCATCGGCAAATATTTAGGCAATACTTACAAGGTTTTAGCCTCATTTGGCCATGTTCGTGATTTGCCAAGTAAGAATGGATCGGTTGATCCAGATAATGATTTTGCCATGAATTATGAGGTTTCATCGAAATCTACCAAGCATGTCAAAGAGATCGTCGATGCCGCTAAGTCTTGTGGGAAGCTGATTCTGGCTCCAGATCCTGATCGCGAAGGTGAATCAATCGCTTGGCATCTTTTGGAGGTTTTGAAGGCGAAAAAAGCGATTAAAGCAACGACAAAAGTTGAGCGCGTGGTATTCAACGCCATCACTAAAAACTCGATCGTGGAAGCGATCAAAAATCCGCGCGAGATCGACATGGATTTAGTCAATGCACAGCAGGCTCGACGTGCTTTAGATTATCTAGTTGGATTTACTTTATCTCCGGTTTTATGGAGAAAATTACCTGGAAGTAGATCGGCAGGGCGCGTTCAGTCAGTAGCTCTTCGCCTGATTTGTGATCGTGAAGAAGAAATCGAATCTTTTAAAAGCGAAGAATATTGGGACATTAAATTAGATCTTGAGACCGCAAAAAAGACGCAATTCCAAGCAACTGTTTTTGAGCTTGAAGGCAAGAAGTTAGAAAAATTTACCGTGGTTACAAAGAAGAGGGCTGACGAAATCAAGAAGCTTTTGGATGCTAAAAAATATCAAGTTTTGTCGATCACCAAAAAGCAGGCGAAGCGTCGTCCGCAAGCGCCTTTTACCACTTCTTCATTACAACAAGAAGCTGCGCGCAAATTAGGTTTTGGTGCAAGTCGTACGATGATGACTGCGCAAAAACTTTACGAAGGAATCGAGATCGACGGCACTTCGCAAGGTTTGATTACTTACATGAGGACAGATTCGGTTTCTGTTACTCCGGAAGTAATCACTGAAGTTCGCGCCACCATCAGCAAGATTTACGGCAAAGATTATCTTCCTGAAGCGGCTAATATTTTTAAGAGCAAAGTAAAAAATGCTCAGGAAGCCCATGAAGCGATTCGTCCGACTGACTTTTCTCTCGCTCCAGAAAAGGTAAAAAAATATTTAGATGAAGGCCAATTCGCGCTTTACGATTTAGTTTGGAAAAGAACTTTAGCCTCACAGATGGCTGATGTGATTTTTGATCAAGTGGTTGCAGAGATTGTTACGACACCAACTTACGCCAAGGCTCGTGCTACCGGATCAACAATTCGCTTTGATGGTTTTCATCGTGTTTATCACGAAGATCGTGATGAAGGTGAAGTCGAAGATGATGATGGAAAGCAGGCGCTACCTGATCTCAAAGAAAAAGAATCCTTGGATTTGCTCGAAGTGAAGCCACAACAACATTTTACCGAGCCTCTCCCGCGTTACTCTGAAGCTAGTTTAGTTAAGAAGTTGGAAGAGCTTGGAATTGGCCGTCCATCAACTTATGCGGCAATTATTTCTGTGCTGCAAGATCGAGGCTATGTGAAGTTGGATAAGCGCAGATTTTTTCCAGAAGAGCGCGGAAGAATAGTCACAACTTTCCTAAAAGAATTCTTCGCCAAATATGTTGAATTCGACTACACGGCGGGCTTGGAAGATGAGTTAGATATTATTTCTAACGGCAAAATGAATTGGAAAATTTTCCTCAAAAAATTCTGGAAAGATTTCCACGGCAATACTTCGCAAGTAATGGAAAAGCCATTTGGCGAAGTTTTAGAAGTGCTTAATCAAAAAGTTGGAACGCATATTCTGGGTCGCGACGAAGCGGGAAATTTAAAAGATTCTTGCCCAGTTTGCTCAACCGGAAAAATCAGTTTACGTCTCAGCAAATTCGGCGCATTTATCGGTTGCTCCAATTATCCTGAATGCAAACACACGATGCAGCTTTTTGACAAAGATGCTGACGCTGTTGGTGAGGACGGGGAAACCAAAAAACCAAAATTTGAGCCAAGAAGTTTGGGTAAAGATCCAAAAACTGGTTTCGAAGTGATGGTAAAAATTGGGCCTTACGGACCTTACTTGGAGTTGATCGGAAGTGAAATTGCTCCTCCGCTAAAAGAAATAAAAGAAGAAAAAGACGACGGAAAAAAGAAGAAAAAAACTGCCAAAAAACTGGCAAAAAAACCGAAAGAAAAAAAGCCAAAAAGAATCTCGATCCCAAAAAATCTCGATCCAAATACGATCGATTTAGAAGTGGCAGCGGGCTTGCTAACACTACCTCGTGAAGTTGGAATTCATCCAGAAACAGGAGAAAAAATTGTCGCAAATATCGGCCCATTTGGTCCTTATTTATTACATGACAAAAAATTCACTTCAGTCAAAGAGGATAGCGTCTTAGAGATTGGTTTAAACCGTGCGGTTGATTTGATCGCGCAAGCGGCACTAAAGAAAAGTACCGCCACTCCTAGAGGCAAATTCCAGCGTAGAAAAAAATGATTTCCGAAAAAGATTCCGAACAGTTCTTTAGATCAACTTTGAATGAAAAGCTGGAAGCGGCAATTTTGTGCAAAGCGAAAGATAATAATCCGAACTATCTTTCGATTATTCAGGCTAACGAAAAATTTTATGAAAATTTTGCCATTAGCGAAAATGACCTGATTGGCAAAAGTTACGATTTTCTTTTTAGCGATTTCGATCTCGATTATTCTTCCGAAGATAATATTGAATATGTCCGCTTGATCAAGGCAGTAAAGGATTCGCATCAATGTTCAGTTATCGTTAATATTTACGATCACAAATCTGTTTCGAGTAAATCTAGGTTTAAGATTAGTTTTGTTCCGAGTAATTCCGATCAAGCTAGTGAAAGAAGTTACTCCATTTTTACTTTTGAAAAAGTTCAGGTTTCGGAGAAGTTTGATATAAATCGTGAATCACATTCTCACGAAACTTTGTTAAGAAATTTACAGCGCAAATTGCGCGCTGAAGAAGTGTTGAGCGAGGTGGCAAATTTTATTATTTCCGATCTTTCCATCATTGAAGTTGCTCAAAATATCGCTAAAATTTTAGCTGAACATTTGAAGGCGAATAGATGTGTTATTCATGACTACAAAAACGATCTGATAAATTTTAAAGTAGAGTATTGCGATCCTCACAGTCGCGCCATTCTTAAAGAAGAAGGTTTGTTTGGAAAATACAGCGATTTTCAAAATCAATTTTATACGAGGTTTGGCAATAAATTAAAAAAAACCTCGATTACAGTAGTGGAGGATCTTGCTACTGATCAAAACTTTTTGCCGATCGAACCCATTTGGCGCGAATTTTCAATTCGTTCTCAAATCGCTGTTACAACTTCATTTGGTGGTAAAATTAATGGTGGTATTTACATCCACCAATCCAGTCCGCGCGTTTGGCTCGAGGATGAAGTTGAGTTGGTGGATATTATTTCTGATCAATTTTCAATCGCTTTGGATCGCGCTGATTCGATCGAGCGAGTCATGATAACCAACCAAGCTCTGGTAGAAAAAACCTCTCAACTGCATGAGGCACTGAAGCATGAACAAGAAATGCGCAAAATGCAGAATGAGTTTGTGGCATTGGTTTCTCATGAATTCAAAACTCCACTACAAATTATCGATAGCACTCGTGAGTTGGTGGAAAGAAAGGTTCGCAATCTCAACATTAGCGATGAATCATTAAGCAAATCGTTAGATCGAATCAGAA
Organism: Pseudomonadota bacterium; assembly: GCA_018970485.1. Lineage (GTDB taxonomy): Bacteria > Pseudomonadota > Alphaproteobacteria > Rickettsiales > UBA1997 > UBA2645. The sequence continues at coordinate 40,714 of JAGWWH010000008.1, read as the reverse complement.
GCGGCGTTTATCGCATGAATGGATTGATAAATTCCGTTTTAAATTTAGCTAAAATTGAAAGCGGCGAAAGCTCTATTAAGCTGGAGAGATCGCCGTTTAATTTCAAAAATCTTGTTAACGAAATAATCGATAAAAACTCTGCTTTGGCGACTAGCAAGAACATCAGAATTGTTACTAAAATTGACGATTCTGACGAAGATTTTAACGGTGACGCAAAATTACTGGATCACGCCTTCACCAATATTATAGCTAACGCAATCAAATATTCGAAGAATGATTCTGTGGTAAAAATTCTTGCAAAAGTTGGCGATAAAAAATTTGCGCTAAGAGTAGTTGATCAAGGAATCGGAATTCCTAAAGACGATTTATCGAGCATCGGTAAAAAATTCTTCCGCGCTGGAAATACCACCACTGTAGCTGGAACCGGTATCGGAATTTATTTAACCAAGCATTTTATAGAAATGCATGAAGGTGAAATTGTAATTGATAGCGAGGTTAACGTTGGAACTTCGGTTACGGTTATTCTACCAAGAGTTTAAGCGATATTCTGATCTATTTCGATTAGATCTTTGATTTTGAATTAATCAGCGATCTCCACAAATCAGAAATCCAAAATCTAATTTTTCATGAAAAAATTTTTTATTTTCTTTTCACTACTTCCAAGTTTGGCATATGCTGAGGCTCCTAAAAGCTTTCCAAGTATTACCGGAGATGTTTTGTTTCAAACACAGGCAGATCGAGTTATATCTAGCGAGAAAGATGGTGTTCGTGCCAATAATGCCTTTATTTATATCGAGCCAAATATCTCGTTAAATTTTAATCGAAATTGGTCAGCAAAAACTCAGTGGCGCTTACAACCAAATAACGTCTTAACCACTCGTGATTCTAGCTATCCAGAAAGATACAGAACTTTTTTACAATCAGACAGAAGTCCGCTAAATATTGGTCAAGAAGCCCTTATAGTTGAAGAGTTAAAAGCTCATTTTGAAAATGAAGATATGAGGTTTGTTGCCGGAAAATTTGATCCAACATTTGGAACAGCATGGCGAAAATCAAAAAGAATCGGAGTGTTCGCTTCACAGTTTAACGAGGATTATAACTTAAGAGAAAAGCTTGGTGCCGGAATCACAGCTTTACTTGAGGGGAGTCAAATTACCTTCAATACTTTTATGAATGACACCACCGGCCTTAGCAATAGCACCATCAATAAAAGGGGAGCTGCTAGTAATAACAGAGGGATTGCTGGTAATGGTGGAGCCATGTCCTCTTACTCTCTTTCGATGGAAGGAAAGAATTTTATTGGGATCGAAAATTGGTTTTACAACTTTGGATATCGCAACCTTGCCGTGGGAAAAGTTGAGGGTCGTTCGCGCGAAGTGGCTCACGTGGTTGGATCAGAATATCTTTATAAAATCACTCGCGATACCTCTTTGATTCCGCTTATGGAGTTTGTGAATATTAAAGATTTCGGTGGTGAAACTGGACGAGATGCTCGTTACACAACACTAGCCCTGATTGCCAAGTATAGCGGATGGATTGCCAGCGCTTCAGTAGTGACAAGAGAAATTAAGCAGCGGCAGAGATCCGGAAATGATGTCTCTGATCATCAAATACAATTTTCGATTGGTTACAAATTTACCAATAATTTAACGCTCGATTTGAGCCGAGCTAATATCAAAGAGAATGGAAGTAAGGGTTCTTTAATCGGGACTACTCTGAGCTATCTTTACAAATTTTAGTGGGAGGGTGAGAGAGGTTTTGGTGTCGTGTCCGCCAAACTTACTCAAGAAATAAGAAATGGCGGACAGTTTTTGGTGTTTTAGCTATTCTTTAAGAATTCTTTGTAAGCAGCTTCATCCATTGCTTCGTTTAGTTCGGATGGGTTACTCATCTTAACTTTAGCGATCCAGCCTTTTTCAAAGGCTGAGTTATTTACCAATTCAGGTTGAGAGGTTAGGGTGTCATTTGAGGAGATAACTTCACCACTAACTGGAATATAAACATCACTTGCAGACTTAGAAGATTCTACAACCGCAAAAGTGTCGTGTTTATTGTATTTATTCCCAACCTTAGGCAATTCTACGTAAACCAATTCGCCTAGGGCTTCAGCAGCATAGTCAGTGATTCCGATTGTAGCGACATCGCCTTCAACTTTGATCCATTCGTGATCTTTAGTAAATTTCATAAATTAATTATTTATTTAACGGAGTCATGCTGAGCCTGTCGAAGCATGACGGGAGTCTAATGAGCCACCTTTCGACAGGCTCAGGGTGACCGAATTATTTTTTTACCGATTTGGTTTTTGCCTCGACAAACACTGGCGAAGTTAAAATTGCTGGGATCTCACGATCTCTAACTACCGCTGTTACAGCATCACCAACTTTAGCTGAAGCTGTTTCGAAATAGCCTTGACCGATTGAAACTTTGAGGTTCGGCGAAAAGCCGCCAGAGCTTAATACGCCAATTTTTTTTCCATCTTTTCTGATTTCAGTGCCTTCGCGCGCAATGCCGCGATCAAGCAATTTTACGCCGATTCTTTTGCGTTTTGCGCCTTCAACTTTTTCTTTAAGAACGCGAGTTGCGCCGATGAAGCTAGTATTGCTTTTGCTTACAACCCAACCAATCGCAGCTTCAACTGGTGAAGTTGTGTCGTCTAAATCGTGACCGTAAAGCGGGTAACCCATTTCCAAACGAAGTGAGTCGCGAGCGCCGAGTCCGATTGGTTTTACTTCCGATTGTGAAGAAAGGTCTAGCCAGAATTGAACCACTGCAGAATTTTTGATTGAAACCTCAAAACCATCTTCGCCAGTGTATCCAGTGCGACCGACGAAAACTTCTTCGCCATTTTTGAATTGGTAAGTGCCGAGATTCATGTAAGGCAATTCAGCCAAATTTCCTGAAGCCAAAAAGCGATTTAAAACTTCTTCAGCTTTACCGCCTTGAATGGCGATTAGAGAGCGATCAGAGAGTTCAGTAAAAGAAATCTCCGCTGGAAGATTTTTGCGAATCCAAGCTTCGTCTTTTTCCTTACAGCCAGCATTAAGCACGATGAAAAATTTTGTATCGGTGATTTTGGTGATGATTAGATCGTCAATAATTCCACCTTCTGGATTGGTTAGAACTGTGTATTTAGCTAGAGCTGGAGTACTTAGAGAGAAATCAGTTGGAGTGATGTAAGATAAGAATTTTACAACTTCTGCGCCTTCAGCGATGAATTGACCCATGTGTGAAACATCAAAAATTCCGACGTTTCCAGAGCGTGTCCACTCATGTTCTTTTAGCATTCCTTCTGGATATTGGACTGGCATGTCATAGCCGGCGAATTCAACCATTTTCGCACCTTGTGCACGGTGCATTGCATTGAGTGCGGTAACTTTCATTTTTACTGATTTTTACTGAACAGGAGGAACCGAAGGAGCTTTTTTCGTGGTAGATTCTGGATTGTTTTCTTGTTGCTCAATGATTGCTTCTAAATCCTTTTTGACCGCGTTATTGGGGGCGTTGGAAAGTGAAGCAAGAACTAGACAATTAATCATAAAAATACCCGCTAAAATCATGGTGATTTTGCTAAGTGCATTTGCGGTAGCCTTGCTTGAAATTGCTGAGTTCATACCACCTGATCCACCACCAATTCCACTCAAAGAGTCGCCGTCAGATTTTTGCATTAATACCAAAATAATCATCACAAGCGCAATAACTACTTGCAGAACTAGGAGGAATAACTGGAGATTTTCCATTGCTTGAAATTTAATTTGGAAGAGCCGTCTAAGTGAGCGGCGCAAAGTAGAAAGCTGATTTTATTCGACAAGATCCTAAATGACAAAAACCCTATTCGTTACTGACAGAAAAATTTGGCAAAATTGTCAAAAATTTTTTCCCGAAAGTTTTTTGATAAGTAACGCAAAAAATCTTTTTCTGACCAATCCCAAGGCTGACGAAAAAAATCTAAAAAAAATCTCTGTAGCAACAACAGGATGCGATTTTATTTTAGCCCTTGGAAGTGGCACTATCAACGATCTGTGCAAATTCACCTCTCTACAAAAAAATATTCCTTACTCCATTTTTGCTTCAGCTCCTTCGATGAACGGATATTTGTCAAAAAATGCTTCGATTACTATTTCTGGGCACAAAAAAACCTTACCAGCAACATTGCCAGAAGCGGTTTTTTGTGATATGAGAATTTTGAAATCAGCGCCATTGGACTTAATAAAGGCGGGAATCGGAGACTCTTTGTGTTTTTACTCTTGTTGGTTTGATTGGTATTTATCTCACAAGTTATTGGGAACAAAATTTAGCAAGAAACCTTTCAATCTTTTGGTTGAGAGAATGACATTTTTTGTTCAAAATTTTCGTAACTTTTCTCTACGTGACGAAGAATTTCTAAAACTATTGATTGAGATCTTGTTGCTTTCGGGTGAGGGCATGACAATGGCTGGAGGATCATATCCAGCTAGTCAATCTGAGCATCTAATTGCCCACGCAATTGAGATGAAATATCCAAAAATAGCTGAAAAAAAATTGCATGGGGAGGTTATCGCGGTAACCACTTTGACCAGTGCGAGAGTTCAAAAAGAGATACTACAGAGACCCAAATTAAGATTATTTATTAGTGAAGATTGGCCTCAAAAGTTTGAACAAAACTTCTTTCCTAAAGAAATTACACAGCAATGCGTAGCAGAATATAGGCAAAAACAGCTTCTAAAGCCCAAAAAGTTCGATTGGCCAAAGCTAAAACAAGAATTGCAAAAAATTCATCTCGATGAGTCGCTTTTAAAAGAAATTTTTTCACATTTTAAAATCAAGATCTCGCCCCGATCTTTAGGGCTTTCAAGTGAGCAATATCAAGAATGCGTAGCGAATGCAAAATTTATTCGTAATCGTTTTACCTGCTTAGATTTGTAGGATGACGCTGTAGCAAACCCACCCCAAAACCTCACCCAAAATTCTTTAACTTTTCTGAATTGTTCCCTTTTTATTAATGGTCGCTGTGGCCAGTTCTTTCTAAGTCTGAAGGCTACACTAGTTTCTACGAATTAGTCGATTTTAACTCATCTCTGCTCGAGAGAACCCGGAATCTAAACAACTTCGTAAAATTGAATTACAAAAATCAAGAAACTGAATCTAACGAGGCTTACTGGCTGTTAGGGGTTTAGTTGGGCGGTAGCGGTCTCTCGATCAGTAATTTTTCTTAATTAATTCGAAGAGAGATCTTGTCGTGTCAGTAAACTAGTTAAGAAATTGTACAGGATCCTTTTGGTAGACATCGTCCTGATTGCTGAAGTTGATTAGTGTTTCTGGTGGATGTGTTTGTTGGTGGCGCTGTATTTAACCCTTCTGTTATTTGAGGCTCCCCTTCAATCTCAGCAGTAGTTGTCGAATTTTGATTAGGAATAGGAGTCGAGACAGTTTCTCTCAATAACTCTGGTTGCTGTGCTTGTGTTCTAGTTGTAAGCGCTGTTGGCTGTAGTTCTTCCGTTGCTTTAGACTCCTCTTCACCCTCAACATCATTTGTTGTGGCTCCTATAGGGCCTCTCCCTCCTTGTGTTTGAGGGATATCGCGCACAGTAAGATAGGAAGTAATTCTCTTAAGTGTTTCATCATCAAGTCTTGATAGGCGTGATTCTTTGTTGTTTATTATATCCTTCGTAACCGCTTTATACATAAAAAGATCGGAAAGACCTACCTCCCCTAAATGCCCTTTGTTTCTTTCCAGTAATCTTTGAATCGCTTTTCCGACTTCTATATCGTTGCCAACCGAGAGATTAAGACTTGTCAGGGTTGTATTAAACCAAAGTCCCCCCGCTAGGGCTTGGGCTCCTGCGTCTCCGATTCGGTTACCCTCGAGACCAAGAATGGTCAGGGTTCTATTTTCTCGAAGTGCGGTTGCTAGGGCCTGGGCTCCTACGTCTCCGATTGTGCCCACCGCGAGAACAAGAGTTTTCAGAGTTGTATTCCTCTCAAGTGCGGCTGCTAGGGCTTGGGCTCCTACGTCTCCGATTTGGTTACCAGTGAGACAAAGGGTTTCCAGGGCTGTACCCCGAGATACATCTGCTATGGCTTGGGCTCCTATGTCTCCGATTTGGTTACCCGCGAGATTAAGATATTTCAGTGTTGTATTTCTCTCAAGTACGGTTGCTAAGGCTTGGGCTCCTTCGGGTCCGATTTGGTTATGCAGGAGATTAATACTTGTCACGGCGGTATTCCCCTGAAGTCCGGTTGCTAGAGCTCGGGCTTCTTCACCTCCGATTTGGCTCTTCCTGAGATCAAGACTTGTCAGAGACGAATCATTATTCTGAATTCTATGTAAAATTTCTTGAGGAATTGGCATATTTTATCCTTTATTTATCGTTGATTTTAATTGTTCTTACTTGGTTTAACAGATTTCAAAATTTAACCAAAAATCTCCAATCTCTAACTCACTTTTGAAACAGAATGTGAGCTAATAGAATAAAAAAATCCCCCAAACTTTTGCTGTAGGCCTTGAATCAAGACTGGAGTAACGCCGGTAATTTTAAGCAAGAAAATTTCAGTTCAGAAAATTCAATTTGCTAAAATTTATCGGCTTGTGAGTTGTTAGTTGAGTGGTTTGGGTTCCCAGCTTTTAGAACCTTGCCGTTGATATGAATTTAGTTTTTCAATCAAGTTCGCGCTAAATTCTGGCCAGTTGAGAAGCCTTTCTTGTGTGCGAATCACAGCTGCCATCTTGCTGATATCGACCGTGTCGCGAAAATCTTCTAAATTCAAAATTTGGAAAAAATCCTCAACTTCGCCAAAAATTTTATTGCTGGGATCGAGCGCGACTAGTCTCTCATATTCTTCTCTGATGCCCTTGTAAGTTTGTAATAATTCGTCTGCTTCAACTTGTGAATCTTTGCGAATAAAATAAAGACCGCGATCAAGTTCAGGATTTTCAGCACTGACGCCAATGACCAAGCGCTCTCTTGTTTCTGGGTCACGACAATATTCTTTAAGAAAAGTAATCGAGCTTTGTAGATAAATCTTTGCTGTCAGTAAATCGCGATAGTGATAACCATGCCCAACCCTTGCTGGTGTGCATCCGCTGGTTTCAGATAATAGCTGCTCACGTTTGTCAATTATCGTGGAGGGAATACCCAAACTTGCCAATTTCAGAGCCGTTGTAATTCCAGCAATTCCGCCACCATTAATTAAAATTGGATGATGATTCTCTGCTTTGCGCCGCAGAGATACTTCTAATTCCTCTTGCAGCAAGGGCGCGCGAAATAGGTGCGGATCTTCTTTAAGTGCAATCAGGCGTTTTTTAATTGGATTAATTCGCAACACACCTTCCAAAGTTAATGAAACTTTTGCCCCAGAAGATGGGGCGATGCCTCTGTGTTTAGATATTTGATCACCCGCCGAGTCGCTATCTCCAAGCAAATGGCCGCCGACGGGATCGTTTGTTGTCGCATCAAATAGATTGATGTCGCGCTGCTCAACCGAGTCATTTGGCCAAATTCCGTTACTGCGAACCGCTAGATGTTCTTTGTCAAAATGAGCATCAAATTGTGCGATGAATGGCATATCTTTGTCTTGGCGATGAGCTGCTTGCAAGGCTCTAAGCAATTCCAAGCGTCCAGAAATTTCTTGTTTTGTTGTTAGGGGAATAATCATACCTTCATTACTATTGCTGACTTCGCAGGTCCAGCATTTGTCAGTTAATCGAAGTGGGAATACTCCTTGTCCTTTAGTGACTCGGAAAGCTTTTATTCCTTCAAGACAGGGGATAATAAACACTTCGCCACCACCAGCAAAACTGCTATTTTCTTCATTACCACCGATTGCCGCCGATCCAGCACCAAGGTCGCCGTAGGAAATTATATCGGCAATTGAAACAACTGGTTGGCGCGTTCCTAAATCTTTATCTAGAGGCGCTCCCCACTGGTAAATTGTTTGAGATTCTTTTGCATTCCCGACGCCTGTAATATCAAGAGTCGGCAAATTTTGTAAAATGTCTTTGCGAATAATGTGAATGTGCAAATAGCCAGGAGTGCCGTCCAATGAAGAGATGACATTTTCGCCCGTTGATTTGCCGCCATAGATGGCGATTACGGTATATTTTTTTCGGTTCTAGGCGTGAGATTTGAAGGATGAATTAGCTTTTACCGGCATCTTTGAAGATTTGATTGGCAAAAAGTCAAGTCGCGAATATTGCCGCCAATTGGAATAGGTCGAATCAGTAACTGCGAGGTTTAGCGAATTAGCTAAAAATTAACTTTAATCAAAACCAAACCAAAACTTACTCCCACTCAATAGTGTTTAAGCTAGAATCTGGGATGAAGGCCAAAAACAGCTCTGGAACTTTTTGGTAAAGAAAGCTCAAAAACTTTTTGTAAAATTTTCTGAAAAGTGCGGAGGAATTACAAAATTTGTCTCTCGCATTATTAGTAGATTAAAGCAAAAAAAAGCCCTCGAGAATTTTTTCTCGAGGGCTTTTTGATTAAGGGTTTGTCAAATACCCGTATTACATGTTTTCAGAAATATATTTTACTGCGCTGCCAACAGTTGTGATTTTTTCAGCGGCTTCATCAGGAATTTCTATTCCAAATTCTTCTTCGAATGCCATTACCAATTCAACTTGATCAAGAGAATCAGCGCCGAGATCGTCAATAAAACTTGCCACCTCAACCACTTTAACTTCTTCGACACCTAAATGGTTAATGATGATTTTTTTTACTCTGTCAAAAATCTCGTTGTTGTTAGTCATAAAATGATTAGTTAGTTAAGAAAAAATGGGCTTGCGCCCTAGAAAACAAAGGAGGCGCGGCAACCTAATTATCGGAAATTAAATAGCAAATTAAACTACTGAAATATTTCAGAAGGGAAAATTTACTGCATTATTGCCATTATTTTGCTGTTGGAATTTTTATTTTTTGTGCCGTCAAAAAATGGTAAAAATCCCAAGAGTCGATCAAAGATTTTATCTTCATGCTCAACAATTTCGATTTTATGAACCGGCAGTTTTTTAATATCGATTTTATTAGCTTGTAAGTAAGAGAGGGCTTCTTCTCTACCGCCGATTTGATCAATTAATCCGACTTTAAGCGCCTGTCTTCCAGTGAAGATTCTGCCATCTAGGGCATCATTAATAAATTTAGGATCAAGTCGAGATCCCCTTCTTTCTTTAACTAGGCCTGAAAAAAAATCGTAAGAGTCATTGATTGATCCCATTATTACCCTTTCGACCAACGGAGATGTTTTTTCGAATGGAGATGGACTGGCTTTGAGGGGAGAGGATTTAAAGCTGTTTAATTTGACGCCAAGTTTTTGAGCTAACTCAGTTACTTCTGGGGATTCCATGATTACCCCGATAGATCCGGTTAAGGTTCCATTGTAAGCAATTATGTAATCAGATGCGATTGCTGACATGTAAGCTCCGGAGGCAGCGACTGATTCCATCACAACCACAATTGGCTTGTTGGCAGCGATTTTACGTAGATCGTGATAAAGCATTTCACTGCCGACTATTCCTCCACCTGGGCTGTTTATATCTATAATTACTGCTTTTATCGACTTTTCTTCAGCCAGTTTAGCGAGCACCTCACTTCTAAATTCATCTTCAAAAATTACGCCTTCAATCTTGATGTTGGCTATGTAGTCAGAGTCGATTGGCGATCCGGTAAGACCAACTCCAAAGATCATCTTAACTAGTATTATCAAGGCAAAAGCTGCAAATAAAAGCGCGAGATTCTTCCATTTGTGAACTTTGTTTTTGAGATAAATTAGAGCGGTGAGGTGATCGTTATTAGGCATTTTATTCAGATGTTTTTAGTGATCCCAAAATGTCTCCAGCAACCGAACCTATTGTTGCTCCGCTATCATTTTCTGAATAAAGGTGAGCTTCTTGCTCCTCTTCCTCCATATCTTTAATCGATAATAGCAGTTTTCCATTAGCTTGGTTGAATAGCATAACTTTCGCTTCAATGCGATCTCCAGGTTCGAACTTATCAGTTTTTTGATTTTGTTTATTTCTAGAGAGGTCAAGGCGCTTGATTATTGCTTTTAGGCCAATGTCTAACTCAACTTCAACGAAGTCTTTTTTTACGCTAACGACAACGCAAGAAACGATCGCACCTTCTTGAATTTTCTTCAGTTCGTCTCGGAAGCTAGAATTATCTAGCTGCTTAATTCCAAGAGAAATGCGCTCTTTTTCATAGTTACTACCTAGAACAACTACTTTGATCGTGCTGTCTTTTTTAAATTGTTTTAGATTTTCCTCTGGAGTGCCTTGGCCGCCGATGTCAGAAACGTGGACCAAACCTTCAACGCCACTATCAAATCCAACAAACAAGCCGAATTCAGTGTAATTTTTTATCACACCTTCAACCGTGTCGCCGACGTTGTATTTTTCAGAGAAAGCTTGCCAAGGATTTTGCTCGCATTGCTTCATGCCAAGGGAAATGCGGTGGTTATCAGAATTGACGTCCAAAACCATTACCTCAACCTCTTGTCCAGCAGCAACACCTTTGTTTGGAGAGGCATTATTTTTTAGCCAGCTCATTTCAGAAATATGAACCAAGCCTTCAATTCCTGGTTCGATTTCAACGAAAGCGCCATAGCTAGTAATGTTGGTAACTTTGCCTTTTAGAGTTGCGCCGACTTGGTATTTTTGGGCGATCGAAGACCAAGGATTTTCTTGAAGTTGTTTCATTCCAAGAGAAACGCGCTTGGTGTTTTCGTCGTATTTGATGACTTGAACTTTAACTTGCTGACCAACTTTCAGAGCTTCAGAAGGATGTTTAACTCGGCACCATGAGATATCAGTTAGGTGCAATAATCCATCGAATGAACCAAAATCAACGAAGGCGCCATAGTCAGTAATATTTTTTACTATGCCGTCCAAAGCATCACCAACTCTGATCGTAGCAAGAACCTTGTCTTTTTCTACATTGCGCTGTCCTTCAAGAACTGCGCGACGTGATACGACAACGTTTCCACGAAGTTCATCGATTTTAAGGACTTGTAGTTTTTCTAGTTTGTTGATCAGGAATTCGTCATCAGAAAGAAGAACTGTATCAACTTGACTGCGAGGTAGGAAGCAGATGATTCCGTTTACGTCAGCAGCATATCCGCCTTTAACGCGACCGATAATTTTTCCTTCGATGGTAGTTTTGTCTTCAAGACAATTTTTTAAGAAGTGCCAGTTGATGTAACGACGAGCGTTATCACGACTTATTACCAGTTCGCCTCTTCTATTTTCGATGCGCTCAAGGAAAATATCGACAACGTCACCTTCTTTTATTTCGCCGTCGCGTTTGAATTCCATGATATCGACGAATCCGACTGATTTTGCGCCAATATCAACGGCAACGCCTTTGTCGGTAATGCCAACGATTACGCCTTTTACGACAGTACCCTCAACGAGTTTTTGACTGTCTTGTTCATATTCTTCGAAAAGTTTTGCGAAATCTTCTTGAGCAAAAGGAAGGTTTTCATGCTCTTTGGCATGTAGTTTGTTTGTCATAATAATGAGAGTGTGAAGCTTTTATTGGCAGGGGATGCCGCTTCGGTTGGAAAGTTAGTAAAATTAAGATTTTCTAAACGAAAAATCAGTTTTCGCAACGTAGGAAACAACTTTTTAAAGGCAAGCAACAGCTGGGGATAATTCCAAATAAAATCGACAAGCTTCGTAAAAAACCTAATCAACGAAAACTCTCTAAATTGTTAAAGCCCAAAGCATTTACACAAAATCCACGGACAAAAAGTTTTGAGTAAAAACGACTAGATTATGTCTACTTTTTTAAGTTTTAATTTATCGTCTCGACGTCAATCAAAGATAAATTATAACTTAAGAAAATTATAATATTTATTAGAATTGATCACTTTTTCAAAAGAAAAATTGAATAATAAATTATAATCTTCTTTGAAAGAGATCGCGTTATTTTGCGGAGTTGATTTTAGTTATTAGAAAGCAATTTTGCGTCGCAATAAAAAGCTAAAAATTCAATTTTTAAATAAATGAAAAAATCACAATTACATCTCGGTAAAAAAACTTCCTACAAATTCGAAAAGCCAGATCAAAAAATCTTACAAGCTGTTTTAAATCCTCACTCTGATGTAGATTATGTCGCTAGCTTTACCTGCCCAGAATTTACCTCAATTTGTCCAATTACTGGTCAGCCAGATTATGCAGAGATCGTGATTGATTATGTTCCAAATAAATCAATTCTCGAAAGCAAGTCGCTCAAGCTTTATTTAGTTTCTTACCGCAATCACGGCGCTTTCCACGAGGATTGTACGATTCAAATCGCAAAGGACGTTATAAAAACTATTAAGCCAAAATGGTTGAGGATTCGAGGATATTGGGCTCCGCGCGGAGGTATTCCAATTGATGTTTTTTTTCAGACTGGAGAAATGCCAAACGGCATGTTTGCTGACTAGGAAACTTTAATTCCCCATTTCTTCCCTAAATATTTTTCGATTTGTTTTCTTTTCGAGGCATTAACTTCTTTAGAGTAAACGATTATCTCGCCAATATCGCCGGTGAATGCGCCATATTGCCCTGAGCATAAAGTTACCGAAGGAAATACCAGATTTTTCAGACTTGGTGATCCGGTTTTAACTAAGCTTCCATTGATCAAAATTGTTGGAACTTTTTCGCTGTAATTGATCGTGATTATTATTGGCGCCGACAATGTTGCTTCGTAAGTCAGAACGGAAGGCATGTAAAAAGAGCTATGTTCATAAATAGAAATCCCGTTGGTTCCAAAGGATACGCCCATGCCAGCGATTGTATCGTCGCCATATTGCGATCCTCCCTGAGTGGCGCCAAGAATGTATTTTTGACCTGAGGTTCCACCGACTCCAGTATCACTTTGTGTGTCTATCTCGTGAGCTTCGGTGGCTTGCGCGACCAGAAAAATAGTAAAGTTGTTGGTGATGGTGGGAGTTACATCTGAAAAATAATTGCTGTTAGGTGTGATTGAAAGTATGCTGTTATTGCTCCCGTCGCACCTTAAGGTTGGGAGACCATTAATCCCCCTAGAGACATAATTTGGCATTTGGGCAAAATTTGGCGCCGCTGCCACAGCTACAGCATCACTTTTGCTTGATTGTTGAGGATTGCTATCATTCCAACGAGAGACCGGATCTTGATTACTTAAGTTTGGGGAAAAGGCTTTTTCAGAAGTTGCATCGAGCCAAAGAGCTAAACCATAAATGCTGATAGCCGGAGAGCCTTGAGTGATCGATCTTGCTGAGGCCAACTTCATTTTACCGAGAAGGCTGTAGCCTTGAGTTACTCCAGCAATAAGTATACCAACAATCATGATAACGATTGAAAGCTCGATCAAAGAAAATGCGCGTTTTGATTTCATTGTTTTTTAAGTCAGATTTTTGATTCGCAGAAGATCAATTTCGCTAAGAAGAAATCTTTGCGGTAATAAAATTCTCTTTCCGTCGCTGATAAAATAAATCTTGGTTCCATCTTTTTCCGATTCTGAAGCAACGCGTTCCGATAGCAAAGATTTAAGCGTTAAAATCTGCTCACGTTTGGTGATTTGGATTTCGATTTCGGTAGGAATTTTTTCTTTTTGAGGAATTGCTGAAGGTGGCGATTCGATAACTTTAACTTTTTTTGGCTCAGGACTTTTTGCTTTGTAAGATGAATTAAGGCGAGGTCTGATTGTTTGTTGCTTAATGTCTTCGAAATCTTCTTTTGCCGCTTCGGTATTTTTAATAAAATCTTCTAATTTTTTTACGTTCTGAACCAGAACTCTAATCCCTCCTTCATCCTTGCGTATCAAGCAATCAAGTGCGACCGAACTACCATCAACCAAGATATCACGTGAATTTGTAATTAATGCTTCGTCAAAAATCATCGTCTCAAACATCCCAAAAGGATCGGAAATTGTCATGTAAGCAAAGCGACCGCGAGCGCTAGAGCGATGTTTACTCGTCACAACTATTCCTGCCATTTTTACCAAAGCTCCGTCAGTTAATTCATCGCGCTCGAGCTTTTCAGAAAAAATCACTCCACGCTTGCGCAGGTCTGAAATTGCTACGTCGACAGGATGATCATTTAAAAAAAATCCAAAAGCTTCGAACTCTTTTTTTAGGCGTTCAGCTCGATTCCAATCCTCAATTTTTTTGAGCTGTGGCTTGATATTTGCTTCCGGCATTCCGCCAAAAAGAGTCATTTGGCTTGAAGAGGATTCCTCATTTTGTTGCGCTGAATAAGCGGAAAGAGTTTCAAACGACTCAGCGATTTGGCGGCGATTTTTGTGAAGATTGTCGAACGCTCCGGCTTTGGCCAAGGCTTCAATCGATTTTTTATTTACAAGGCGAGGATTAATGCGTTTAGCAAAATCATAAACATCTGTGAAATCGCCATTTTCTTTACGCTCAGCGACGACAGTTTCCATCATGCCGAAACCAACGGCTTTAATGGCTCCAAGTCCAAAACGAATTGCGTATTTTAACTCGCTCATGAAAGGAAGATTAATACCAAAGTTCCGACGATTATTCGGTAAATTCCGAAAGGTACGAAGCTGTTTTTGCTCACGAAATTAATGAACCATTTGATCACCAAAAGTGCCGATAAAAATGAAGCAATTAAGCCAACAGAAATAACTTCAATATCAGCAAAACTAAGTTCTGAAGAGTTTTTGTAGAGATCGTACAGACTTGCTGCGGCAATTGTTGGAATGGCCAGAAAGAAAGAAAATTCCGCCGCAACTTTGCGATTTAAACCCAGCAACAAGCCGCCGATGATCGTAGCGCCAGACCTTGATACGCCTGGGATCATCGCCAAGCATTGAAATAATCCGATGTAAAAAGCGTTGAGCGGAGTGATTTTTTCTAACTCTTCAACGGCAGATTTTTTTGGTTTGCGATCAATCGCAATCATCACAATTCCACCAAGAATCAAAGCGATGGCGATTGTTAAATTATTAAAAAATAATGCTTTTAGCAAAGAGTGCAAAGCAGCGCCAATAATGGCCGCAGGAAGGAAGGCTAAAATTAAATTGAGAATAAATTTCTGCTGCGATTTTTCTTTGAAGTGAACGAGAAGATCAAAAATTCTGCGACGATAAATCACGCAAATCGCCAGAATCGCGCCAAGCTGAATAACAATTTCAAAAAGATTATTTTTGATTGCGGTGAAATCGATGAGATGTGATGCGAGTAGTAAGTGAGCGGTTGAAGAGACTGGAATGAACTCGGTTAGTCCCTCAATAATTCCAAGAAAAGCAGCTTTAAAAATATCGATTAACATCATTTACCCAATTTACTTGAACTATCAAATTTGGTACCTCCGGTCCGACTCGAACGGACACATCCATAAGGACAATAGATTTTGAGTCTATCGCGTCTACCATTCCGCCACGGAGGCTTTCTAACTAACTTTTGACTTATTACGTTTGAATAACGGTCAAAAAAATTGGCCAAAAGATTCCGGACGAATTTGTCTAAAATCTTTTGACCAACCCAAAAGTAGAAAATCTAAAAAGTAAATTTTGGGGGACGCACTGTAACAAGCTGAAGATTTAAAAGTCAAAGCTACAAACCAATTCTACAGCCTCTAGGATCTAAGTCATATTTTAATTAAAAAATGCAAAAAAACTTAATCGAGAACCTAAGTAAGTTAATTAGTCGATTGCCAGGAATGGGCCCAAGAATTGCCAAAAGAATTGTGCTACAATTAGCAACTAACAAAGAAAAAACCTTGCAGCCTTTGATCGAAAATCTTCAGGCCTTAAACGACAAAATTCATCAATGTGAAATTTGCGGAAATATTGACGAGGGCAGGGTGTGTGGAATTTGTTTGAGTGAATCTCGCGACAAAACTTTACTTTGTGTTGTCGAGGAAATCGCTGATCTTTGGGCGATTGAGCGCGCAGAAAATTATCGCGGAAAATATCACGTTCTCGGCGGAAATCTCTCGGCAATTTCTGGGAAAACTATTCAAGATTTGAATTTAGAATCTCTTTATTCGCGCCTAAGAAAAGGTGAAATCGCTGAGATAATTATTGCCACTAGCGCGACAATTGACGGCCAAACAACTGCACATTTTCTTGCCGAGAATTTAAAAGATTTCAAAATCAAAATCACGCGTTTAGCTTATGGAATACCCGTTGGCAGTGAGCTCGACTATTTAGACGAAGGCACAATCTCAATCGCCTTCAAAACACGTTTGGAATTTTAAAATGAACTTTCTTACTCGTCATCTTCGCGAATCTGGCGAAAATTATTTCGAACATTTTCTTTTCACTTTTTCCATAGCTTTTTGGCTCATTGGAACTGGCTTAATTCTTCTTTGTCACGCCATTCTTCCATTCTCTTTCATCTCGATTGCGAGCAAGAATGTAAAAAAAATTAATCAAGTGATGCAGAAGAGAATGGATTTTTTAATCGAGCGTCGCAGCAAGAAGGAGTAAGTAGTTCTAATGAATTCTATTTTCTCTTCCCTCATCACTTTTCTTACCGACTTTATAAATAGCGTTGGATATTTCGGTATTTTTGTCGGGATGTTTTTGGAAAGTACTCTAGTGCCATTGCCAAGCGAGCTAGTGATGATACCGGCCGGAATTGCTGCTTCTTCTGGTGCAATGAATATTTATTTTGCTCTGTTAGCTGGAATTTTAGGTAATGTTTTTGGCGCGGTTTTTAGCTATTACCTATCCGCCTCGATTGGGCGCACAATTTTATTTCGTATTGGAAAATATTTCTTTGTTAAGGCTGAAACAATCATTCGAATTGAGGATTTTTTTAAGAATCACGGTCCAATTTCTGTTTTTATCGGACGACTACTCCCTGGCTTTCGTCACTTCATCTCGATTCCCGCCGGAGTTGCTAAAATGAATTTTAAGTTGTTCGTGATTTATACGACTCTGGGATCAGCAATTTGGAATGCGGTTCTAATCGCTCTTGGTTTTTTTATTGGCGCTAATCAGAAATTAATTGAAGAGAATCTTCATGAAATTGCCCTTGGAATATTTGTTGTTTGTGCAGCCATTTTGATTGGCTACATATTTTTAAAACCAACTCGGAAATAGGCGTAGCCAGTAATCACAGTTAAAGTGGCGGCGGCAATAAATAAAATTTTTGCTGCAGTCACAACGGCGCTAACTAGCAGAAATTTTATGTCCATTTCAATGAAGCCGTTGAGCCAATAATAGAACATATAAGTAGAGCCGCGCTCGCCAAGCATCAGTCCACCAATCGCAAGCATTTGTACCATCGTTTTGTACTTCGCTAATTTACTCACCGGTACGCTCACATTTATCTCAGCAAGAAATTCGCGTAAGCCTGAAACTAAAACTTCGCGACAGATAATTATCATTCCGGGAAAGAGAATCCAGTTATTGGTTGGGTTGAAGCGAATCAGCATCACGATTGCAACAATTACCAAAAGTTTATCGGCGATTGGATCGAGACATTTACCAAAATTTGATTGCGCTTTCATAGAGCGGGCGAAGTAGCCATCGAAATAATCAGTGATTGCGGCGACTCCAAATAAAGCCGCAGAAATGATGTTCGAAAGCATTCCGTTGATGTAGAATGAGCAAATAAGAAGCGGGATAATAGCTAGACGTAATGAGGTCAAAAAGTTAGGAATTTGTTTCATTGGGATTTGGATAGTTTTGTTTTTGAAACTGTTTCAATCTTCAATTTGGCATCCGCTAATTTTTGTTCGCAAAATTCTTTAAGAAGAACACCTTCTTCGTGTAGCGATATCATTGAATCAAGGTTGATTCTTTGTGACGATAAAGTTTCGACAATTTCTTCAAGCCTAGAAATTGCTGACTCAAAGCTCATTTTAGAAATTTGTTTTTTTAATTTTTCGGACATTTTTTAGAAAAAATTTATTCTTCGAATTCGAGATTAACTTCCTTCCAGATCTCGTATTTGTCGAGCGGAAGATTGCGAAGAGGGCTACATAAATCGAGTGCGCGTTGAACGTTTAGAACAGTGTTGCGATAGTCAGTTTCGCTTGGGTCATCAAATCTATTTTTATTCACCGTTTCTTCAAAATTTAGGGTAATTTTCCCGTCGCGGCTGATTTCAATTTTTGCGATAATTTTTGATTTTCCTTCTAACTTAGATTCGTTGATTGCGGCGCGGTAACAGAACTTTAATTGAGACTGAACGTTAAATTTTTCTCGGGTCGAAAGATCAAGGTTTTCTAGGCTGTTGGTCATATTGATACTTTCAGAATTCTTGGAGTTTTCTTGTTTTTTTTCTTCTGATTCTTCCGTCGATTCTTTTTTAGCTCCTAAACTATCTTCCTTTTTTGGAGCTTCATTTTGTTCTTTATCTTCATGCTGATTTTGCGTTAGATCTTCCTGCTTTTTTTTCGCGTCTTTCTGCTCTATTTCTTCTTTTTCTTCCTGCTTAAATTCCTCAATTTTTTCTTGAGAGACTGGTTTTTTTAAGGCTTTTACGTTTTTTGCTCGAGCCAATTTTTTTTGAGATTTTTTAACTTTATTTTTTTCGGAAATTTTTGGTGATTCAGCTTCTTTTGTTTCTTCTATTTTTTTTATTCCTTCTTCCTCGGGCTCAGGATTTTTATCGCTACTTTCTGGCGCATCAACATTCGATTCTTCGCTTCCGCTAATAGCAACAAGGCTCACGGCGATTTCGTTGGTTTTGCTTTCCTCTACTTTGTGTAGGTTAAAATTTAGATAAATTACGAGGACGAGTAGAAAATGAAGAAAGAGTGAGTAGAGAAAATTCTTAATCATTGTGCCAATTCAGTGACTAATACCACTTGGTTAAAACCGGCAACGCTAATTGTGCTGACTACTTCCATCACCCGTCCGTAGTCGAGTTTTTTGTCGGCGCGAACGAGAATTTTATTGTTTAAATTTCCGCCGCTGAGACCAACTAATTTGTTACCAAGTACTGACAATTTAACTAAATCTTCCTGCAAAAAAATTGTGCCGTCGGATTTGATCGAAACTGTAATTGGCTGAATTTTTTCGTTATTGGGACTAGAGGATCCTTTCGGCAAATCAATATTGACTGAGCTTGTCATCATTGGTGCGGCGACCATGAAAATAATTAACAAAACCAGCAAAACATCGACAAAGGGAGTAACGTTTATTTCGGAAATAATCCGGCGTTTTTTAGTGGATTTGTGATTTACGGAAAATGACATTTTGAGAAATGTGGTAAGCGATTTTTTTGCTACTTGCCGCTTTTTAGTACGAACATTTTGTTTGGAATCGCACTTTTGAAATCGATTTCAGAGAGAGTAACGGAAATGATTTGATCGAGATCGTTTTTAACCTTCATCTTAACGAAACGAAGCGGGTTTAAATTGAAGACCAAAGTAAATTCTCCCGCATCTTTGCGATTTTTTTTGACAAGAGAAATGCTGATTTGATTCGAGTCTTTTTCGACTTTGGTGACTTCGATATCTTTCGCTGAAAAAGAAATGTTTGGTCTTGTTAAAAAAGAAGCCGGAGTTGTGTTGGTGCTGAGGTGTGATATTTCGTCTAGTTCAACGTCGTAATAAGAAAGAACAGGCCCATTGACGTTTATGACTATTTTTGGCTCAGTAAGATATTCGACGCGCATTTTTCCGGCGCTTTCTGAGTTACGTGCGAGGTAAAATTTTCCTTCAACTAATCCGCCATCAGATTGTTGAACAAATTTTGCCGAAAGGTTTTTGATGTTATTGAGGTAAGACTCGATTTCTGTTAAATCTTCTGCCGCAAAAGAAGGCGAAGTGATTGCTAAAAAGAGCCAAGAACTAATCAGTAACTTTTTAAACATTTTTGTCGTGGTAGATCTTTTCGTTTAATCCACCTTCGCTTTTATCAACAATGAGAGTGATCGCGCTATCACCAGTGATATTGATGGTAGTGCGAATCATGTCTAAAATTCTGTCTATACCGAGAAGAATACCGATACCTTCGATTGGAAGGCTGACTGAGCTTAGCACCATTCCCATAAATATAATTGATCCACTGGGAATACCTGCTGAGCCTATTGATCCTAAAGTACAAGTTAAGACCAGCATGATGTAGTTTTGTGTGGTTAGATCAACGCCATATGCTTGGGCAAAAAACAAGGCGCAAATTCCAAGATAAATTGCTGCACCGTCCATGTTTATGCAGACTCCAAGCGGCAGAAGGAAATTGGAGTTAGATTTTGAAACCCCCATTCTTTCTTGCAGCTGAGTCATTGCAGTCGAGAGTGTTGCTTTGCTGCTACTGGTCGCGAAGGCTAAGGACTGAGTTAAAAGAATTTTTCGGTAAAAAGGCAAAGGAGAGATTTTGGCGAAAAGAAAAATCATCACGCCAAAAACAAAATATTGGAAAGTGCAGGCTACCAAAAACGTAATGATTAGCTTCGCAAGAGCTTGCAAAACCTCTGCGCCCTGAGTTCCTACCATCCAAGATATAAATCCAAATACTCCGAATGGAGCGAGTTTGATAATAATTTCGATCATCTTGAAAGTAACTTGCGAGGTTGAATAAATTACTTCTTTAAGAGGCTTGGCCTTGTCTCCGACTAGGTTAATAACAATTCCTGTGAAGATGGAAAAGACGATAATTTGCAAAAAGTTATCAGTAGCCATCGCATTGATCGGATTCGTTGGAATCAGACTAAGCAGAAATTCAGAAATTGTCGGCGGGGTTTTTGCTGTTGCGACGGCATTAACTCCATTAACCTCGATCATTGAATGAAGGTCTACACCAGATCCTGGTTGAAAAATTGTTCCAGCGGAGAGTCCGATAATCACAGCAAAAATTGCAGTAAAGATGTAGGCGGCAAATCCCTTGATTCCAACTCTGGTAAAGTTTCCTTGTCCCTGTATCGAAGTAATTCCAGATAAAAGCGCAAAGAAAATTAATGGAACGATCACCATTTTTATGAGGTTAATAAAAATGGTTCCCAAAACTTTAAACATGGCTGCATCTTCGCCAAGAATAATTCCGGCAGCTACGCCAGAGGTAAGGCCAATAACAATCTGTTTCCAAAGTTTCATTTCTTAAAATTTTTAGTCGAATTGAGAATGCGTGTCGGATCGCGATGAGTAAAAGCTAAACGGACCGTAAAAAGTGACTTTCCTAATGTCAAATTTACCACTCGTTTTTCATGTTTTGCTAAAATTGACATTTAAAAAAACGAACGAATCTTTACCGCGTTTTCAACTTCATCTCCTGCAAAAAATTTTCCAAAAAATGAAAAAAGCACTACTACTATTTCTTTCCTGCATTTGCTTTTTAACCGAAGAATCTTTTGCTTCGACCCGCTATATTTCAATCGGCACCGGAGCTATTACTGGAGTCTACTATCCAGCTGGTGGTGCGGTTTGTCGCCTAGTTAATCGTGGTCGCAAGGAGCATGGAATTCGTTGTTCGGTTGAGTCAACTGGTGGATCAGTTTCCAACCTAAATGCAATTCGTAATGGGGCGATCGACTTCGGAATAGTTCAATCCGATTGGCAATATCATGCTTACAATGGCAGCGGTTTTTTCTCCGATCAGAAGCCTTTTAAAGATTTGCGCTCAGTGCTTTCCCTTTACACCGAAACTTTTTCCATCGCCGTTTTAGAAAAGTCAGGAATTGAAAAGCTGGATGATATTTTGGGTAAAAAAGTAAATTTTGGACCTCAAGGATCTGGAGTACATGCAACAATGGAAGTATTGACTGGAGTCAAAGGTTGGACAAAACAAAATTTTTCTGCAGTCACTTATTTGCAACCTTCTGAACAACCTCGCGCATTATGCGAAGGTAAAATTGATGCGATGATTTACGTCTCGGGAAATCCGAACGGAGTTTTGCAAGAGGCTACACAAACCTGTAAAGTCAAAATTATTCCGATTGATCGCTCAACAATTGATAAATTAATCGAGAAAAATCCATTTTATGTTAAAGCTACAATCCCAGGCGGAGTCTATGCTGGCAATCCTAATGATGTGGAGAGTTTTGGCGTTAAAGCTGCTATCGTAACTTCAGAAAAACAAAGTTCAGAAGTTGTTTACAATATGGTTAAAGTAGTGATGGAAAATTTTGATAACTTCAAAACTCTTCACCCCGTTTTCTCCAATATCAAAAAGGATGAAATGCTTAGAGAGGGAAATTCAGCACCGTCTCACCCTGGATCTGAGCGTTACTTTAGAGAGGCAAAGTTACTCAAGAAGTAAACCCTCTCGCTAGAAATAAAAAAAGGGAGTAAGAGAATTTAATCTCTTACTCCCTTTTTTATGGAATTTATTCCTCAGTCAAAACCCAAAAGTTCAGATGAGTAACTTAAATGCCTTATTCTCGAAATTAGGTTTTTTGTAAGTCAGAATTTTTTCGTCGGTTAAATCTTTTAACTCTCCACCAATCATCTTCGTCATTGCTTGTCCAGCTGCCGTATCCCACTCCATTGAAGGACGAAAATGTAAATAAAGATCAGCATCGCCTTCCAAAATACGGAAGAATTTAATTGCCGAAGAGAGCTTCTCGATAGTAAATTTTTTAGAAAATTCCGGATAATTTTTTGTCACATAATCTTCGACGTCACGATCTTTTGAGCGACTACTGGTGACTACTCTAAAACTATCAGAGGATTTATTTTTTCTGTTGAGAATCGCGTCATTAAGGCGATTAGATAAGTTGATGCGTCGAAGTGTGATTTGATTTTTCTCGTTACTAAAAACCATCTTTCCGTCTTCAAAAAGCGGGGCGTAAATCAGGCCAAAAATTGGTTTCTTATTTTTTATCAAAGCGACGTTGATACAAAATTCAGGATTACCAGCAATGAAGCTGGAAGTGCCGTCTATTGGATCGATTAGGAAAAAAATTTCGTCAGAAAATTCACGCAAAATCCCTTCTTCGCAAACAATTGGAATCTTGGGAAATTCATTTTGTAAATGTTTATGCAGAAATTGACTGACCGCGATATCGGCAGAAGTTACGCGTGATCCATCTGCTTTTTTTTCAATCGAGAAATCTTTTTTTATGAAGGCTTGAGAGGCGATTTCACCTGCTTTCAGGGTAAAATCGACAATCTTCTCGATTTGAGTTTTGCTAAAAAAATCAGGCACGTTTGATAAAAATTTTTGTACAACAAAAAGCGATTAATGACGACGACAGCAAGAGTGGAAAGATAAAAAATGTCTGAGAGGTAGTTTCAAAGATAATCATCGCAGCAGTTATCGGCATTCCAATTGTCGCGCTCAGAAATGCAGCCATTCCGCTAAGAATAAAAATTTTAGGATCAATACTAGAAAGAATCTGACCTACTACCGAGCCAATTCCAGCTCCGACAGCAATTGATGGAGCCACAAATCCTCCGGCAGATCCCGAGATAAAAGTCAGAATCGTTGTAATGATGCGAGCAATAACTTCTTCATAAGACAAAGAAGCATCTGTATTTGCTAAGGCGCTATTAATCATTGTTAAGCCACTTCCGATCGAATTAGGGCCGTAATGAGAAGCTATAATTGAAACTATGAGTCCGCTTATAATTGGCACCAAATGCCATTTGGGAGATTTTATGGCGACAAACTTGCGATAAAAATGAGAGCTAATTTTTTTGAATAAAATTGCTATCGCTCCACAAAATATTACGAGAAGAAAAATTAGAGCGATTTCTTTGGGTCTGTATATGAGGTTGGCGGTCTCGCTACAAAAGATCGAAGAGCTTTTTGGGGTGATTAGAGCAAATATCAAAATTGCCGGAATGGTCCAAAAAAAATTAGATAAAATTTTCTTCGACCCAACCTTGAAAGATTTTTCGCAAACGCAAATCAATCCTGCAAAAGGAGCTCCAAATGCAACGGCAAGGCCAATTCCAGCTCCAACATAAATCCAATTTTCGAGACTTATTTTTGGTAAGAAATTCTTAATTTTATTGGCGGCGTTAAAAAAAATTCCCGCAGAAATCTGAACCGACGGGCCTTCATGCCCAAGCGATCCAGCGCCAAAAGTTGAAACTAAAGAGCTTAATGCGCAGATCGAGATGGTTTTGAATCCTAGAAAGAAAGAGGCTTTTTGATGATTGTTGCTTTTGTCTATTTCGTTAACTGCTGATTCTATATTTCCCATATTATTGCCAGAAGCCGCTAAAGAGAAGCGTCTACAAAGATAAGCAGAAACCCAAAAAAGAATTGGTGTGGTAAAAAAAGCGTAGAGCGGACTGATCAAAATTCTTTCTTTGGCCAGATTGCTAAAATCATAAAAAGTCCGGCAATAAAGCAGAAGAAAGGCGGTTGCAAGAGTTGCAGTGCAAGCAAGTGCAGCGATTGTTTTAATTTTATTTATATTCACGAGCTAGCTCCGCGTAATTGTTAGCAGAGATTTTGATGTAATCTTTTTCTGTCTGAGTCATGTCACGAAAATATTTTGCTGGATTTCCCGCCCAAATTTGTCCGCTCTTCACAATTTTTCCTGGAGTAAGAACGGCGCCAGCGGCAAGCATTCCAAATTGTTCAACTCGCGCTAAATCCATAATGATCGAACCCATGCCAATAAAGGAGTAATCCTCGATTATGCAGGCGTGAATAATAGCGTTGTGACCGATAGTAACGTGATTTCCGACGATAACTGGAGCACCTTCAGCGCCAGTTTTATTTTGCGCGTGATGCGGTCTCGTGCCGTGCAAAACAGTGTTATCTTGGATATTAGTATTTTCGCCGATCGTGATTTTGGTGACGTCGCCGCGTAATACGCAGCCGTACCAAATTCCTGAATTTTTGCCGATTTTTACGTCGCCAGAAATAATGGCGGTGTGAGCGATGAATGCGGTTGAATCAAGGTCTGGCGCGATGCCGCGATAGGTAAGAATATTTTTCATTTTGTGTATTTATTGAGTCGCTCTGAGCCTGTCGAAGGGTGACGGAGATCCGCCATGCCTCGACAGCTTCATGACTACTTAGTTAGTTTTAGGGCTAATTGATAAATTTCTTTTTTGTGAATTCCGTAAATATCGGCCAGATTTTGTGACAGATCTTTAATGCTTTCACCGGCCAAAATCGCAGCTTTTATTTCCTTTTGTAAATTTTCTTCAGAGATTTTTCTCTCATCTTTTTTTGCTTTTTCGACAATGATTACAAATTCACCGCGGAGCTTTTCAGGGTTTGTTTCGAAAAATTTTTGTAGAGTTTTTATTTCGTGAGTAACGATTTCTTCGTGAATTTTAGTAAGCTCTCGTGCCGCGCAAACTCTGCGCTCACCAAGTGTTTCTGAAATTGATTCCAGAGTTTCCGTCACGCGATTTGCTGATTCAAAAAAAGCAAAAGTGAAATTTGTCGGCAGAGATTTAAGTAAGTTTTTTTGCGCGATTCTGGTCGTTGGAAGAAAGCCAAGAAATAAAAAATTATCACAAGGTAAGCCTGAGGCACAAAGAGCTGAAGTCAGAGAAGACGGGCCGGGAAGTGGAATAATTCTTTGATCGTAAGTGCGTAAATAACTTATTAATTTGTAGCCAGGGTCGGAAATTAGCGGGGTTCCGGCGTCAGAAATTAAAGCGAGAGATTTTTTTTCAATCAGAAGGCGAAGAATATTTTCGCGCGCTTTTTCTTCAGAGTGATCATTGTAAATTAACATCTTTTTCTCCTTGATTTTGTAGGCCTCGAGGAGTCGTAAAGAAATGCGCGTATCTTCACAAATCACAAAATCTACCGACGCTAAAATTTGTAATGCACGCAAGGTGATATCACCTAGATTGCCGATTGGCGTAGCCACGACATAGAGCGCAGATTCGAGTTTTATCGCTTGAGTTTTCTGTGAAAGATCGAACATTTTATTTGAATAATTCCTTACTGAAAATTTATGAAAAAACTCTCGCTGTCGCTTCTAGTTTTGTTTCTTTTTGGCTGTCAATCGGTAACTCAGAAGATAGAGCAGAAGCCTCTCACCGCTGTTTTTAAAGCACCAGAAATTCTAGATGAAAAAGTTCCAGCCCCAACTCACGATCAATTTGAATCAAAAAACTTACAGACCTTAAAAGTTAACGAGAAGAAGACCGAGGTCGCATTATTTTTACCATTTTCGGGCAAGTTCAAAGATTTGGGCTGGAGCCTTTTTAACGCTGCAAGCATCTCGGTTTTTGACAATGATCACAATCACGTAATCGAGCTAGTTTTAATTGATTCAAAAGAAACCGCTCACGAGTCGGAAGAGGCTTTTAAGCAAATAGTGGATCGCAAAATTAAAATCGTGATTGGTCCGATTTTTAGTCAAGCAATTCCGGCGATTGAAAAAGAAGCGAAGAGTAACGGAATCACCATGATCTCACTTTCTAACAATCAGGAGCTGATTGGAAAAATTAATTCTGAGGGTGGAGTTTTTTTGGCAGGAATTTTACCAGAAGCGCAAATTGATAGAATTACTGAATATGCAATTGATCAGGGTAAAATTAACTTCGCTACAATCGCTCCCAACAATAATTACGGCCGTACAATTTCGAGTCTATTTAGTCGCATAGTTCGTGATCGCGATGGCACTATGATTACCTCAGAATTTTATGAAACTAACGGCCTCAATATTGATAAAGTAGTAGAGCGCGTGATCAACTCTTTCACCCTGCCGACCCACTTAACCCAAGGAAAAGATAAGATCAAAAAAGACATTGTAGTTGGAGATATGGATAAGATTTATCCGCAAATAATTTTCGTTCCAGAATCAGGAAAAATGTTGTCAAAAGTTGCTGCCGCCTTGAAGAAATTAAATAAGGATGAGCGCGACTTTCAGCTTATCGGAACTAATCAGTGGGACGATGTTGCAACTTTGAATGATACAAATCTTTTAGGAGCTTGGTTTCCCGCTCCAGAGAATGATCGCTTTCAAAATTTTGAACGCACTTATTACCAAAGTTTTAACAAATTTCCGCCAAGAATTACCTCGCTTGTTTACGACTTAACCGCAGTAGCAATCGAACTCGCAAATCGTCGCGGAAGATTAAAAGCGCCAACAATTTCAGATTTTATAAAATACGAAAATCCTCCAATTAACGGCTTTGACGGAATCGACGGAACCTTCCGCTTTTTGCCAAACGGCTTGGTGCAAAGAAACTTGGCGGTATTGCAAGTTGGTAATGGCAAGTTTGAAGTGATCGATCGTCCGGTTTCTAAGTTTTTGAAATATTAGTTTGAGTGCGTGGAGCGCCATGCTTCGACGGGCTCAGCATGACTCGATTTTGTCACCCTGAGCTTTTCCAAAACATGACTCGATGTCACCCTGAGCTTGTCGAAGGGTGTTGTTTTGACGAATAATTTTTAGCCAATTTTCTAATCTCTTCCCAATCTTTTCTAAACAGCGCCTCTTTCTTTTTTCTACTCCAACCCTTCAATCTTTTTTCAAATTCAATCGTCTGAAGCGGATCATCAAAACTTTCGCAAAATTTTAGCGAAACTGGTCTTTTATTGTGAGTGTAACTTTTCTGATCGCGCCCTTCATTGTGCTCTGCGACTCTTCTCTCGACATCATTTGTAACTCCGACGTAATAGCTACCGTCAGAGCATTCTAGTATGTAGACGAACATGGTTGGTCTGGAGGTTGTGGTGCGTCATGCTTCGACAAGCTCAGCACGACTCGATGTCATCCTCGAAAAAATGACTCGATGTCACCCTGAGCTTGTCGAAGGGTGGGTTATCGGGGTTAAAAGATCATGCTTCCGTTCGACAATCTCAGGACGGGCTTCTCAGTATGACTTCTTAGAGAGGGTGTAGAAAGCTACTTCCCCTTCGGCATCTTCTCGATATCCATAATCTCGTAGCTCTCGACATCATTCATCCAGCCTTCTTTCACCTTCACGAACAAAAATAAATGCACTTTCGCGCCGGCGATTTTTGCCATGTCTTTGCGTGATTCTTCGCCGACTTCTTTAATCATCGAACCTTTCTTGCCGACAACGATACTTTTTTGACTTTCTTTGGTGACGTAAATCGTCTGACGAATTTTGATTTGGCCGTTGTCTAAAACATCGTAACTATCGGTTTTGACCGTGAGAGAGTAGGGCAGTTCTTGATTTAACTTCAGAAAAAGTTTTTCGCGCGTTAGTTCAGAAGCGATGAAGCGCATTGGCGCATCGGTGATTTGATCTTCGTCATAAATCCACTCCGGATTCACACATTTTTCGCTCAGGAAAATTTTTAGTTTATCGACGCCGTCATTGTTTAAAGCGGAGATTGGTAAAATGTCTTCAACGCCAAGATCTGAAAGCTTCGCAAAGCTTTCGAGTATTAAAGATTTTCTGACCGCATCGATTTTATTTATAACGACAGTCATCGGTAAATTTTCTTTGCGCAGATCTTCAATAATGCGCAGATTTTCACGATTCATTCCAACTGCGGCATCAACAAGAAATAAAATGTGATCGGCATCGCGAAGTGCTTGCCATGCGGATTTAACGATGATGCGTTCCAAAATTTTATCGTCGCGCGGAATAAAAATTCCCGGCGTGTCGATCACGATCATTTGTGTTTCTTTCTCAATAACGATGGCGCGAATTGAGTTACGCGTGGTCTGAACTTTCGGCGAAACGATGGAAAGTTTTTGTCCAAGTAGAGCGTTGGTAAGTGTTGATTTGCCTGCGTTAGGCGCGCCGACGATGGCGATCGTTCCGTGTTTTTTCATGATTATTTTCCACTTAATTCTTGCGCGATCATGAAAGCTAATTCGACGCTTTGAGATGCATTTAATCTTGGGTCGCAGTGAGTGTGGTAGCGATCCTGTAAGTTTAGCTCAGATATTTTTTGATTGCCGCCGAGGCATTCAGTTACGTCTTGACCAGTCATTTCGAAATGCACGCCGCCGGCGTAGGTTCCAAGAGCTTGATGCACAGCGAAGAACGATTTTATCTCGCTCAAAATATCGTCAAATTTACGCGTTTTGTAGTTGGTCGAAGATTTGATTGTGTTGCCATGCATTGGATCGCAAGACCAGACAACAGAAGCGCCGGCATCTTTTACGGCTTTAACTAAAGTTGGTAAAAGCTCTTCAACTTTAGAAGCGCCCATGCGTGAGATTAAATTTATCCGGCCTGGTTCGTTTTCAGGATTCAGGATTTCGAGCAATCTCAACAAATCATCTTTGTTAATCGAAGGCCCAACCTTGAAGGCGATTGGATTGGAAATTCCGCGCATAAATTCGACGTGAGCTTCGTTTGGATTGCGAGTGCGATCACCGATCCAAAGCATGTGAGCGCTGAGGTCGTAGAACTTGCCACTATCTTTATTTTTACGCGTAAAAGCTTCTTCGTAGTTAAGTAAAAGTGCTTCGTGCGAAGTAAAAAAACTCGCGGTTGTAAGCTGAGGAAGATTCTTTGAGTTAATGCCGCAAGCCTGCATAAAATCTAGGTTCTCATTGATTTTGTTAATCAAGATTTCGGTATTTTTTTTGCTGGTTAAGCTGTGCGAAAATTCTTCGTTCCATTTATTTACTTTTTCCAAATTTCCGTAACCGCCAAGAGCCAGAGAGCGTAGGTAATTTAGGGATGCGGCGGAGTGAAAATAAGATTCGATTAGACGTTGCGGATTGGCAATTCGGGCATTTTTTTCAAACTCGATCGCATTGATGATGTCGCCGCGATAGGCGGGAAGAGAGACTCCGTCGATTGTTTCTTCATCAAGAGATCTTGGTTTAGCATATTGCCCAGCAACGCGACCAACTTTAACGATCGGCTTTTTAAGGCCGTACATCAAGGCAATCGTCATTTGCATTACGGTGCGGAAAAAACTTTTGAGATTGTCGTGAGAAAATTCTCCGAAGCTTTCAGCGCAGTCTCCGCCTTGCAGTAGAAAGGCTTCACCGCGAGAAACTTGCGCCAATTCTGCTTTTAATTTTTCAATTTCATCAATCGAAACCAGCGGCGGAAAATTGGCGAGTTGATTTTCTGTTTGCTTCAACTGCGCTTTGTTTTCGTAGCTAGGCTGTTGTTTAATCGGAAGATTTCTCCAAGAATTTGGAGTCCATTTTTTTTGCCATTCTTTTTGCATTGGTAGCTTGTGAACTGTTGATTTTAGCGGACTTGACGAGGATCATCGAGATTCAATTAAACAATGTCAATTGCATGACCAAAAAAATAATCGCCTTCCAAGGCACGTTTGGCGCGAACTCAAACCTCGCTTGTCAAAAATTTTATGGAGATTTTGAAGCAAAAGATTTTCCAACTTTCTCTGATGTTTTTGCTGCAGTTGAAAATGGCGAAGCTGAGTTTGGTATGATCCCGCTAGAGAATTCCTACGCCGGACGCGTTTCGGAAATTCACAACTTACTACAAAAATATCGAGTTTCGATCGTTGCAGAACATTTTTTTCCGATTTCACACAACCTCGCCGCGATAAAAGGCGCAAGGCTTGAGGAGATAAAAGAGGTTTTGTCTCACCCACAAGCTTTGATGCAATGTCAGAATAATTTACGTCAACTCAAAACAAAAATTGTTGAATTTTCCAATACCGCCGAGGCTGCAAAATTCATCGCTGCGAATGGCGAAAAAAATAAAGCAGCAATTTGTTCAAAAATGGCTGCAGATCTCTACGGCCTCGAAATCATCAAAGAAAATTTGCAAGATTCCGGTGGTGATAATGTGACGGTTTTTGTGGTGATTTCGAAAGACTCAAAAGAAGTTGATCCAAAAATCGCTCCAGTAATCACCGCGCTTTTATTTACGATTCGTAACATTCCCGGTGCTTTATACAAAGCTCTTGGCGGCTTTGCGACAAATGGCGTGAGCTTGGTAAAGTTAGAAAGTTACATTCCGAGCGGTTTATCAAAAGAAGCGCAATTTTTTATCTCCATCGAGGGACATCCAAATCAAAAACATGTTTCTTTGGCTTTGGAAGAATTGGGATTTTTTTCTAAAAATGTGAAATTGCTCGGGGTTTATTACGCAGATAAAATGCGTTTCTAAACACGCATAAACTTCATTTAAAACAAACATCAATGCGCATTATTTCCGGAAAATTTCGTGGTCGAAATCTAGTAAAATCAGATCATATTAAATCGCTTCGTCCCACAACAGACAAGAATCGCGAGACTTTATTTAATATTTTATCTTTTTGGAAATTTGCCGAAGAAATTAATTTTCAGTTACGTGATTCTAAAATTTTAGATCTGTGTTGCGGCTCTGGTGCCATTGGTTTCGAAGCTCTTTCACGCGGAGCAAAATTCGTAACTTTTGTCGACAATAATCGTGAACATTTAGAGCTGCTGAATCAAAATGTAGCTCTGCTCAAGGTTGAGAATGAGTGTGAAATAATTTGTGCGGATGCGAAAAATTTTAATCAATCCAAAAAAGATTTTGATCTCGTCTTCCTAGATCCTCCCTACGAACAAGACCCTTTGCCGATGGTTAAAAATCTTATCGAGAAAGATTTTATTTCCGAAAAAACTTTACTTGTGGTTGAGGCAAAATCTTCGCAAGAGGTACAAAATTTCTCACCGCTGAAATTACTCGAGATTAGAAAATACGGCTTAACAACTTTTAGTTTTTTAAGAAAATAAGACTGGGAACAAAAAATTTCCGCTGATCCAAAATTTGAGAACAGAAATTCTAAATAAATTAAAAACATGAAAAAAATCCTAATCATTCAGGCAACCTTCTACCAACATATTTCTGCTCTTTTGCTCGCCGGCGCGACAAAAAAAATCACTGAACTTGGTTATGAATTTGAGATAATCACAGTGCCAGGAGCGCTTGAAATTCCTGCGGTTGTGGCCTTCAGCAAAGAGAGTAAAAAATATTCTGGTTACGTTGCTCTTGGTTGTGTGATTCGTGGCGAAACTTCTCATTATGATATTGTGGCGGGCGAGAGTGCGCGCGGCTTAAACGATATTGCAATCAAAGCAAAATTGCCAATTGCCAACGGAATTCTTACTGTAGAAAACGAACTGCAAGCCTTAGAGCGCGCTGATCCGGCAAAAAAAGACAAAGGCGGATTTGCAGCAAATGCCTGTATTGAAATGATCAAAATAAAGGAAAAATTTTCTTAGAACCCCTGACAACGCTTACTCCTTCTTATCACGAGCGCAGTAAGGAATAAATTAATTTTAAAAAAAATGCTTAAAAAATTTCTCAGCACGACTTTTTTATTTCTCCTCGCAACGCAAAATTGCAGTGCAAAAGACCGACCTCTTCACATCGTTGGATCCTCAACAATTTCACCTTTTATGGCTGCGGTTTCTGAGGAATTTAGTCGCTCTCAAGATCTCAAAAATTTAAGAACCAAAACCCCTTTGGTTGAATCAACTGGTAGCAGCAACGGATTTAAAACTTTTTGTTCGGCAGATAATTTGGATTCTCCAGATTTCATTGATGCATCGCGCCCAATCAAAGAAGAAGAGGAGGAAAATTGTAGCAATAATGGTGTTAAACAACTCGTCGAAATTAAAATTGGTTACGACGGAATCGTTGTAGGTAACTTCATCAAAAACAAAAAAATCAAACTGACCAAAGAGCAAATTTTCTTGGCTTTAGCTGAAAAAGTTTACGACAAAAAAAGCAAAAAATTGGTGAATAATTTTTATCAAACTTGGGATCAAATCGATGCCTCTTTACCAAAAAGAAAAATCCTCGTTTATGGCCCACCTCTTACCTCGGGAACGCGTGAAGTTTTTGCTGATTTGATGTTGGAAGAAGTTTGTTTTCGTAAAAAAGAATTCGTCGAAAATTACCCAGACTATCTCTCCAGAAAGAAGCAATGTCACAGTTTTAGAAAAGACGGGAAGTTTATCGAATCAGGCGAAAACGATCAGGCAATAATCGATAAAATAAAAAACGACCCAGATGCTTTTGGAATTTTCGGTTTCAATTTTTTGATTGAAAATAAACAAACAATTCAAGCCGTGGAAATTGATGGAGTAACCCCGAGCTATGAAAATATTGCTTCTAAGCGGTATAAACTTTCTCGCCCACTTTTCGTTTATTTCAAAAAAGATAATCTGAATTCAAGGCCGCAAATGCGCGATTTTATTCTAGAAATTATTAGCGAAGAGACGATCGGCAAAAAAGGATACTTAGTTAATAATGGCCTTGTGCCCTTGAGTGACGCTGAGTTGCATGATGTTAGACAAGGAATTTTATCTCAACTCTAAGCATGAAAGTCACAAAATTATTTCTAGTAGTTCTTCTCTTCGCCCAAAGCTCTTGCGTCACCAAAGCGCTCTGGGGGGACAAAAGTTATCAAGAAAGAGTTAATCAACTTTTTTTGGGAACTGATGGCCGATATGTGGTTTTGGTTGGCGAAAAATATCATTACATCTTCGCTGATAATTCGGGCATGCTGAAGGTAATTTTGCCCATAAAGCAGCGCAATGCTTTGATTATTAGATCTCAGGACACGTTTCTAAAATTAACTTCAGAAAATGAAGCAAACGGGGAATTGGTTCTTTACGGCGCCGCTAGCGCTCTAACACCAGAAGAATTGCAGGCTCTGGGAAGTTTTGGAGTTCGTCCAAATAACGGAAATATTTTTGTTACCGTCAATCTTTTGGGCAGAAGATATGCGGCAAAATATCTCAATCAGAATTTCTCTCGCTTGGAAAATTCGCAGGAAATTACGGTTTATTATCGCGATTCAAACTTGGTAAAAAATGTCGGGAAAATTGCTGTCACTCCTATTGCCGTTGGTTTGGATGCGGTGTTGTTAATTGGTAAAGTCGCGCTGATTCCATTCGAGTAAAACAAGAGTCTTAATCTTAGAGAGTCACGAATCTCTCAGAATTTTGGCTAAAGTTTCTGCCAGTTTCTTGATCTGATTTTTTTTGTGCTTCGAAGAAAAAGTAAGGCGTAAACGCGCTTTGTTTTTTTCAACTGTGGGTGGACGAATGGCGGAGATTAAAAATCCCAACTCCTCAAGTTTTGCAGCGATTGAGACGACTCTCTCATTGTCGCCAAGAATGATTGGAACGATTGCGGTTTTTGGCTTTGGAAGCTTCATTAACTCACAAAAATATTCGGCATTTTTCAGAACTTTTTTTCCGATATCTTTCTTTTCGATTATTTTTAGTGAGGCGATTGAAGCGGCGAGAATTGAGGCGGGAAGGGCGGTGGAATAGATTACTGGTTTGGCAAAAATGCGGAGATAATCGATCAAAGATTGTTCGCCCGCAACATATCCGCCAAGGGTGCCGATGGCTTTGGAGAGGGTGCCTAGTTGTAAATGCAGAGATCTTTGAGTGGAGTTAGGAGTGGGCTGGTTTTGGAAGAGTCCATGGGCATCATCAGAAACTAAAATCGCATTAAACTCTTCGGCAAGCTCGAGAAGTTTATCGATTTCGCCTAAGTCACCATCCATCGAGAATACTGTCTCTGTGATGATTAAACACTTCTTAAACTTACTGCGATTCTCTTCCAAGATTCTCCGCGCGTGAGCCACGTCATTATGCAAAAACCTTACCATTCTTGCGCCAGAAAGCTTTGCTCCATCAATCAGGCAGGAATGAATTAAACGATCGGCGACAATCAAATCCCCTTCAGAAACAAGGGCAGGAATCACGCCAATCGAACAAGCGTAACCCGAAGAAAAAACAATCGAATCGTCACAGTTCTTCATTCGCGCGACTTGTTTTTCTAGCTTTGTGTAGAGTGAGTGATTTCCAGAAATGTAGCGTGATCCACCTGATCCAACCCCGTATTTCTTGATCGCATCTCTTGCCGCTTTTTTTACTTCGGCATTTTGCGAGAGATTGAAATAATCATTCGAAGCAAAGGAGATTAAGTCTTTGTAAGCGACATCAGCTTCAACCAACTTCCGGTAAAGATTTTTTTCTTTTAGGTTTTGGATCGCGTCTGCGTAAAAACTTTTCACCAACTACATTCCGAATCGAGACGGGAAAACTGCGATTAAAAACAAAACCATCGGCGCAACTAACATCATGCCGTCAAGGCGATCAAGCACGCCGCCATGTCCGGGGATTAGGTTGCCACTATCTTTAACGCCGAAAATTCTTTTGAACTTTGATTCGAGTAAGTCGCTGGCTTGTTCGAGGAGGGATAAAAATATACTCGCGACTAGGAAAAATAAGATTCCACCTTTGAACATAAATGAACTGAGAAGGCCGATGATCATGCTTGCGATAAGGCCGCCAGCAAGGCCAGACCAAGTTTTGTTTGGACTGATGTTGGGAGCGATTTTTGGACCGCCAAGACTTCTGCCGGCGAAGAAAGCGAAGATATCGGTCGCCCAGATTACGGCGAACATCCAGAATAAGATGTTGGAGTCGATCATGCGGATTTTGATTACCGAGTAGATCGGGATGAGGATGTAGAAGAGTCCGATCGTGCGCCACTTGGTTTGATTTTCTTCACGACGAATCATGTCGAGCCATTCAACTGTCATCATCATTGCGATCGCGATGAAGAGAAAAATGAAGAAATTCGCGGAATAAAAAATTGCATAAAGCGCCAGTGGAATCATTACCATCGAACTGATCACGCGCTGTTTCGTGTTCTCGCGCGGTTCGAGAAAATGAACGTGAGCGATCAGTTTGTTTAGAAGTCGCAAAGGTGTTTTGAGTTTAGCGTTTACCATATCTCCTCTCTCTTTTGTTAAAACTTTGAATGGCTTCGAGCAGATTTTTTTTGTCGAAATCTGGCCAGAAGGTATCGGTGAAGTAGAGTTCGCTGTAGGCAATTTGCCACAATAAAAAGTTGCTTACGCGCAAATCTCCAGCGGTTCGAACGAGTAAATCCGGATCGGGAATTTCTGGGTGATAAAGATTTTTAGTGATCAAGTTTTCGTTAATTTCTGCAGCGGAAATTTTTTGTTCAGCAATTTTCTTGACGGCATCGACTAACTCTTGCCTAGCACCGTAAGAGAAGGCGACAGTTAGGGTGAGGGTGGTGTTGTTTTTAGTTTTCTCTTCGATTTCTTTTATTTTTGTTTTTGTTGAGTCGGCGAGTTTTTGTAAATTTCCGGAAATGAGAATTTTAACGCCTTGCTCAATCAGGGGCTTAGTTTCTTTCTCGAGATAATCCTCGAGCAGCTTCATTAGATAATTCACTTCTTCTTGTGGGCGATCCCAGTTTTCAGAAGAGAAGGCGTAGATGGTGAGAAATTTTACTCCAAGCTCGATGCAGTTTTCAGAAATTTTGCGGACATTTTCTGAGCCAGTTTTGTGACCAATTTTTAGTGGAAGATTGCGCCGTTTAGCCCATCTCGCATTGCCATCCATGATGATGGCGATATGGTGTGGGATCTTTAATTCATTGGCTTTGTCTTTGTTTTTTTTACGAAAAAAAAACATTAGACCTTCATCAAATCTTTTTCTTTTATAGCAACGGCATCGTCAGTTTTTTTTGCGAATTCATCGGTGATTTTCTGTACGATATCGGTGAAAGAATGGATCTGATCTTTGCCGATTTCTTTCTCATGTTTTTTGAAATCATCGAGGATGTCGCGACGAATATTGCGCAGAGCAACTTTTTTATCTTCACCATATTTCTTGGCGAGTTTGGATAAATCACGACGACGCTCTTCGCTAAGTTTTGGAATGGCGATGCGCATTGTCGTGCCGTCGATCATTGGGTTAAAACCAAGATTGGCGTTGATGATTGCCTTTTCTGCTGCTTTCAAATTTTCGCGATCCCAAATCTGAACGGCGAGCATTGTCGCTTCAGGAACTGAGATCGAGCCGATTTGAGTGATTGGCATTAACTGTCCGTAAACTTCGACACGAATGGTATCGAGCAAATTCGGATGCGCGCGGCCGGTTGAGATTGAATCAAGATCACGCTTGAGCGAAGTCATCGTGTCTTCCATTTTTTGACGGGCTTTGTCGACTAGTTGATTAAGCATACTCGTATTTATTTTTATCGTCATTGCGAGGAGCGCAGCGACGCGGCAATCCATGGATCGCCGCGCTACGCTCGCGATGACGCTAGTTAATAATTGTAAATTTCCCCGACCCTTGCACCACCTGCTGCAAGGCGTTTTCCTCTTTGATCGAAAAAACAATGATCGGAAGCTTATTGTCTTTGGCGAGGGCGATTGCGGTTTGGTCCATGACGCGAAGATCTTGTTTGATCACGTCGATGTATTTTATTTTTTCGTAGCGAATTGCGGTTTTATCTATTTTTGGATCGGCGGAATAAACCCCATCAACTTGCGTTCCTTTGAAAATTCCATCACAACCCATTTCAACTGCGCGTAAGATTGCAGCGGTATCAGTGGTGAAAAATGGATTTCCGGTGCCGGCAGAAAAAATTACGATGCGACCTTTTTCTAGGTGACGAGCAGCTCTTCTTTTTACGTAAGGTTCGCAAACGCTGTTCATGGTGATTGCGGAAAGCATGCGAGTTTCGATGCCATTTTTTTCGAGAGCGCTTTGTAGAGCGAGGCCGTTAATGCAGGTGGCGAGCATTCCCATGTAATCAGCGGTAACCCTTTCCATTCCTTCTGCCGCTTGAGAAACGCCGCGGAAAATATTGCCTCCACCAACAACGACGCAGATCTCGCATCCCAACTTGTGAGCGGAGATTATTTGGTGACAGATTTTTTTGATCGCGATTGGATCATGTCCAAAAGCCCGCTCACCCATCAGCGCCTCACCAGAGACTTTGAAGAGAATTCTTTTAAATTTCAGAGCGGACTTGTTGGACATAAAATTATTTTGTCATTGACGCTACTTCTGCAGCAAAATCACTTTCTTGTTTTTCAATACCATCGCCAAGCACGAATAGCTTGAATCCAGAGATTTTTGTTGGGCCATTTTCTTTGCTGAAGTTGGCAAGCAAATCTTTGATTTTTAGCTTGTCATCCATCACGAAAAGCTGCTCCAAAAAGACAACTTCTTCGTAATATTTTCTGATTCGACCTTCGATCATTTTGTCGATGATGCTTTCAGGTTTTCCAGAGGCGCGAGCTTGCTCTTTTAGAACTTCAGTTTCGCGTGCAAGTCTTGCAGGATCTACAGCTTCGATTGAAAGAGCTTCTGGCTTTGCGGCCGCGATATGCATCGCAAGCTGTTTGCCAAATTCGTTTAATTTTTCTTCGCTAGCCGATGACTCAAGAGCAACAAGTACAGCGATTTTACCAATGTTTGGTGCGGTTGCATTGTGAACGTAGCTCACAACTAAACCTTGAGAAACTTCGAGAGTGGAGATGCGACGAATATTGATGTTTTCACCAATCACACTGATTTGTTGCTTAACTTCCTCATCTTTTGCCGCTTGGAATTTCGCGATGTCATCACCAAAAGCGAGGGCTTCAACAGAAAGTTTTGCGACGAAATCTTGGAATTTTTGGTTACGAGCAACGAAGTCAGTTTCGGAATTTACTTCGATGATCGAAGCCTTTTTGCCGAGAACATTAACTGCAACTGCACCTTCAGAAGTAACGCGTCCGCTTTTCTTTGCTGCAGAAGAAAGACCTTTTTTACGAAGCCAATCCACAGCCTCTTCAACGTTATCATTAGTTGCTGCAAGAGCTTTGTTACAATCAGCGATGCCACATCCTGTAGTATCGCGTAGTTTTTTAATAAGAGCTAAGTCTGCCATTTTTTTATTGATTTGATGGTTAGTGGTTTCTTTGAGTTTGTCGAAGAGAGTTGTGAGTCATGCCTCTAGAAATCTGGCATGACTCACGGATGAGTTATTTTTTCGCTGCCGGCTTTTTCGCTGCTGGTTTTTTGGTAGCTGCCTTTGCTTCAGATTTTACTTCTGTTTTCTTGCTAGGTTTTTTTTCGAAAGATTTTTTTTCTTCTGCCTTTACTTCAGGTTTTTCACTTCTTTTGAACTCTTTTCTAGCTGGTTTTTTTTCTTCCTCAGATGTTTTTGGTGCTTCCGGTCTTTTTAGTTCCGCAATGCTAGAATCTTCTAATTTACTGATATCAACACCTGCCTGAATCATGTTTTCTTTGATTCCAGCGATTGCGGCATCAGAAATTAGGCGGCAATAAAGTTTGATTGATTTTGCCGAATCATCATTTCCAGGAATTGGAAAAGTTACGCCGTCTGGATTGCAGTTGGAGTCAAGAATGGCCATAATTGGAAGCTTGAGTTTACTAGCTTCAGCGAAGGCGATCGATTCTTTGTTGGTATCGATTATGAAAACTAGATCGGGATATCCGCCCATGTTTTTGATGCCACCAAGAGTTTGTTCAAGTTTTGTTCTTTGTCTTTCGAGAACGAGTTTTTCCTTTTTGTTGTAGCCAAATTCAGTGTCGGCGAGCTTTTCTTCGATTTTTTTCAAAGCTTTGATTGATTGAGAAACTGTTTTCCAGTTAGTCAACATGCCGCCTAACCAGCGCTGGTTGACGTAATATTGTCCACATCTTTTTGCTGCTTCAGCTACCGGATCGACCGCCTGTTTTTTAGTTGCAACGAAGAGAATACGGCCGTTGTTTTTAGCGATTTCTTTAACTGTTTTTAGGGAATTGTGGAGTAAAGCTGCGGTTTTGTTGAGATCGATAATTGTGATTCCGTTGCGGCTGCCAAAAATGTATTTTTCCATTTTTGGATTGCGACGCATGGTCTTGTGACCAAAGTGAACGCCTGATTCGAGAAGTTGACGAATAGTAAATTTTGGAAGTTCTGTAGACATAAATTTGAAATGGTTATTTACCAAGCAACAACAAACCAAGCCAGAATTCTCAAAGAGTTTTCAGAGAGATTATTCTAAGCTAGGCACCAAGTGCATCATTGCTTGTGGAGGTTAAAATTTGTAAGGACTTACAAATCGGGTCGCGCCTTCTAGGTGGCCAAAACAAAGATGCAAGACAGCCAATTTATGATGATCAATAAAGAGATTTCTGATTTGTCCCGAATCAAGGGTTTTGTTTTTTGTTAAGATTCTTTAATGAAATCCTTTTTCTCTATTTTACCAGAATGTTATCTCTTCCAGAATGTCATTCGATCAAGATTCGCAAACTAAAATCGTGATTTACTTATTTGCTTAGCCGGCGGCGGCAACTGTACCTCCATTACTTTTTTCTCCAATTTCTCTAATATCAACTAAACTTCCTTCTCTATCAAAACGATAAAATTTAGCGTCCCCAACCTTACTTTCAGGGGTTTCCATAATCTCAAACTCACCTTTATCGTTTATCTTCAACACAATCACGACTTCCTCTTTAGCTTTTTTAGCTTCGCCAGTTTCTTTGGTGGGCTCGGGGGTAGGAGTCTTCACACCAAAGCAACCTGTTTCATCGGTATTCTGAGAACTAGGAGTGGCGTCAGAAGCATTAGAACCACAACCCATAGCACCAGTCACAGCATTAGTCGCAGCATTAGTCGCAGCATTAGCAGCATTAGTCGCAGCATCAACCACAGTATTAACCACAACATTAAGGCAAGTTCTTTCACCGAGATTTTTAGGACTAGGAGTAGCGCCAGAAGGATTAGAATCACAACCCATAGCACCAACCACAGCATCAACGCAATCTTTTTCTTCTCCAGTATTCAAACTAGGATTATCGTGATCTTGTTTAGTAGCAGGTGAACGAAAAGTATTAGCAAGAGAATCAAAGCAAGTAGCTTCACGTGTCATCATTTTCTTGGGTACTTCCATTACGGAATTTGTAAAAGAAGTCGCCCCAGAAACTCCATGTAAAACCGGGCTAACTCCTATTTCTTCAGTTACAGCCAAAATTTTCAAAAGCTTATCATATTTTTCTTGCAACTGTTTTTTTTCCGAGCGTATTAATCTAATTTGTTCATGGAGACCTGACAATTCTCCTTCTCCTGGAACGGGAAGAGTATCTCTATCTCTTTCTTCTACGGGAAGAGTATCTCTATCTCTTTCTTCTACGGGAAGAGTATCTCTATCTCTTTCTTCTACGGGAAGAGTATCTCTATCTCTTTCTTCTA